>NZ_JAVFHZ010000002.1:0-380549 GCF_033052755.1 Idiomarina solivarensis | reverse complement strand
TACAAATATTTCTGTTTGCTTACTTCTGCAAGTGCCCACACAGTTTGCTTGGCTTGATATAATTGTTAAAGAGCGTTGCTTCTTACGAAGCAGGGAGGCGTATTCTACACTTCCCAGTTGTTTCGTCAACCACTTTTTATCGGCTTTTTTCAGCCCGGTTGAAACAAAACGCCGTTGACTGATTCCTCATGACAACGGCGGCGAATTATAGTGATCTCTGTGAACCTTTCAAGATCTTTTTTTGATCACGAAGCTCAACTGGTCAAAAAAAATACGAAAGATAAATAAGCTCTAAATTTTGCTGTTTTTTAATTCAAATTTGTTATTTTTTTGTGCTTTATTTGAACTGTTGTTATATTTGAGCACTCTATATAAAAATTAGACTCATTAAAGGGCTTCAAGTTTATGCGCTGGAAATTACTTACTTTTACTTGTTTGCTAGCGGCTATGATAAGTTCAAGCGCCATACAGACGAGTCATGCGAAAGTTTTCGATAATACTAAAACAGAGAATTCGAATTCTAAATTGCAAAATACTTATCGAAGTATTATTGATAACCACCTTCATAAAAACTTCTCTATCATGCGGACGGTTCGTATTTTAATTAATAACTACCCCGAGCATGCGACTTATATTGTTAATGCGGCTTTCGATGCAAGAGGAGAAGCTAGGGTTACCGCAATAGTTGTAGCTGCCATACAAGCTGAGCCAGCCGTCACTTATAACGTCGTCGATGTCGCATTATCCAGATATCCAAACTTAGCTGATACCATTGTAAAAGCAGCTATACAAACCGAGCCTGCCTATATTGACGATATCATTACCATTGCTTTACAACATCAGCCAAAACGGGCCGATTCTATCATTCGTCAAGCCGTAGCTTCCCATCCCGATTTTAGCGAATCAGTTGTTAGAACGGCCGCAAACGAAGCACCGAACTTCATACTATCTTCGATTATCAAATCTATAAAAGCTTTGCCTGACACTGCAAAGTCTCTTATAGCTGTACTCAAAAACTTTTTCACCAGTCCTGAAACAGGAAGTGATGCCTACAATATTACTAAAGCCGATTGGCAATTATTAACATTGGAAGCTAAACAATCGGGAGTTAGCCGTAGCGAACTAAAGTGGCTGGTAGAGGAAGGTTATTTAGACCAAAAAACTTTCGCTAAGATCTTTCGGAATGAATCGACTCAATAAAATAATTTTCTAAACAAAAAAGCCGACTGCAAGCAGTCGGCTTTTTAACTTCTTAAAGTTGCTTACTCCGTAACTTCTTCTGCTACTTCTTCAACTTCTTCAACTTCTGGGCGACCAACTAATTCAATGTAAGCCATTGGCGCGTTATCACCTGCACGGAAACCACACTTCATAATACGAGTGTAACCACCAGGGCGTTCTTCATAACGCGGACCTAATTCATTAAACAGCTTGCCAACAATCTCTTTGTCACGTGTGCGTGAGAACGCCAAACGACGGTTTGCTACGCTGTCTTGTTTTGCCATTGTGATCAACGGCTCAACAACGCGACGTAACTCTTTTGCCTTAGGCAAAGTCGTTTTGATGATCTCATGACGCACCAAAGAGCTTGCCATGTTGCGGAACATTGCCTGACGATGGCTGCTGTTTCGATTTAGTTGACGACCACTCTTACGATGGCGCATACCTATACCCTTCTCAGTAAATCTATTACTAAGGTGACCTTAGTCGTTATCAATTAAGCTAGCTGGTGGCCAGTTCTCAAGGCGCATGCCAAGAGACAAACCACGTGAAGCCAACACGTCTTTGATTTCAGTCAACGATTTCTTACCTAAGTTTGGAGTCTTTAACAACTCGACCTCAGTACGTTGTACTAAGTCACCAATGTACTGAATCGCTTCTGCTTTTAAGCAGTTCGCAGATCGAACAGTCAATTCCAAGTCGTCGACCGGACGAAGAAGAATCGGATCAAATTCCGGCTTTTCTTCTTTCTCTTCCGGCTCACTGATGTCACGAAGTTCGACAAAAGCATCCAACTGTTCAGCCAATATAGTGGCTGCGCGGCGAATAGCTTCTTCTGGATCCAATGTACCATTGGTTTCCATTTCGATAACCAGCTTATCTAAATCTGTGCGTTGTTCAACACGAGCCGCATCAACAGAATATGCAATGCGTTCTACCGGGCTGAACGACGCGTCGACTAGTAGACGACCGATTGGACGTTCATCATCATCAGCTGACTGACGTGATGCCGCAGGCACGTAACCACGACCACGTTCGACTTTCACTCGCATAACGAGTTCGTAGTCGCCTGTCAAATGACAGATAACGTGCTCAGGATTAACGATCTCAACATCACCATCGTGCGTGAAATCGCCTGCTGTTACAGGACCTGCCCCGGATTTATTCAAAGTCAAAGTTGCTTCGTCTTTACCTTCAACGCTGACAGCCAGCCCTTTCAGGTTTAACAAAACTTCAATGACATCTTCCTGAACACCCTCTTTGCTGCTGTATTCATGCAGCACGCCATCGATTTCAACCTCAGTCACTGCACAGCCTGGCATTGACGACAGTAAAATGCGACGTAACGCATTACCCAGTGTATAACCAAAGCCGCGTTCCAGAGGCTCCAGTGTCACCTTGGCATGAGTCGGGCTGATTTGCTCGATGTCGACTAACCTCGGCTTTAGGAATTCGGTAACAGAACCCTGCATTGTGTCCTCTCTCTATGCTTAAGCTTTACTTAGAGTAAAGCTCTACGATCAACTGTTCGTTAATTTCAGCAGACAAATCACTACGCTCTGGAAGACGTTTAAAAGCACCTTCCAATTTGTTGTTGTCTACTTCTATCCAGACTGGTTTCTCACGTTGTTCTGCAAGTTCCAGTGCTGCTCCGATACGTGCCTGCTTTTTCGCTTTCTCGCGAACAGAAACGACATCTTCAGGACGAACCTTGAACGATGGAATGTTCACTACCTGACCATTCACAACAACTGCTTTGTGACTGACCAGCTGACGAGCTTCTGCGCGTGTTGACGCAAAACCCATGCGATACACTACGTTATCCAAGCGCTGTTCCAGCAACTGCAACAGGTTTTCACCGGTATTGCCTTTCAGTCGTGCAGCTTCTTTGTAGTAGTTACGAAATTGCTTTTCCAGAACGCCGTACATACGACGAACTTTCTGTTTCTCACGCAACTGAACACCATAATCTGACAAACGGCCGCGACGCGCGCCATGTTGTCCAGGTGCAGTCTCGATTTTACATTTAGAATCGATTGCGCGAACGCCGCTTTTAAGGAACAAATCTGTTCCTTCGCGACGGCTCAGCTTGAGCTTTGGACCCAAATATCTAGCCATGATCTTTCTCCAACTATCGATTCACGCCTTAAACGCGACGTTTCTTAGGCGGACGACAACCGTTGTGAGGAATCGGTGTCACATCGGTAATATTTGTGATTTTGTAACCAACAGCGTTCAGGGCACGAATCGATGATTCACGACCTGGGCCTGGACCATTCACAAATACTTCCAGGTTTTTCAGTCCGTATTCCTTCGCCATTTCACCTGCACGTTCTGCTGCAACCTGTGCTGCGAACGGCGTTGATTTCCGTGAACCACGGAAGCCTGATCCACCTGCGGTAGCCCACGCTAATGCGTTACCCTGGCGATCAGTAATGGTAATAATGGTGTTGTTGAAAGATGCATGTACGTGAGCCATGCCATCGGCGACCTGCTTTTTAACGCGCTTTCGAGAGCGAGTTGGTGTTTTAGCCATTACTCAATCCCCCTATTTCTTAATTGGTTTGCGCGGACCTTTACGAGTACGCGCATTCGTTTTAGTGCGCTGTCCACGTAGAGGTAAGCTACGACGATGACGAAGTCCACGGAAACACCCGAGGTCCATCAAACGTTTAATGTTCATAGATACTTCACGACGCAGATCACCTTCTACAGCGAACTTTGATACAGCGTCACGAAGCGCGTCCAGTTTGTCTTCTGACAATGAACCAATCTTGGTGTCTTCAGCAATACCCGTGGCAGCAAGAATCTGCTGTGAACGAGTACGGCCAACACCGTAGATTGCAGTCAAGGCTATGACTGCATGCTTATTGTCAGGAACGTTAATGCCAGCGATACGGGCCACTAACACGTCTCCTTCAGTTTGTAGGCTTCAGTTGAAAAGCCCGTTAGGATACTCAACCGATTGCCGAATTGCAAATACTTCAAAGGCTGCGGCGATTAAGCCGCCAGCCTTTCCTTCGAATCAACCTTGTCGTTGCTTATGCTTAGCATCAGTGCAAATAACGCGAACTACACCGTTACGCTTGATGATTTTGCAGTTACGACAGATTTTCTTCACGGAAGCACGAACTTTCATTGCTACTCTCCGTTCTACCCAATCTTACCGGCCGTAGCCTTTCAGATTGGCTTTTTTCAGGACAGAGTCATATTGATGCGACATCATATGAGTCTGAACCTGTGCCATAAAGTCCATGATAACAACAACGATAATCAATAATGATGTACCGCCGAAGTAGAATTGCACATTCCATGCAATCATCATGAACTCCGGAACTAAACAGACAAAGGTAATGTACAGTGCGCCTGCTAATGTCAATCGCGTCATTACTTTATCGATGTATCTTGAGGTTTGTTCACCTGGGCGAATCCCCGGAATGAACGCACCTGACTTCTTCAAGTTATCCGCTGTTTCGCGTGGGTTAAAAACCAACGCAGTATAGAAGAAACAGAAGAAGATTATCGCAGCCGCGTACAATAACACATATAACGGCTGACCGGGAGACAATGTCATTGATACTTGTTGCAAAAAGTCTGCAACCGCACCTTCACCAGAGCCAAACCAAGTGGCAATGGTACCCGGAAATAAAATAATGCTCGATGCAAAAATTGGTGGAATAACACCAGCCATATTCACTTTCAACGGCAAGTGCGTACTTTGAGCGGCGAAGACCTTACGACCTTGTTGACGTTTTGCATAGTTAACGACGATGCGACGTTGACCACGCTCAACAAAAACAACGAAATAAGTGACTGCCAACACAACAGCACCAATTAATAACAACAATAACAAGTGCAAGTCACCTTGACGCGCTTGTTCGGCCGTTTGACCGATAGCGGAAGGTAAGCCTGCAACAATACCCACAAAGATCAGGATAGAGATACCGTTGCCAATACCACGCTCAGTAATCTGTTCACCTAACCACATAAGGAACATTGTTCCTGTGACTAAGCTCACCACAGCAGTGAAGTAGAAGCCGAAACCAGGGTCTATTACAAGTCCTGGCATCAAATTTGGTAAGCCAGTGGCTATACCTATCGACTGCACCGTGGCCAATATTAAAGTACCCCAGCGCGTATACTGGTTAATCTTGCGACGACCAGACTCGCCTTCTTTCTTAAGCTCTGCCAAGCGCGGATGTACCACACTTGCCAGCTGCATAATAATCGAAGCCGAAATATACGGCATAATACCTAATGCAAATACTGACGCACGTTCTAAAGCACCACCGCTGAACATGTTAAACATGGCAACGATGGTGTCTTTCTGTTGTGCAAACAACTGAGCTAATACAGCGGAATCAATACCAGGAATAGGCACAAAGGAGCCCGCTCGGAAAACGATAATCGCTCCTAACACAAATAACAGGCGACGCTTAAGTTCCGACAAGCCACCTTGCGCTCGATTTGATTCCAATCCTGGTTTAGCCATTTGCTCTATCCTTCGATTTTGCCGCCAGCAGCTTCAATAGCTTCGCGAGCGCCTTTGGTGACTTTAAGACCTTTGACAGTCACAGCACGACTTAACTCACCAGATTTGATGACTTTAGCGTGTAGTACGTTCTTACGAACGAGACCTGCTGCTTTCAAAGTCGCCAGTTCAACGGTATCACCGTCAACTTTCGCGATTTCTGCCAAGTTTACTTCTGCAGTGACCATAGCCTTGCGAGAAGTAAAACCAAATTTTGGCAGACGACGTTGAATCGGCATTTGTCCGCCTTCGAAACCTGGCTTAACGGTACCACCAGAGCGAGATTTCTGCCCTTTGTGGCCACGTCCACCAGTCTTTCCAAGACCTGATCCAATACCGCGTCCAACGCGCTTTTTGCTGCTTTTTGCACCAGGTGCGGGAGCAAGTGTATTAAGATCCATGCGCTTATCCCTCCACCTTAATCATGTAATTAACTCGGTTCACCATACCGCGGACTGCAGCAGTGTCTTCCAACTCTACTGTGTGACCAATGCGGCGGAGACCCAAGCCACGTAGTGTAGCTTTATGCTTCGGCAAACGACCGATAGAGCTACGCGTCTGTGTTACTTTGATTGTCTTATTCGCCATTGTTCACTACCCCAGTATTTCGTCAACGCGCAATCCACGCTTCGCCGCAACTTGCTCCGGCGATTTCATGCCGTTCAACGCTTTGATAGTCGCGCGAACAACGTTGATTGGGTTGGTTGAACCATATGCCTTTGACAGCACGTTATGTACACCTGAAACTTCAAGAACCGCACGCATTGCACCACCAGCGATGATACCCGTACCTTCTGAAGCAGGTTGCATGTATACCTGTGAACCTGAATGACGTCCTTTTACAGGATGCTGTAAAGTTTCGCCTTTCAGTTGAACGGTAACCATATTGCGGCGTGCTTTTTCCATTGCTTTTTGAATAGCAGCGGGTACTTCACGCGCTTTACCATAACCAAAACCGACTTTACCTTTACCGTCGCCAACCACAGTCAGTGCAGTGAAGCTAAAGATACGACCACCTTTAACAACTTTTGCTACACGATTAACCGTGATCAACTTTTCTATCAGTTCACCGGTTTGAGCTTCTACATTTGCCATGTTCGTCTCCTAGAACTGAAGTCCGGCTTCACGAGCTGCGTCCGCTAATGCGGCTACGCGACCGTGGTATTTAAAACCACTACGATCGAAAGATACGCTTTTAACGCCCTTTTCAATCGCTCGTTCAGCGATAGTTTTACCCACGACTTTAGCTGCATCTACGTTACCCGTAGCTTTTAGCGCGTCGCGAATAGTTTTCTCTGCAGTCGATGCGGCTGCCAGCACTTCAGAACCGTTAGGTGCGATCAACTGTGCGTAAATATGCCGTGGTGTACGGTGAACGACCAGGCGATTTGCACCCAACTCTTTAATTTGTTTACGTGCGCGAGTAGCACGACGTAAGCGAGCTGCTTTATTGTCCATCGTATTACCCTACTTTTTCTTGGCTTCTTTACGGCGCACTTGCTCGTCAGCATAACGAACACCTTTGCCTTTATAAGGCTCAGGTTTACGATATGCACGAATGTTAGCGGCAACTTGACCCACTAACTGCTTATCTGCACCTTTAACGACGACTTCAGTCTGAGTCGGAGTATCGATTGTGATTCCATCTGGAATCTCGAACTCCACAGGATGCGAGAAGCCCAGTGTCAGGTTTAGTTTTTTACCTTGTGCTTGCGCACGGTAACCAACACCCATCAACTGCAACTTACGTTCGAATCCTTTAGTGACTCCGACCACCATGTTTTGCAACAATGCACGAGCCGTACCAGCTTGAGCGGTTGAGTTAGCAACACCTTCGCGAGCGTTGGTGCGTAACTCACTCTCTTCTTTTACCAGTTCAACTGCATCATTAACAACACGACTCAGAGAGCCTTGGGCACCTTTAATCGTGACTTCCTGGCCATTTAGCGTAACTTCAACGCCAGCAGGAATTTCAATGGGTGCTTTAGCAACACGTGACATTTCCTACCTCCTATTACGCTACGTAACCGATGATTTCGCCACCAAGACCAGCTTGGCGAGCGGCACGATCAGTCATCAGGCCTTTAGACGTCGAAACTACTGCGATGCCAAGGCCACCCATTACGTTAGGCAACTCGTTGCGTTTCTTATAGATACGCAAACCAGGGCGACTAACGCGCTCGATTGATTCGATTACTGGCTTGCCTTCGAAATATTTCAATTCGACTTCAAGCTCAGGTTTAACAGTACTCTCGGCACTGTAACCAGTAATAAAACCTTCTTCTTTCAGAACTTGAGCAATCGCCACTTTCTGCTTAGAAGACGGCATTTTAACCGTTACTTTATTAGCACCTTGAGCGTTGCGAATGCGTGTGAACATATCCGCAATTGGATCTTGCATGCTCATATTTGCTTTCTCCCGTGATTCGTGGCTTACCAGCTAGCTTTTTTCAAGCCAGGAATTTCACCGCGCATCGCCATCTCACGGACCTTGATTCGGCTCATGCCGAATTTACGAAGGAAACCATGAGGACGACCAGTTATACGACAACGGTTACGTTGACGCGTCGGACTGGCATCACGTGGGAGCTGTTGCAACTTAAGTACGGCTTCCCAACGCTCTTCGTCTGATGCTTTAGGGTCATTAATGACCGTTTTCAGTGCGTTGCGTTTTTCTGCGTATTTTGAAGCGATTTTAGCTCGCTTCACGTCACGCGCTTTCATTGACTGTTTTGCCATAACTCTACACCTTACTTTCTGAACGGGAAGTTAAAGGCAGCTAGCAAAGCACGAGCTTCGTCATCTGTGCCAGCATTTGTGGTAATGGTGATATCCAGACCACGTACCTTGTCGACTTTATCATAGTCGACTTCCGGAAAGATGATCTGCTCACGAACACCCATGCTGTAATTACCACGACCATCGAACGATTTAGGGTTCAGGCCGCGGAAGTCACGGATACGTGGGATTGCAATCGAAATTAAGCGTTGCAAAAAGTCCCACATGCGCTCGCCGCGCAGAGTTACTTTACAGCCAATCGGGAAGCCTTCACGGACTTTGAAACCGGCGACAGACTTGCGTGCCACAGTACGAATTGGCTTTTGACCAGAGATAGCCTCTAGGTCCGCCACTGCGTTATCAAGTACTTTTTTGTCAGCCAGAGCTTCACCAACACCCATGTTAAGGGTGATTTTTTCAATCCGAGGGACTTGCATGACGCTGTTGTAGCTGAACTCTTTCATAAGCTCAGGAACTACCGATTCTCTATAAAAATCATGCAGTTTCGCCATCGTAAAACTCCAAGTTTGAATTAAATGATTGCGTTGTTCGATTTGAAGAAGCGAACTTTCTTGCCATCTTCAGTACGAAATCCAACACGATCTGCTTTACCTGTCTCTGGGTTAAGGATCGCTACGTTCGAAATGTGGATGGCTGCTTCTTGTTCAACGATACCGCCAGATTCACCTAAACCAGGATTTGGTTTTTGATGTTTCTTGACTACGTTGACGCCTTCCACGATCACGCGATCTTTATCGGTAAGAACTTTTAGGACTTTGCCTTGCTTGCCCTTGTCCTTACCTGCCAGGACGACTACTTCGTCATCACGTTTAATTTTTGCCGCCATAATTGACTCCTTATAGTACTTCTGGTGCCAGCGAGATAATCTTCATAAACTGCTCTGAACGCAGTTCACGAGTTACCGGCCCGAAAATACGTGTGCCAATGGGCTGTTGGTTGTTATTCAACAACACAGCCGCGTTGCGGTCAAAACGGATGACCGACCCGTCTTGTCGACGGACGCCTTTTCTGGTGCGAACGACCACCGCATTCACTACATCGCCTTTCTTCACCTTACCGCGAGGAATTGCTTCCTTAACAGTAACTTTGATGATATCGCCGATGTTTGCGTAGCGACGGTGCGAACCACCTAGAACCTTAATACATTGTACGCTGCGCGCGCCGGAGTTATCGGCAACGTCCAGGGTAGTTTGCATTTGGATCATTTCAGTGCCCCGCTTAGTTAAAAAAACAGACCCTCTCGGGTCGTGCTGCCTTTGGTTTTTCCCTTATAAAAAGGGTCGCGAAGTGTAACAGATAAAATTTGTAAGTGGTAGGGTAATCTCAGAATTTTTCGTAGGCGTACGTTGAACGCACTATGTTTAGAGTTTAGTTTAGTTGGCTTGCAACAAAACCAATGGTAAATTCAATACTTTAAGTTGCTCTGCTAGATATGCCTACATAAAGAGCACAAGTTGACATGGGACTTCGATGGTATGAATCTGCTGTTCATTATTTTTGCCCCATTTTTTGGTGCGCTCTTACCTTTAATGGCGAAACGAGCCTCGAGGGCTGTAAAAACAGGGGTTACATTACTTGTTCCTGTATTGTGTTTAGTTGTTCTATTTCAACATGCGCCAGCTACCCTGGCAGGCGACATCCCGAAACAATTGATAGAGTGGCTTCCCGGGATAGGACTGGATTTTGCAGTACGCCTTGATGGCCTTTCGTTACTGTTTGCCGGACTGATTCTGGGGATTGGCGTTTTAATCATTGGTTACGCCCACTATTATTTGAGCAGTAAGGACGACGAATCCCGCTTTTATGCCTGCCTATTATTGTTTATGTCATCGATGCTTGGCATTGTCATGGCCGATAACATTTTATTACTGTGGGTATTTTGGGAACTGACCAGTATCTCTTCTTTTTTACTGATTGGTTATTGGTTCCACAGCAGCGATGCTCGTCGCGGTGCTCGTATGGCGTTGGCAACAACGGGGGCCGGCGGATTAGCACTGTTAGCCGGCCTTCTTATCATTGGCGACATAGCTGGTAGCTATAAACTCGACGATATCTATGCGGCAGCCGAACTGATTAAAGCGCATACGTATTACGTCCCCGCCTTGATACTGATTCTATTAGGCGCCTTTACTAAATCAGCACAGTTCCCTTTCCAGTTTTGGCTGCCTCATGCTATGGCAGCCCCAACGCCTGTTAGTGCTTACTTACATTCAGCGACTATGGTTAAGGCCGGTATCTTTTTATTGGCCCGATTTCACCCGGTATTAGCGGAGACTGAATTGTGGTTTACTCTAGTCACTCTTACCGGCCTCATCACCATGTTAGTAGGCGCTTACTTTGCTCTGCTTAAACATGACTTAAAGGGTTTACTGGCTTTCTCTACAGTGAGTCACCTCGGGCTCATCTGTATGCTGTTAGGAATTGGAACCCAAGGTGCTGTCATCGCGGCACTATTTCATATTATTAATCACGCGTGTTTTAAAGCCGGTCTCTTTATGACCGCGGGGATCATTGATCATGAATCTGGGACACGTGATATGAGGAAACTGCAGGGCCTCATGAGCTTGATGCCAATCACTGCGACTCTAGCCATGATCGTCGCTGCTTCAATGGCTGGTATTCCACCTTTTAACGGCTTTATTTCAAAAGAGTTATTCTTAGATCAGGCTCTGCAACAACATCTATTTGGTGGACTCTCCTGGTTCATACCCGTGTTAGCAACCGTTGGCGCAATGCTTTCAGTTGCCTATTCGATTCGTTTTATACACGACGTTTTCTTCAATGGTGACTATAAAGATCTGCCTAAGAAGCCTCATGATCCGCCCCGTATGATGTCAGCCCCTGTTTTGGTATTGGCTTTCTTGTGTATTGCAATAGGCTTGGCGCCTATGGCTATGGTCTCGGGGATACTGAACCAGGCAGCTTCAACGGTTACGGGTAGCGCTGTTATAGTCGAGTTAAGCCTCTGGCATGGATTTAATGTACCTCTGCTAATGAGCGCAGTTGCAGTAGCCGGTGGTGTGCTCATTTACCTCGCCCGAGATCAGCTGTTTACTTTCAACCGACAGTTTGACGGACAAGATGCTAAACATAACTTTGAGCGCATTGTTCAAAAAGCGTCTGATGCGGCCGCCAATTTTTATGAACGGCTAGATAATGGTTCTCTGCAGCGCTACATTGCTTTTGTACTTATTAGCGTTGTCGTTGTTCTCATCCCTTCATTAAGTGATTTGAACGCAGTGACTGGCGGTAAAAAGCAATTACCTATTGATATGGTCAGCATGGTTGGCGCACTCGTTCTTATCGGGGCTGCTTTTGCTACTGCAACACTGCATCGTAATCGCTTCGTCATGTTAATGATGCTATCAGTGGTTGGGCTGGTCGTTTCTTTAGCTTTTGCACACTTTTCCGCTCCTGATCTGGCCATGACTCAGCTCGTTGTTGAAGTCGTCAGTATCATATTAATGATCTTGGCATTATTTTTTATGCCCCAAAAAACCAGTCGCGCATCGTCTGGCCACCGCGTCTTTCGGGACATCATTATCGCCAGCTTTATTGGCGGTATCGTCGCCACCTTAAACTTTGCAATATTAACGTCGCCATTTGAGAGTATTTCCGACTTTTTCATTGCCAATGCAAAATCAGGTGGTGGTGGAACAAACGTTGTAAACGTTATTCTGGTAGACTTCCGTGGCTTCGATACCTTAGGTGAAATTACGGTACTGGCAATAGCGGCAGCGGGTATCCATAAGCTACTCAACAAACTTAAGCCTTTCATGCCGTCCAGTGACATTGATGGTCGTCCATGGCACCGTATTAAACACCCATTGATGCTGACGACTGTTGCGAACATCATATTGCCGATGGCGATGATAGTTGCAGCGTATATTTTCTTGCGCGGTCATAACTTGCCGGGCGGTGGTTTCATCGCAGGATTAATTGTTGCCTCCGCAATGATACTGCAATACATCGCTAACGGCGTCGACTGGGTTAAAGAACGCTTTAATGTCAATTATCAATCTCTAATGTCTCTTGGCGTCATGACCGCAGCGCTTACAGGTATTGGCAGCTGGGTGTTCAATAAACCGTTTTTAACGTCGTGGTTCACATACCTTGACTGGCCTGTAGTGGGCAAATTTGAATTTGCTACTGCTTTACTGTTTGATTTGGGCGTTTTTCTGACTGTCATCGGCGCAACGATGATGATTCTCAGTAACTTTGGAAAAATGACAACTCGTCACCGCCCCACGCATGAGGGACATTAATGGAAACTTTATACTCTGTTACCGTCGGCATATTGACTGCATGTAGCGTATTCCTGATTCTTCGCGGCCGCTCTTTTCCTGTGGTTGTGGGCATTACTATGTTGTCATATGCGGTTAACTTATTTCTTTTTTCCACAGGCCGACTGACTATTGATGGCGCGCCTATTTATGGCACACAGGAAAATTATGCGGATCCTTTACCTCAGGCATTGGTGCTTACCGCTATCGTTATCGGTTTCGCTATGACCGCCTATTCAATCATTTTAGCCGTGCGTGCTCGTGGCGAGATAGGTACTGATGAAGTTAACCAGCAAGACAACAGCACGGAGGGCAACCGCTGATGTGGCAACAACATTTGGCGATACTGCCAATTTTAGTACCGCTGTTATCAGCTCTGCTACAGCTTTTGCCGTGGGGACAGCGTCCGCAACCTAAACGCCGCGCTATAGGGCTTATTGCGAGCTTACTAACACTCACTTTATGCATCTTGCTGCTACTCAAGGTCAACCAAGAGCAAATGATAGTTTACGCCTTGGGTGATTGGTCGGCTCCATTTGGCATTGTGTTGATGGTAGATAAGTTAAGTGCGTTGATGATGCTGATAACATCAGTACTTGCATTACCCGTTATCATCTATGGCTGCTACTCAGAAGATAACCTGGGCTCTCATTTCCATGCACTGTTTCAATTCCAGATCATGGGTATTATGGGCGCTTTCGCAACAGGCGATATCTTCAACTTATTTGTCTTTTTCGAAGTCCTTCTAATTTCCTCCTACGCATTACTTATGCATGGTGGTGGGAAGTTCCGTATACGCGCAACATTACACTATGTAATGCTCAATTTATTGGGCTCAGCGCTTTTCTTAATTTCGGTCGGTACCTTATACGGAGTCACTGGTACACTGAATATGGCTGACTTGGCAATTCAAGTGCAGCAACTCTCCGGAGACCAGGCTGCACTAGCTAAAGCCGCCGGTATGATGTTGCTCATTGTTTTCGGCATTAAGGCCGCTATATTGCCCCTACACTTCTGGTTACCACAAGCTTATTCGACGACAACCGGCGTGGTGGCAGCACTTTTCGCGATAATGACTAAAGTTGGTGCTTACGCCATAATCCGTGTCTATACGTTAATCTTCGGTCCCGAAGCAAACGAGCTGGCTTTGATGGCGCACGATTGGCTTTGGATCATGGGGCTTATCACCATGGTAGCAGGCTCAATAGGCATCTTGGCCGCTCGTGATTTACGGTTAATGGTGGCGTATCTGGTGGTTATTTCTGTTGGGACGATAATAGCGGCATACAGCTTGAGTGGCATAGAAACCACAGGCGCTATGTTATTTTACTTGATCCACTCAACCTTCGTCACGGCGGCATTATTCTTATTAGTGGACCTCATGGCATATGAGCGAGGGAAAACAGCTTCGCGAATAGTGTCAGGAAAAATAATGGCCAACCACTCAACGTATTCAGTTATGTTCCTGATTGCTGCCATTTCGGTCATTGGCTTACCTCCCTTATCAGGTTTTGCCGGAAAGTTGATGATTATGGAAGCCGCCACCCCTGACAGTAGAAGTTTCTGGTTATGGGCAGCCATGTTAGGTGCAACATTCATGATGCTCATTACTGTGACAAGAGCGGGTAGCAAAATACTTTGGCATACGCTGCCAGGCAAAGCCAATGACCAATCTGCACCCATTGGCAAGCGAGTAGCGGTTGCCCTCCTGCTGTCGCTTTCAGTATTAATCACGCTATTTGCAAACCCAATACGCAACTACACAGATGACGTCGCCGAACAGCTTTACGACATAAAGCAATACCCATCACGGGTACTAACAACAGGAATGGAATAATTATGATGAAAACGCTATTTCCAACCCCTTTGTTATCATTGTTTTTGTTAATAGTATGGGTTCTACTTTTTAATTCAATTGCACCAGGCGTCATAGTACTGGGTGCTCTTTTCGCTTGGTTCATTCCGTTCTTATTTCGCTCGGCCTGGCCCAGCTTCATAAGAATTAAACGACCCGATCTCGCATTAGTTTATTTTTTTATTCTTATAAACGACATCGTGGTGGCGAACTTTAAAGTTGCTGCAATGATTATTGGCAAGCCACGTTCAATGCGTCCGGCTCTTTTTGTCTTTCCGCTTAATATGACAGCAGAGCTTCCGGTTACTATCCTTGCCAGCACGATTACACTCACCCCAGGTACGGTTTCATGTGAAATAACCCGAGGTCGTAAAGGCATTCTTATCCATTCATTTTCGGAAGAGAATCCAGAAGAGCTCATAAAGACGATAAGAAATCGCTATGAGCGCCGTTTGAAGGAGATATTTCAATGTTAACCACGGTACTGGAAATCGCTTTTTTGCTATTTAGTTTATCGGTGCTAATGAACTTTTGGCGACTGATAAAAGGCCCTGATTTGCCCGACAGGATACTTGCGTTGGATACAATTTACATTAACTCACTCGCATTACTACTATTGCTTGGCATGTACCAGAATACCCAAACTTATTTCGAAGCGGCTTTACTCATTGCGATGTTTGGATTTGTCGGCACTATCGCGGCGGGTAAATTTTTATTACGCGGCGATTTAATAGAATAAGGGGTACAATTATGAGCGTTTTAAATCAATTACCTGAATGGGCTCAGTGGCTGGCTGCTTTTTTTATTTTGCTGGGGGCTATTTTTGCCTTCATTGGCTCTTTGGGCTTAGCTATATTACCCGACTTTTTTACACGCCTACACGCGCCAACTAAAAATACGACAATGGGGATTGGAGGAATCGTCATCGCCTCAATTATCGTTACGTCGGTTCAGGGCACTATTAATCTTAATGAGTTACTTATTGCGATTTTCCTGTTTCTGACAGCCCCAATTAGTGCGCATATTATGGCTAAAGCGGCGTTACACACCGAGCTTAAAATGTTTAACCGGACAAGGGACTTTAGACAAAAAGGCGATTCGTACGAACATATACTACCCAATAAAAAAGATATGGAACCCTAGAGGTTCCATATCTTTCAATAGGAGATAATTAGAGAGCTCAGAAGTAATAACCAAAGTTGATGTTAAAACGATCGTTGACTTCGCCGCCATCAGTAGCTGTATTACCGCCAATAAATGGCTGGTTTTTCGCCTTTACGTAATCAACGTAAGTGTAAAATCCACCACCGGCAGCCACTGCTACGCCCAATACATTCATCCAGGTATCGTCTTGATAACCTCTTTTGTCAGTCATCAAGCTGTGGTCGTTATAGAACGTTAAGCTTGTTATCGGCCCTATATCGACTGGTAGCGTATAAGCTACGTTAGCAGTGTAAAGCTTGGCTTCTGCTGGGATAGCATCATAGTAAGCATAAGCGGCCATATACACACCGCGATTCTCTAACTTAATATCGTATTCGTAATCAGAGTACTGGAGCTGTACATTCCATGGCCCGTTATTATAGACACCGTGAGCGGCCCAGGCGAAACGGTTACCAACATTCTGGTTTTCATACGCCTGCGCGGCAGAAAAGCCATCTGCGGCGGTTCCTGAATACAGGTTACCACCTTGAACTGATGTGCCTATTTCAAGATTTTCTGTGTCACTAAAATGGAACTTGCGGGCAGCACGAAGCGCATAACTATTACTCTCCCCAACGGGCAAGCCAGGTGTATCGTAGGCCCCCTGGCCCGGCAATCTAATACCTACTGTGTCATAATTATACCGCTCGGTGCGGTCGGACGTTGCCCCGTCAATACCACCCTGCTCATCCGATTTGAGAAAAGCAACATCGAAATCCCAGTCCTTGTCACGATATTTCAAACGGATACCGTTATCGTGTTCGTCTTCTAACCCTACGTAAAAGGTTGTGTCAAAGAAATAACTATGGGAGTTATAAGGCATATTTCCGAAGGGTATTTTCACTACTCCAACCTGCCCCTGCAGTTTGTCGGTGAAGTCATAGCCGAACCAGGCGTGCTTAATGACGTCTTGATAATTGAACCAGCGATACTCGGCTGACAAGATCACATCGCCCATTTCACCGTCGAAATTCAGACGGAAAATATCAAAATCCAGATCACCCGTTCGGTTTTGATTATCTGTATCGTAATTATTGTATTCATACTGGAAGCGAACAGCACCATGCACTTTTATCGGCCAGTTTTCATTCTGTTCAGTCTTTTCTTCCAATTTAGCCAAGCGCGCCTGCACTCCCGAGTCAGAAACTACTCTTCGTTGATTCGTTTCTGGAGTGGACATTTTGTCCTTTTTCACTTCACGCTTTTCTACTATGACGATTTCTTTCTTTTCACGCTTTTCCTTTTCTTCAAGACGCTTTTCTAATTCAGCCAAACGTTCTTTTAACGCCTGAATCTCTTGTTCAACCGAATTACTATCCTGAGGAGCTGCGACTACAGGACTTGCGGCAAGTACCGTAGCTGCTAAAAATAGGCTCTTTGACATAGGTTGGCTTCCTCTGATTATTACGTACTGACGTACGAATTCATTATTAATCTTTAAAGAATAAATTAATTAATTTCAGATATTTGTACTCAACCTATAAAGGTTTAGATCAAAAAAAAGGCCTCCGCAAGGGAGGCCTTCTAATTTCTTTATCGTTATCTGCGTTTAGACAACAGTAGCACGCTCTACGATTTCTTCCAGAGTCCAAGATTTATTCTTAGACAGCGGACGACATTCGCGAACAATCACGGAATCGCCAGCTTTACACTGGTTGTCTTCGTCATGCGCATGTACCTTAGTTGTACGCGTGATGTACTTCCCGTATACCGGGTGCTTTACACGACGTTCAACAGCTACAGTGATGGTTTTATCCATCTTATCGCTGACAACTTTGCCTTGCAGAGTACGAACACGTTTTTCTTCAGTCATTACGCACCTGCCTTCTCATTTAAGATGGTTTTAACACGTGCGATATCACGACGCACCTGTTTCATCATGTGAGTCTGATTCAGCTGACCAGTTGCCGCCTGCATGCGCAGATTGAACTGCTCACGACGCAAGCCTAGCAATTCTTCCTGCAGCTGCTCAACGGTTTTTTCTTTCAGTTCACTTGCTTTCATCACATTACCGTCCGAGTCACAAAAGTGGTTTTGAAAGGCAGTTTACGTGCCGCAAGGCGGAACGCTTCACGTGCCAACTCTTCAGGAACACCGTCCATTTCATACAGAACGCGACCTGGTTGAATCTGAGCAACCCAGTATTCGACGTTACCTTTACCTTTACCCATACGAACTTCTAGAGGCTTTTTGGTAATAGGCTTATCAGGAAATACACGGATCCAGATTTTACCTTGACGCTTAACGTGACGAGTCATTGCACGACGGCCTGCTTCGATTTGACGCGCGGTCATACGACCACGGTCAGTAGCTTTTAAACCAAAAGTACCGAAGCTGACTTTGTTACCAGACTGCGCCAGACCACGGTTGCGGCCTGTGTGAACCTTACGGAATTTTGTACGCTTAGGTTGTAACATATCGTCTCTCCTTTACTTACGGTTCTTGCCGCGCTTAGGAGCTGGCTTTTCTTCAGTTGGAAGTCCACCAAGAACTTCACCACGGAAAATCCAGACCTTAACACCGATGATACCGTAAGTGGTGTTCGCTTCTGAGGTCGAGTAGTCGATGTCTGCACGTAATGTGTGCAACGGTACACGGCCTTCACGATACCACTCAGTACGTGCAATCTCTGCACCGCCCAAACGACCACTCACTTCAACTTTGATACCTTTGGCACCTAAGCGAATGGCGTTTTGTACGGCACGCTTCATAGCACGACGGAACATGACACGACGTTCCAACTGACCAGCAATATTGTCAGCTACTAGCTGCGAATCCAACTCAGGCTTACGAACTTCTGAGATGTTGATTTGCGCAGGAGCGCCTGTCAACTTAGACACTTGCTTACGCAGTTTTTCTACGTCTTCGCCTTTCTTACCGATGACCACACCAGGACGTGCAGTGTGAATAGTCACACGAACACTCTTGGCTGGACGATCGATAACGATACGAGAGACTGATGCGTTGCGCAGTTCTTTGTTCAGGAACTTACGTACCTGAAAATCACTGTGCAGGTTATCAGCGAACTCATTTGTATTCGCATACCAGGTTGCATTCCATGGTCTGGAGATACCTAGGCGAATACCATTAGGATGTACTTTCTGACCCATAATTTATCTCCTAGCTATCTGACACGACCACAGTAATGTGGCTGGTGCGCTTAAAGATACGATCGGCACGGCCTTTCGCCCGTGGTTTGATGCGTTTCATAGTAGGACCTTCGTCTAAAAAGACTCGAGCTACTTTCAACTCATCAATGTCCGCACCTTCATTATGTTCCGCGTTCGCGATTGCTGACTCAAGAACTTTCTTGATTAAGTCAGCAGCTGCTTTGGGGCTGTACGCGAGGATATCCAGTGCTTTTTCTACTGGAAGTCCACGGATTTGGTCTGCGACCAAACGGCCCTTCTGCGCTGAAACGCGGGCAAATTGGTGTTTAGCAATTGCTTCCATCACTCTCTACCTCTTACCGTTTCTTCGCTTTCTTATCAGCAGCATGGCCGCGATAAGTACGGGTTGGCGCGAATTCGCCTAATTTATGACCGATCATTTCATCTGTCACGTAGACAGGAACGTGCTGACGACCGTTGTGAACAGCGACAGTCAGGCCGATCATATCTGGGATGATCATTGAACGACGGGACCAAGTTTTAATTGGCTTTTTATCCCCGGCTTCCAACGCTTTCTCCACCTTATTTAGCAGGTGAAGGTCAATAAATGGACCTTTTTTAAGAGAACGTGGCATGTTTTATCCTCAACTCTTATTTGTTGCGACGGCGTACGATGAACTTATCAGTACGCTTGTTTTTACGGGTTTTGTAGCCCTTGGTCGGCGTGCCCCATGGCGTCACAGGATGACGTCCACCAGAGGTACGGCCTTCACCACCACCGTGAGGGTGATCAACTGGGTTCATCGCCACACCACGAACGGTTGGACGAATACCACGCCAGCGGTTTGCACCAGCTTTACCCAATTGACGCAGCATATGCTCTGCGTTACCTACTTCACCGATAGTTGCTCGACCTTCAGACTGAACGCGACGCATCTCACCTGAACGTAAACGTACGGTAACATAAGCACCGTCACGAGCAAGAATCTGGCAATAAGCACCCGCTGAACGAGCCATCTGTGCGCCTTTACCTGGCTGTAACTCTACCGCATGAACAACACTACCCACAGGGATGTTGCGCATTGGTAGGCTATTACCTGGTTTAATCGGTGCATCAACACCAGACTGAACACGATCGCCTACTGATAGGTTTTTCGGAGCCAAGATGTAACGGCGTTCACCGTCAGCATACAAAACTAAAGCGATATTCGCTGAACGGTTAGGATCGTATTCAATACGCTCAACCTTTGCAGGGATACCATCTTTATTACGTTTAAAGTCGATAACACGGTAGTGGTGTTTGTGACCACCGCCAATGTGACGAACCGTGATACGACCGTTATTGTTACGACCACCAGATTTGCTATTTTTTTCCAGCAATGGTGCGTAAGGCTTGCCTTTGTACAGGTCCTGACCGACGACTTTAACGACGTGGCGTTGACCCGGAGACGTAGGCTTACTTTTAACTACAGCCATGTTTATTCCTCCTGTTACTCAGCGCCGCCAGAGAAGTCGATGTCAGCACCTTCATTCAAGGCAACATACGCTTTTTTCCAGTCACTGCGTTTCCCGAAACGAGAACCAGTGCGCTTGGTTTTACCCTTCACGTTAACTGTACGTACGTTTTTGACTTCAACTTCAAACAATTTTTCGACAGCCGCTTTGATTTCGGTTTTCGTCGCATCAACCACTACTTTAAATACAACCGTGTTGTTATTTTCAGCAGTGTTAGTCGATTTTTCCGAAACGTGAGGTGCTAAAATCACTTTAAGCAAACGTTCTTCGCGCATCATGATAACACCTCCTCAAGCTGCTTGACGGCGTCAGCAGTCATCAGCACTTTCTCGAAAGCAATCAGACTGACAGGGTCAATACCCTGAACATCGCGCACGTCGACTTTATGCAAGTTGCGAGAAGCTAAGAACAGGTTCTCATCAACTTCTTTGGTCACGATCAAAACGTCGTTTAGATCCATTTCTTTCAG
Source organism: Idiomarina solivarensis (assembly GCF_033052755.1). Lineage (NCBI taxonomy): Bacteria > Pseudomonadati > Pseudomonadota > Gammaproteobacteria > Alteromonadales > Idiomarinaceae > Idiomarina > Idiomarina solivarensis. The sequence continues at coordinate 359,563 of NZ_JAVFHZ010000002.1, read as the reverse complement.
TTTCGCTGCCAGTTGCTTTGTTTTTGGTTCATCAACACCAAATTTCTCAACAACAATCAGACGTTCCTGACGAATCAGTTCCGACAAAATGCTTTTAATCGCACCGCGGTACATTTTTTTGTTTACTTTCTGGCTGTGATTTTGCGGTTTAGCTGCAAAAGTTGCACCACCAGAACGCCAGATAGGACTACGGATTGTACCTGCACGGGCACGACCAGTACCTTTTTGACGCCAAGGCTTCTTACCACCACCGGCTACTTCAGAACGAGTTTTCTGAGCTTTTGTGCCCTGTCGAGCACCTGCAGCGTAAGCTACAACTACTTGATGGACAAGGGCTTCATTAAACTCACGTCCAAAGGTAGCTTCGGAAACCTCAAGAGCGCCTTTTGCGTCTTTCAATGTTAATTCCATCACTATTCTCCTCAGACGTTACGCCTTGACCGCTGGTTTAACGATCACATCACTACCGGTTGCACCCGGGACCGCACCTTTGATTAACAACAAGCTGCGTTCTGCATCAACCCGAACTAATTCAAGTGATTGCGTAGTGACTCGCTCATTACCCATCTGACCAGCCATTTTCTTGCCTTTGAATACTTTACCAGGCGACTGGTTTTGACCGATTGAACCCGGTGCACGGTGAGACAATGAGTTACCATGAGTAGCGTCCTGCATGCTGAAGTTCCAGCGCTTCACAGTACCGGCAAAGCCTTTACCTTTTGAAGTACCAGTAACGTCTACTTTCTTAACTTCTGCGAAGATATCAACAGTCAGTTCAGAACCAACTGCATAATCGTCGCCTTCGCCGTTTTTCAGGCGGAATTCCCAAAGACCACGACCTGCCTCTGTACCAGCTTTAGCAAAGTGACCTGCTAAAGGCTTGGTTACACGGCTCGCTTTCTTCTCGCCTGTGGTCACTTGAAGGGCACGGTAACCGTCTGTGTCATCAGATTTAACCTGAGTCACACGGTTCGCCAGCACTTCGATCACAGTAACAGGAACAGAAGCGCCGTCTTCCTGGAAGACACGCGTCATTCCTACTTTACGACCGACTAGACCTATAGCCATTGTTAAAACCTCTCGTGTGTAATCCTATTACTGCCCACTTAACCCAAGCTGATCTGTACATCAACGCCAGCTGCCAAATCTAAACGCATAAGCGCGTCAACCGTTTTGTCAGTAGGGTCCATGATATCAATCAGACGCTTGTGGGTGCGGATTTCGTACTGGTCACGCGCGTCTTTATTCACGTGTGGAGAAATCAGCACGGTGAAGCGTTCTTTCCGTGTTGGCAGTGGGATAGGACCACGTACCTGAGCACCAGTGCGTTTTGCAGTTTCAACAATCTCTGCAGTCGACTGGTCGATCAGACGGTGATCGAACGCTTTCAAACGAATCCGAATTCTTTGATTAGCCATAAATAAATCAAAGCCTCAATAAAAGAGCATTTAAAAAAGAGCACAGAAAATCGCAACCTCCCTGGCACATACCGGGGGTGCGATGTTCTACGTCAACCATTCAGTCCCCAATCGGGACTGTTGTCGAACGCCTTTCACACAGCAAATTGCCGATAAACTCGAAAGACGTGGCCGCGAATTATACCGATTCACGGCCTTCTGTCAAGGCCTTAATGTGTTTTTGCGTACTCTTCGACCTGCGCCCAAACACGCATTAAGTTACCACCAAGGATCATTTCGATTTCTTTTTCTGTGTACCCTCTGTCTAATAGTCCCTGAACCAGGTTGGGATAGGTAGATACATCTTTTAGTCCGACCGGTAATGAGTCGCCAACACCATCATAGTCAGAACCAATTCCAATATGCTCTACACCAATTAAATCGCGAACATGATCGATGTGATTCAAAACAGTATCGACCGTTGCAAACGGGTACGGATTACTGGCTTCAAGTTCCGCTATCCGGCTTTGCGCCTCTTCACTGCCTTCACCGTATTGCTCTTTTACCGCGAGGATTCTTTTTTTCATCATATCGCGATAGCGGTTCGCTTGTTGCGCTAAAAATGACGAGCCAAAATTAATTTGGATAACCCCTTCATTTTCCGCCAGAGCTTTTAGCATATCGTCACTCATATTTCGCTCGAAGCCCGGCGTATAAGCACGCAGTGATGAATGCGAAGCAATGACCGGAGCGTCACTGATTTCAACCGCTTGATAAAAAGCTTCATCGGAAATATGAGAAACATCGACCATAACACCGGTCTCATTCATTGCTTTAACTAGCTTTTTACCGAACGGACTCAGTCCTTCCCAAGGGCGGCGGATATCGTATGAGGAATCAGAGATATGGTTTGACAACGAATGCGCCAGCGTAATGTAGCGGATGCCTCGCTCATAAAACATTTGTAAATTATCAAGATCGCCTTCAATTGGCGTACCATTTTCCATACCCAATGCGATTGACATTAATCCTTGTTCTTTATTGCGACGAATGTCGTCAGTGCTATACGCCATTGCAAATTTATCCGGGGCGCGTCCAACCAGCGCTTCCATACCATCGATAAGTTCATGTGCAAGCTGTATACTGCCGCCACTCTCTTCATACGATGCAGGGATATAAATTGACATAAACGGCGCGTTAAGCCCTCCTTCCACGGCTCTAGGGTAGTCAAAATCACCCTCTTCGGTCGCTTCGGTAACGTCTTCCCACTTATTATGAATTCGATACGGTACATCGATATGTGTATCAATTAGAAGATACTCTTGCGCTAACTTATTGGCCTTATCACTCGCAGTATACTTCGCTGTTTCAGTGTCACCTTCGGTTGATTGCGCAGCGGTTGCACAACCGGTTACTACGGCTAACACAGAAGCGGCTATCAGAGACTTAAACATGCGTATTCCTCTTTTATTGTTATAACGGGATATAGGCAGAGTACCAAAAGTCTAGCTGTGCCGCATCAGGGATGCGCTGAAACTGATAAAGGCGCCGACGACTAACGTTCCTAAAACCGGCGCGGTTAACCAAATGAGCCACCATTGATCAAGTAAAACCATGGGGACTCCTTACTGAGTCTTCTTGCTGTCTTGTTCGGTGGGTACCGTTTGTACTTCGGCCAATTGCGGATTTGAAAATAATTCTGCAGCCCACTCTTCAATAGACTGAGTGACCGACGCTTTAATAGCCTGCATACCCTGTTCAGACATTTCAGCCATCTGAGCTTGTATCTCAGCAGCGATAGAATCTCTATTTTCATCGGCAGCTGAAACCGATGCGCTGAACAACATAACACCACTGACAACACTTACGATTAACGCTTTCATGATTTTCTCCTTTGAATAATGACAGTGCGTTAGTTAAGTCGCACTAAGTAATTCAAAGGTTGTGCCATCTTTAGTTTTTTTCGTAAGGCTTTGTTTTTAAAGTATTTATTAATTTATAGGGTGCAACAGACGATTCCAATAGTTAGCGTTTTTCACCAACTTTTAGTCTATTTATGACGTTAGTGACGAAACATGTTGGCTATGATCATCACGGAAAGCTAAAGCCCCATAAAGAAGCTCTTCGGCATTTGTGGCACGCGGACCTTTCACACTTAGATATTGCCGCCAACGTTTCCCCCCGGGCATCCCCTGGAATAAACCCAGCATATGACGAACCACATGCCATGCCCGACCACCTTGCCGGATATGGTTATCCACATAAGGTATCATGGCGGTAACAACCTCCTCACGAGCCAACTTCGACTCCCCGGCAGCGTTTAAATAGTCCAGTTCAGTTAGCAGCCAAGGATTCTGATAAGCGGCACGGCCTATCATGACGCCATGTACCTGAGCTAAGTGTTGCTTAACTTCCTCTACACTGGTGATTCCGCCATTAATCGCAACTGGTACATCAGGATAACGCTGCTGAGCCAAATAAACTCTCTCATATTGCAGTTCGGGAATATCTCGGTTTTCTTTAGGGCTCAGACCTTGCAACCAAGCTTTACGTGCATGCAAGGTCAACTGGTGTGAGCCGGCGGCTACAACTGCATCGGTAAACTTATAGAGAAACTCATCAGAATCATGATGGTCAATTCCAAGCCGCGTTTTTACTGTTATTGGAATATCCGTAACAGCTTTCATTGCTCTGACACAAGCAGCAACCGTATCCGGAGCTGCCATTAAACAGGCCCCGAAGCTTCCATTTTGAACCCTATCGGAAGGGCACCCAACGTTGATATTAACTTCGTCATATCCCCGCTCTTGCGCAAGAGCAGCGCAACGAGCCATTGCGTCAGGATCAGACCCCCCCAGCTGAAGAGCCACAGGATGTTCGTCAGGATTAAATGCAAGAAAATCTTGCTGACCATAAATAATCGCCCCCGTCGTCACCATTTCAGTATAAAGAAGGGTTGTTTTTGTCAGTAAGCGATGAAAGTATCGGCAGTGTCGATCAGTCCAATCCAGCATCGGGGCGACTGAGAGCTTATAAGAATAGGGTGTGACCAAAGCATTCATCCAATTAAGTTAGCTTATCAAAGAGACTATATCTTGGGGTTATTTTAACTGAGAATGAAAGACTAATCAGCCTCTTCCGTAAAACCCTTTTCCTCACAGCTAAAACTCTCTACAATGGCTAAATGAAACTTAAACCACAGTCAGTGATGACGCCCCAAGAAGCACAAAGACTCATACATAAAGCAGAAAAACTCTGCCAACAACGTGGAGCCAGACTCACAACAGCCCGACGCGAAGTGTTTTCAATACTGGCGACGCATTCAGGGGCGGTTGGCGCGTACGACTTACTTGACCAGCTGCGTGAAGTGATGCCAAATGCAAAGCCCCCCACTATCTACCGCGCCTTAGATTTTTTACAAGAACAAGGTTTCGTTCACAAAATCACTTCGTCGAATAGTTTTGTGCTTTGCTCGCATTTTGATCACCAACATCCGGTTCAAATGTTAATCTGCAACTCTTGTGGTGACGTTCAGGAAATCCAGTCAGAAGGGGTTTACGACGAACTGAAAAGCCAGGCAGAAGAGCAAGGTTTTAAAGTTCAAAACCAAACCATAGAGGCACATGGTCTGTGCGCCAAATGCCATTAACGATAGCGCTAATAAATACTAACAATAGGTAACATATGAAACTCAGTCATCTAATTGCTACCGCAACCGTCTGCTTTACGGTTAGTCAAGCAGCAACGGCCGAAGCCTTCGACGATAAATTCCGTCAACTTAACGACGACAAATTTCGTAGTCCAAACATCTACCGAACTGCATCCGGAGCCCCCGGTCAGGCATACTGGCAACAGGAAGCTGACTATAAAATCCAGGTGGCTTTAGATGACGAAAACCAAAGCATTAGCGCGCAAAGCACTATTACTTACACTAATAATTCTCCTAATACTTTGCGCTATTTGTGGGTTCAGCTTGATCAAAACCGCTTTAAAGAAAGCTCTATTGGACCGCAAAGCCAAGCTAGCGGTGATTTAGACCGAGTCAGTTTTTCCCGAATGGAAAGCATGATGACTCAGAAGAGTTTTCCGGCGGGTTATGAATTGACCGAAATTAGCTACGAAGACGGAGAGCCGCTTGACCACTACGTAAACGACACCATGCTGCGCCTTGATTTAAACGAGCCGTTAGAAAGTGGTGACAGCGTAACCTTTAATATTAACTGGAAGTTCAACATCATTGAAGCTGAAGTTCTTGGCGGCCGAGGCGGCTACGAGTACTTCGAAGACGATGGCAACTATCTGTACGAAATGTCTCAATGGTTTCCGCGTATGGCAGCCTACTACGATGCTGAAGGTTGGCAAAATAAGCAGTTTATTGGCAACGGTGAGTTTGCTTTAGAGTTTGGCGACTATCGAGTAGAGATTACTGTTCCAGCTGATCATATTGTCGCCTCTACTGGTGTTTTACAAAACCCAGAAGAAGTACTGACCTCAACTCAACGTCAACGTCTAGAGTTAGCTCGTGATGCCGATGAACCGGTAAAAATCGTTACAGAAGAAGAAGCTCTGGAGAACGAAAAGGAAGGCACTTCAGAAACTAAAACGTGGATTTTCGAAGCCGAAAAAGTCCGTGATTTTGCCTGGGCTTCTTCACGTAAGTTCATTTGGGACGCTCAGGGATATGAGAAAAATAAAACCGATGTCTTAGCTATGTCGTTTTATCCTGAGGAAGGCAACCCGTTGTGGGAACGTTATTCAACGGCTTCTATTATTCACACGATTGAACACTACAACGACTACAGCTTTGATTACCCGTACCCTGTCGCTATTTCGGTTAATGGCCCTGTCGGTGGTATGGAATACCCGATGATCACCTTTAATGGTCCTCGCCCTTACGTGGATGAAGAGTCAGGTGAAAAGTACTACTCAAAAAGAACAAAGTACGGATTAATCTCAGTTATTATTCATGAAATTGGGCATATCTATTTCCCAATGATAGTGAATTCAGACGAGCGCCAATGGACATGGATGGATGAAGGAATTAACACTTACCTTCAATTCCTTGCTGAGCAAAAATGGGAAGAAGACTATCCATCATGGCGCGGCGAACCTCGCAATATAACAAGCTATATGGCGAGCAGTAACCAAATGCCAATTATGACTAACTCGGAATCTATTTTGCAGTTTGGTAATAACGCTTATGGCAAACCAGCGACTGCATTGAATATTTTACGTGAAACCATTGTTGGCCGTGAATTGTTTGACTTCGCATTCCGCGAATATGCCCGCCGCTGGAAGTTTAAGCGTCCAACCCCGGAAGATCTATTCAGAACGTTGGAAGACGCTTCAGGTGTTGACCTAGACTGGTTCTGGCGTGGCTGGTTCTACTCTACTGACCATGTTGATATCTCACTGGACGCTGTTCGTGTATTAACTATTAATACTCAAGATCCAGAAATTGAAAAGGCGTGGAAGAAAGAGCAAGAGAAGACTGAACCGAAATCACTGACGACTCAGCGAAATGCCGATGTAAACTACAAAATACATCAACAACCCCGTCTTTCTGATTTTTACAACGAGCACGATAAATTTACTGTCACTAATGCCGATCGTAATGAATACAACAAATTCATTGAGGGATTAGACGAAGAACAAAAAGCCATGTTGAAAAACGGCAGTAATTTCTACGTACTCGACTTTTCAAATAAAGGTGGCTTAGTAATGCCTATTCTACTGGATCTTCATTACGAAGACGGTAGTAAAGAACATGTTCGCATTCCAGCAGAAGTATGGCGTCGTTCACCTAAGTCAGTCAGTAAGCTCCTGATTAGAGATAAAACATTACAGCAGGTTGTTGTCGACCCTAATTGGGAAACCGCAGACGTCGATACCACCAATAATTACTGGCCAGCACGAGCAATTCCATCAAGAATTGAGCTGTTTAAACGCGACGATCGCAAAAAGAGCATGATGGAAGACTATAACGAAGAGCTTAAGTCTGGTGACGATGAATAAGATTGTCCTTGCCTTAACTTTGCTGTTTGCGCTGATACCGACGGTATCAGCGCACCGCTACTTCTTTGGTCTGACAGAGATTTCCGCTAACGAAAACACAGGGGCTGTTGAAATTGTCCACCAATATACTCTGCATGATTTACAACAAGCGCTCAAAAAACGTTTCGATAAAGATTTTCGACTTGACCAGGGTAATGCGGAAAAAAAAATAAGACAGTGGGTAAATGAAAATTTCAAACTTACTTCAGCACAAGGTAAGGATATAACACCTAACTGGGTGGGCTTTGAAGCGGATTTTCAGAAAATCTGGATATATCAGGAAGTACCCAAGCGTGATAACCTATGCGAGTGGGAAGTATCAAACACGCTGTTAATGGATAGCTTTTCTGCACAAGTTAATACGATTAATGTTGTTGATGATTATGGCAATCGCAGCCTAATATTAACGATTAAGAATGCATCTGACACAATCAATTGTCAGCAGGATATAAAGGAATAAAAGATGAATGCCGAGTTCGTAAACCCATTTCTTCAAGCGCTACAAAATGTCTTGTCGATGATGGCGCAAATGGAATTGAAACCCGGTAAAGCGCAGCTTAAAAAGGACGAATACGCCCGTGGTGACGTATCCGGTATTATCGGGATGGTAGGCCCACAAATTAGAGGTTCATTTTCAATTTCCTTCGAGGAAAATCTCGCCTGCGAAGTAATGAATAAAATGCTGGGCGAATTACCCGATTCGATTAACGAAGATGTTTGTGACATGGTGGGTGAAATAACCAATATGGTAACCGGTGGTGCCAAAAAAGCCTTAGGTGAAAAAGGTTACGACTTTGATATGGCAACACCGATTGTTGTTTCTGGCAAAGACCATACTATTTCGCACAAATCGGAAGGCTCGAAATTAATCATGCCGTTTAATCACGTAGCCGGAAAAGCTTACATTGAAATTTGTTTTGATAAAATTAATTAACGGCGATTAATAGCGATCGTCGCTAATATTACGAGCATAATTATCAAATCTCGATAGTTGTCCGTGGAACTTAAGCTCAACCTTTCCAATAGGTCCATTACGCTGCTTTCCAATAATAATTTCTGCCAGCCCCTGCTCGGCTGAATCGGGGTGATACACCTCGTCCCGGTAAATAAACATAATGACATCGGCATCCTGCTCAATAGAGCCTGACTCACGTAAGTCGGAGTTTACCGGACGTTTATCTGAACGTTGTTCCAACGATCGATTCAATTGCGACAGCGCGACCACAGGAACTTCCAGTTCTTTCGCCAAAGACTTCAAAGATCGAGAGATTTCAGCAATTTCCAGTGTTCGGTTTTCAGACATACCGGGAACAGTCATCAGCTGTAAATAATCGACCATAATCATGGAGATGCCCTTATGCTCTCGATGGATACGGCGCGCCCGCGAACGGACTTCGGTAGGAGTTAAGCCCGACGAGTCATCGATGTAGATGTTATTCTTGTCGTTGAGCATGTTCATTACAGAGGCGATGCGAGCCCAGTCATCATCTTCAAGTTTACCCGTACGCACTTTATTTTGATCCACTCGACTTAACGACGCTAACATACGCATCATTAATTGCTCCGCTGGCATCTCTAAACTAAATACCAATACTGGTCGATCATCATTAAGTGCTATATTCTCTGCCAGGTTCATGGCGAAGGTTGTCTTACCCATTGAAGGGCGCGCCGCTACTATCACTAAGTCGGAAGGTTGAAGCCCCGCCGTCATTTGGTCCAGGTCAGTAAAGCCCGTAGAAACGCCGGTCACACCATTATTATTTTTGAGCTTACTTAACTGTTCAATACGGCTAACGGTGCGTTGCAGAATTAGGTTTATTCCCTGCGGACCCTCATTTGAGCTAACGCGTTTTTCCGCTATCTTAAATACCTTAGACTCTGCTAAATCGAGCAACTCTGCACTACTTCGGCCTTGAGTATCGTAGCCAGATTCTGCGATATCATTTGCCGCTCCAATCATTTCTCGCAACACGGCACGTTCACGAACAATGTTCGCATAGGCTAAGATATTGGCAGCGCTGGGCGTATTCTTTGCAATTTCACCAAGATAAGCGAAACCACCAACTTGCTCTAATTCCCCGGACGTCTCGAGATTTTCTGATACAGTAACCAAATCCATTGGCTGACTGCGTTGAGCAAGCTCATGCATTGCTTTAAAAATAAGTCGATGAGAACGGTGATAGAAGTCTTCAGCGATGACACTGCCCGCTACATTATCCCACGCATCATTATCCAGCATTAAGCCACCAAGAACCGACTGTTCAGCTTCTATTGAGTGTGGTGCTGAGCGCAAAGCTTCTATGGATGCGTCACGTTTTTTTGACTTCTCTGCCATGTGGAAAGTTGTCTCGCCAAGGGAAATAATAAGAGGGGATTACTATACAAAATCCCCTCTTATTTAGAAAGCAAAGCGACACCTAACACCGTGATTTAATTTCTATCGAGCGTAATTTCCCCGCTAACCGTTGTGGCTGATACATCGGCACTACCGTCACCCATTGTAAATTCAAGTGTTGACGAAGGCCCCCACTCTGCTTCACTGACTTTATCATCCGACAGGCGATTGTTAATTTCTCCGCCTGCATTAGACTGAATATCAAAATTCGCGTGAATATCACCAACCCACTTAAACGTTAGGTCACCACTAACAGAACTTGCCTCCAACCTCGCATTTTCACTCAGACGAGCTATTAACTTGGCGTCACCACTGACTGTTGTCATCTTTCCTTTGCGTAAAGATCCAATATGAGTATCGATATCACCAGAAACTGACTGTACTGTCAGCTCTTCAATCGTATCCGAATGGACAGTAATATCACCACTAACCGACTGATAAGTAGCTGTTTTTGCGCTATTATCTAAATCCGTTAAATCTCCGCTGACGGTTTCAAAGCGTACCGCACCATCGAGACCTTTTGCTTTAATATCACCGCTCACCGTTTTTAATAATACGCGTTTAGCTATTTTTGTTACCTTAATATCACCACTGACTAAACGAACCTCTAAACCACCAGTCAACTCGTTGGCGATTACATCCATAGAAACGCCATTAGCTTGAATATCCATAGATGCAGGCAGATAGATTTTAAGGTCTGACCCTTCTGAATCATCTGACATAAAGTTGAACCCACTAGTTTGAGGGGTCTCGACATTGATATGAATGCCGTTGCCTCGTTCTTCAAAGATAAACCTTTCTGTTTTCTCATCAAGCTTACCCACCACACGAATTTCTTCTTTTTCATGGGCAATGAGCTCTACCTTTCCTCTCATATTGTCAATGAAAACCCTCGCCTCGGGAGAGACCGCTAAAGTTTCGTCGACTTTCTCCTGAGCCGCTATGTGGTTGCTGAATATGAGCAAAGTTAAGCCCAGGACCGTTAATATTTTCTTCATTTTTATCTCCTGTTTAAATTTCTTGCACTGTATTTCTCAGCGTATACGACTGACTGAATAACTTCAGTTCTTCTTCATTTACCCAACGTAACAACTCTAATAAATTCGGGTCACCCGGGCTGTTTCGCAAAGAATCCGTGATTTTTTCTCTGGCAGATGCCAATTGCGCTAATTGAGTTTTAATATCACCCGTCAGCTGTCGGTAGCCTGCTGTTTCGTAGCCAGCTCGCATCATCTGCAATTGCTGTCGCTGTTCCGCATTCATCTTCTGCGCTAACAAATAAAATTCAGACACCGGTCTGGGTTTATCGACTGAGCTTGTCGTACTTAATTGCCAACCAGTCATAAAGGTTGCGATAACAACACTTGCCGCCAACGCTCCAAACCAAAAAGGCTGCGCTCGGCTCTGCCGAGGTATCTTTTGACCCAACCGGCTTTCAATGCCCGACCAAAGGTGTTCCGGGGGCTCTATCCCCTGACGCTGAAGTTGTTCGAGACGATTTGCCAATCTTTTGCGTTGCTCAGTATCACTCATCTTCCAGCCACTCCTCTAATCTCTTACGAGCCCTATGAAACTGGGCTTTACTGGTGCCAACTGCAATTCCCAGCCAATCCGCTATTTGCTGATGCGACTCTCCTTGCAAAGCATGCAATACAAAAACCTGGCGAGTTTGTTCAGGCAGCTTTAGAATTAATTTATCCAGTTGACTGATATCCAACGCGCCCTCGTCGAATTGTTCAGAAGAAGCATTTTCCCCGAAGCTAAATTTGGCAAACCATCGTTTTTGTTTGCGCATTTCGGTAAGACAAATATTCGTCGCTACACGATAAAGCCAGCTACTAAACTTTGCTTCACCACGAAACGAATCAAGTTTTTGCCAGAGTTGTACAAAAACTTCCTGAACCAGATCGTCAGCCAGACTTCTGTCCGCACAAAGTCGCAACACTAACCCATAAACTTGTCGTATATGTAAGTGATATAAACGCTGAAAAGCTTGTACGTCGCCTTGAGCTGCTAATAGCACATCATCACTATCTGTTGCACTTTGCACGCTATCTCCCCGATACCGTTTTTTATAATTTACTAGTTTAGACGACCGCGCCTTAAGGAAGGTTTACAGCAGCTAAATTTTATCCAAAAAAAAGCTGCCCAAAGGCAGCTTTCTCTTCAAATCGTAACGACTTACTCAGCCGGAACAACTTTCAACGTGATATTTGCAAATACATCAGCATGCAGATGCAGTTCGATATCAAACTCACCCACTTCACGCAATGTACCGTGAGGCATTAAAACTTCGCTCTTCTTCACTTCAACGCCAGCAGCGGTTACTGCATCAGCGATATCGCGAGTACCGATAGAGCCAAATAATTTACCTTCATCACCCGCTTTAGAAGCAATGGTTACTGCGCCTAAAGCATTCACTTTCTCAGCACGAGCTTCAGCAGCCGCTAATTGATCAGACAATTTAGCTTCGTACTCAGCACGACGCTGTTCAAATAACTCAACGTTGCTTTTGGTCGCTGGTACTGCTTTTCCTTGTGGGAAAAGAAAGTTACGTGCGTAACCTGATTTAACACTGACTTGATCGCCAAGGCTTCCCAAGTTAGCAATTTTATCTAACAAAATGACATTCATTTCTCGCTACCTCTACTTTTGGTATTCGACCGGCGCTAGCTTACTGATGTGAATCAGTATAAGGCAGCAGTGACAAATAACGAGCACGCTTAATAGCGCGCGCTAACTGACGCTGATACTTAGCGGATGTTCCAGTAATACGGCTAGGAACGATTTTACCAGTTTCAGTAATGTAGTTCTTAAGCGTAGCGATATCTTTATAATCAATTTCTTTTACGCCATCTGCTTTAAAGCGGCAGAATTTACGGCGACGAAAAAAACGAGCCATGATGGTCTCCTTAAATCAATTCGAGATGCTGAGCATGAAGTACCAAACGAGGTGAGCCATTGCTATCCTCGTGACGGTGCAGAAAACCTTCTGCCAGAACTTCACAACCAACCGTCAATTTTTCTAACCAGTGTTGTAAACCTTCTCCACTTAAAACGACTTGAATACGTACATAAGATTGACGATTCATACCAGCTTCTGGTTGCATAGACCGATGTTCAATTACTAATTGTAAATGCTCAATACCTGAAGGGCTGGTTTCCAGCTTAGGTACTTTGCTTAGCGTTCCGGTTAAATGCAGTCGATTCATAAAGTTTTTAGAAGGTCAGCAAGCTTACGCCGCTTCACTGTCACCTTTACGATCTTCCTTCGGCTTAGTTAGCGGCGAAGGCTCAGTAATAGATTCTTTCTTACGCATAATCATGTTGCGTAATACTGCATCGTTGAAACGGAATGCAGTTTCCAGCTCTTCCACAACTTCTGCAGACGCTTCAATGTTCAACAGAACATAATGCGCTTTGTGCAGCTTGTTGATTGGGTAAGCCAATTGACGACGGCCCCAGTCTTCTAAACGATGGACTTGACCACCACCTTGCTTGATCGTTTCGCTGTAGCGCTCGATCATGCCAGGTACTTGCTCGCTTTGGTCCGGATGGACCATAAATACGATTTCGTAATGACGCATTACAGTTTCCTTTTGGTTCGTATAGCCTCAGTTTAGCTCAGCCGCACTAACATAGAAGCAAGGAACACATTCAGTAAAATGAAAATATGGCTGATTTAAGCCGCGCGATACTAACTAAAATGAGCGCCGATTGCAAATTAATCGACGTTTTTATGGGCTTTTTCAATACGGGTACTGAGTAAATCAACAATCCGGCCAGCGAGTTCATTGGCTACAGCTTTTTCACCTCGCACAATAATGTGATCAACCAGCTCTTCCTGGCGCTTTACCGTTGCATCAATCTGCACCGCATTTTCCTGTTCCTGAAACAGGAGCGTCACCTGCCATTCTGCCGCACTATCTTCCACTCGGTGCCACTCATGCCTTACTTCAAGTCGATTACTGATGTCAAAAGCAAGGTTTTCGACGGACTTTCCTGCGTCATCTGGCAGCTCAAAATGAAATGCAACGTAAGGCTTTTCTGAACGTAGCCACGTGGCTGACTCCCAGTTGGGAGTCCAGCTTACAAACAAAACGGCTATCATTGCCAACGCAATGCCTATCGGCAAAAGACGACGTTTAAGATCCATTTCGTTGTCTAACGACCTCAAATAAGCAGACACCACTAGCGACCGAAACGTTCAGGCTGCTGACACTACCCGCCAAAGGAATAGAGATTAAATTGTCACAAGTTTCCCGAGTCAAACGTCGCATGCCTTTACCTTCTGCACCCATCACTAACGCTACCGGGCCACGATAATCAACATCATAAACAGACTGAGTCGCCTCCCCGGCCGTTCCATAAACCCAAACACCGAGTTCTTGTAAATCTCTTAATGCTCTGGCTAAGTTGGTAACCACAATAAGGGGTACGTTCTCGGCTGCACCTGATGCAACTTTACGCACGGTTGGCGTAATCTGAGCCGATTTATCTTTAGGAACAATAACGCCTGTAACACCGGCGGCATCAGCTGTTCTCAGACAGGCTCCCAAGTTATGTGGATCAGTAACACCGTCCAAAATTAAAAACAGACCCGCTTTATCCGTCTGCTCTAACAGCTTAGGTAAATCATGTTCTGTCAATGTGGGTGGTGAATGCACCGTCGCGACGACCCCTTGGTGATTGCCCCCTTCAGCTCGTTTCTCCAGTGCTTGCTTTGGCACCCACTGCGGCCTGACACCGGTGGCGTGACATTGGTTAACAATATCACGCACAGAGTCATCTTGCCGTTCCTTGGAAACATACAGTTCCACTAAGCGATCGGGATGGTTTTTTAGTATTGCCCGCACGGCGTGCAGGCCGAACACCGTCACTTTTTGGCTCATGACTTACTACGCCCTTTACCGCCGCGGTTAGCATTTTTCCTTTGACCGCCTTTGCCGCGAGGTTGTCCCTTCCTTTTGCCTTTTCCCGATCCTTTAGCTGGCATACTGCGTTTTTTACCACCAGGGCTTGTCGCTTCAAGCAACGTTAAATCGATCTTACGGTCATCAAGGTTTACGTCTTTCACTTTCACTTTCACATTGTCACCCAAACGGAAAACGCTGTTGCTGTTCTCACCGACTAACATCCCTTTTTGCTGATCAAAATGGTAGTAGTCGTTATCAAGGTTACTAATGTGAATTAAACCGTCAATTTGGTAGTCGCTTAAGCGCACAAACAGACCAAAGTTAGTCACCGAAGAAATAACGCCTTCAAACTCCATACCGATATGATCGAGCATAAACTCACATTTCAACCACTCGTCAACCTGACGGGTAGCATCGTCGGCACGTCGTTCCGTCATCGAGGTATGAACACCCAGTTCATCGAGTTGCTTCTCTGAGTACGCCCATGCACCAACTAGACCTTTTTCTTCACCCTTTTTCTTACGCAGAATCGCTTTTATCGCGCGATGCAAGATGAGATCCGGGTAGCGACGGATAGGTGACGTAAAGTGCGCGTATGATTTCAACGCTAATCCAAAGTGCCCCTTATTTTCTGCTTGATAAACCGCCTGCTGCATAGAACGCAACAGCATGGTTTCAATCAACTCATGATCCTGACGATCTTTAACTTGCTCAAGCAACGTAGCGTAATCTTTGGGAGAAGGGTCATCCCCGCCTTCCAGGTTCAAACCAAGTTCACCAAGGAAGCTGCGGAAATTGTTCAGTCGCTCGTCCGAAGGTGTTTCGTGCACCCGGAACAATGCCCCAACTTCCTTATCAGACTCGATAAGTTGAGCAGAAGCAACGTTTGCCATGATCATGCACTCTTCAATGATTTTATGAGCCACATGCCGCTTAACAGGCTCAATACTTTCAATTTTACGCTGAGCATTGAAAATAAAACGAGTTTCCTGAGTATCGAATTCAATAGCTGAGCGACGCTTGCGCGCTGCACTTAATGCATTATAAAGTCGCTCCAGCTCCTGCACATTGTCCATTACATGCTGATACTGTTGTTGCAACTCTTCGTCGCCATCGAGAAGCTTCTTAACTTTATTGTAAGTCAATCGCGCGTGACTTTTCATAACAGCAGGGTAAAACTGAGTCGATTTCAGCTTTCCGCGAGGGCCCAGTTCCATTTCTGCGACCATGCACAAGCGATCAACATCAGGATTCAATGAACATAAGCCGTTAGAGAGCTTTTCCGGTAGCATCGGAATAACATTGCTTGGGAAGTAAACCGAGTTACCGCGCTCTGTTGCCGCTTTATCCAGAATCGTCTCGGGACGCACGTAGTAAGATACATCAGCAATTGCTACCCACAGACGCCAGCCTTTATCTTCCTGGACACAACAAACAGCGTCGTCAAAGTCACGCGAGTCTTCACCATCGATAGTAATAAGCGGCAAGTCACGTAAGTCTTTACGTCCTTCATAGGCTTCAGCCGGAACGTCTTCGCTGTATTTCTTAAGCTCTTCATCAACTTCTGATGGCCATTCGGTCGGGATATCGTGTTCACGAATAGCCACCTGAATTTCCATGCCGGGTGCCATGTGGTCACCGAGTACTTCGCTCACACGTCCGATTGGGCTGGTACGGCGGCTTGGTCTGCGAGTGATTTCTACAACCACAAGTTGGCCATGGCGTGCACCGTTTTTATCCGGGTCCGGAATCAGAATGTCCTGACTAATACGTCCATCGTCAGGCACCACAATGCCTAAACCATGCTCAATAAAATAGCGACCAACAATATTGCTGTCCCGCGGCTCAGTTACCCTTACGATACGGCCTTCGGTGCGGCCCCGACTATCTTTACCGCTGGTTTTGACCAGTACGCGATCGCCATGTAAAACCGAATACATTTGATGATGTGGAATGAAAAGATCTTTGCCGCCGTCTTCGGTCTGACAGAAGCCGAAACCGTCTTTATGACCAATAATTCGACCTTTAATCAAATCCATACGCTCAGGCAAACCATAAGCATTGGCTTTACTGTATATAAGCTGTCCGTCACGCTCCATAGCGCGTAATCGACGCTTCAGCCCAACAGCCTGACGTTCATCGTCTAAACCAAAGTGACTAATAAACTCGTCGAAATGAACCGGCTTATTGTTCGATGTAACGAGCTCAAGTAATTGCTCACGGCCTGGAATTTCAACTTCATATTCTGGCGTACTGTTGTTCTGCTGATTATCTGACATAGAATCCTATTGTAGTTGCACGGTTAAGGAGGACCGATGGGCAACAGTATACGTGCTGAATCTCATAATGTCAGTGCTTCGCTTGTATTTTGAACAAAAGGTACCCATATCTTATTTAATTGATAAAAAAATACGTTGTCGAATTCACTCACATGCATTAGTTTGCAAACAGTAAGTCATTATTGGGCTAAGTAAAGAAATGCAGAAACACGCAGTAAACACCAATCAATTAAAATGGTCTACAACATGGGGCTATAAGGTGTTGCTGTGTTTATTGCTTATCACTTTTAATACGGCAACTTTCGCCAGTTTAAATGACAGTAGTGATAAATACCTAACGACTCAAAAAGCTCCTGACTCTGCTTTTATTATTGACTTGTCGTCATCTATTTCAGAGGTTCAGGCAGATGAACCAGAGCTAGATAAAGCGGCGAATGCTACGTCAAAAACGTTCCAAAGCCTTCCACCAATAACCTATCACTTCCAGACCAGAGTCAACCCGTTACTCACTAAATGGAACTGGCACCTTGTTCGGGGGCCACCTACCCACCTTTAAAAAATTCTGTTCTTACATTTTTTAAAGGAGTACGTCATGAGTGAGTTTAAAGAGATTCAATGGTCTTCTACAGCCGAAAAAATAGCAATTCATCACAGTCATCATTCTAACGAAACGTTAAGCTGGCACGATAATGCCCTTCACGTAATGGATGATTTTAAAACGTTGTCTGCCGTCGAACTATCAGAAGGAACGCTAGTCAGCGATGCTGAATCGGCGATAAAAGGCGCCGCAAGCCGTTATGCTTGTGTAAAGAACCGCAGTGAGCAAATGATAGGGTTGTTGGCGCTTAGAGAGTTACACGGCCGAAAGGCGACCCAAGTCGCCACGCGCACCCAAACTAACTGGAGAGAACTGAGCGTCAAGGATCTTATGATACCTTTATCAGCATTACCTCAGGTTCAATTGAGTGATCTAAAAAAAGCTCGCATTGGGGATGCGGCGGCAACACTTAAAGCCAGCGGCAGGGACTTCCTTGTGGTGATTAACCAAGATGAAGTTTACGGTGTAGTATCATCCCTGAAAGTGGCCGAACTTACAGGAGAGTCCGTCAATGTTTTCCATTTACCCTCAACGTTTGCGGAAATTATTTCTGTGGTAAATCACAAAGAAGCTATTGAGTGAAATGAAATTCTGTCAGAAGTGCTTGTGCTTCTGGCAGTTTTCAGTCTACATCTTAAGAAAACTATTTAGTGGTGGCGCTGGACGGACTTGAACCGTCACTCCCAGAAGGAACCTGATTTTGAATCAGGCGTGTCTACCAATTCCACCACAGCGCCATGCCAGATAAGAGGAATGAGTTGCGTAATAGCAACGGAACGGAATTATACCCGTGAACTTGCGCTAATCAAGCGATAATTCGAGAAAATCGACTAACTGTTGATTCCTTGTACAAATGAGACAGCTGTCAGCCTGCATTGCTCATGATATCATTCCATTACGATCAATTTTTAATGAGTTCCACATGAGTTCTGAAGCACAAAAACTGCATGCTAGCTTCCCCAGCGCAAATTTTCCCAGACGTTTTGTCTCCTGGGTTTACGACTTTTTGGTTGCTGCAGCCATTATTATGCTGGCTTCCGCTTTGGCTTTACTTTTCGCTGCATTACTGACCGCTTTTAACTGGTTAGTACTGCCCGAAGGGATGGACCATGCGGCCTGGTTAGCTCAGGGTCCGTGGTACAGCCTTTACCTTATTACGGTTGTTTGCGTGTTTTTTGGTTGGTTCTGGAAACGTTCAGGGCAAACCTTGGGAATGCGCGCATGGCGCCTGAAACTTCAAAATCGTGATGGTTCGCGGTTGACCAGCCGTCAGGTCTTTATCCGGCTGCTTACCTGCTGCGCAGGCTTAGGCCACCTTTGGGTTTTAGTCGATTTTAAGAATAAACGCGCGTGGCAGGATTATGCAGCAGGAACGGAAGTCGTCACTCTATCAAAAGAAGCGAATCAACTGTTCTACTGGAACGAACTTTAACTACAAAGCACGGCCTGACGTCAGGCCGTGCGCCCGCGCATAAAATAAACGGCAATTCCGGCAAACAAAATACTCGGCAGTAAAGCCCCTAAAATAGCCGGAATTTGATAGACCTGCGCCAGCGGTCCAAAAATCTCATTACTGACATAAAAACCAAAGCCGGTAATAACCCCCAAAAGCACTCTTGCTCCCATAGTCGTAGAACGAAGTGGTCCAAAAATAAAAGACAACGCGACTAGCAACATAACGGCCACAGTAATAGGAGCGAACAGCTTCCTCCATAACGCCAGTTCATAACGCTCTGCAGATTGTTGGTTACTCTCAAGATAGTTCAGGTAATCCAAGAGTCCCGTAATAGAAAGAGATTCAGGCTTTATTGTCACGACACCAAGTTTATCGGGAGTTAAGCTGGACTCCCATATCATCACCGGCTTTTCATTACGCAGCATACGATTTTCTGTCATTTTAGTAATCGTTACCTGCTGCATTCGCCACTTATCATCATTGAAGCTGGCCGTGCGGGCATAGGTTACTTTCTGAAGTTCACGACTATCATTGAAATCGTAGATTAATACATCATTCAAACGTCCCGTATCTTCTACTTCTCCAATGTTAATAAAATCAGAGCCATCTTTCGCCCATACCCCCTGTTGAGCAGAAATCAGACTCCCCCCGGAAATTGCCTGTGAGCGAATAGCCCGGCCCTGTTTTTCCATCGGCGGCGCTACCCACTCACCAATAGCCATTACTGCAATCATCATAATGATTGCTGACTTCATTACCGCACCAATAATGTTCAAGCGAGAACGTCCGGCCGCCATCATCACGACCAACTCAGAGTTACTGGCTAACATACCAACCCCAATGAGCCCTCCGAGCAATGCAGCCATTGGAAAAAAGGTCTCTATATCTCGCGGCAAACTGTAAAATACAAATAGCGCGGCATCGGTCACGTCGTAATCGCCACGACCAACCGATTTTAGTTGTTCTACGAAACGTATCAGTGAGGACAATCCTGTCAGCACAGCAAGACTTAATAGCGATGTACGCAATACCGCAAGACCGATGTATTTATCTAATATACTAAACATTACCGCCCCCTGGCCGCGCCAAAGCGTAAGTTTGCCAGTAGCCTCAAACCAATCGGCCGACCTTTCCCGACTAACACCAGACCAAATACCAACAAGATACAGTGTATCCACCAAAGGCCGATAACTGGCGGAATGACGCCATCTCGAATAGCTGACTTAGCGGCCATTAACAACAAAAAGTACCCCAGGTAGATCAATAAGGCGGGAGCCATGCGACCAAACTTGCCTTGGCGAGGGTTTACCCGGCTTAATGGGACCGCGATAAGGGTCAACAGCGGCATAGCCAAAGGAATCGCTATGCGCCACTGTAATTCGGCAATAGCAGCCGGCTCATTTTGCGACATTAGCTCTATGGTCGGATACGCTTCTAGTTTTCTCAACTGCTCGCTCGCCTGTTGCTCTTTAATTTGCAGTTGATAACTATCAAACGACATCATTTGGTAACTGTCGTCATCACCAGCATAACGTTTGCCTTCACCCAGCTCTAACCATTGCGAGCCCGACGTTTCGCTGGTGACTTTACCCGTTTTAGCCATCACCACACTGCCCGACTGCAATTCACCCTGGTTATGAGTGTGCTGCGCAACAAACACTTCTTCAAGCTCGCCATTCTCACCAACGCTTTGTACGAATATTACCGCCTTGCGGTTGCTTGCTTGTTGAAAACGTCCGGGCATAAGTGCTGTTAACCCGCTTTCCGAGCGAGCTTTATCCTCAACCTTCTGTTCCTGATCGAGCGACCAGGGCACTAGCCACAAAGTAAACGACGCAGTGACCAAAGCGAGAATCAGTGATAAGACCAAAGTGACTCGGGTCACATACCATTCACTTATTCCGCAAGCATGCAGAACTGTCATTTCGTTGTCGGCATAAATCCGTCCATGAGCCAACAGAATCCCTAAGAATAAACTTAACGGTAAAATCAGTGACAATAACGCCGGAAGGTTCAACGACAACAATTGAAATATGATGGCGCCGGGTATGTCGCCTTCCGATGCATCCGATAACACCCGGACAAATTTCTGACTGACAAAAATCGTCATCAGAATAAAAAGCACAGCAAGCTGCGACTTTAATGTTTCACTGATCAAATATCGGAATATGCGCACTGGCGTTCACTCATAACTTAGGTTTTTACTGGAATAGCTGTGATTTTTAAGTAAACTTGTTATTTTAACAACAAAGTGTCTTTATAGCGAAACTATAGCAGGCATTTAAGCCACCTGAAACAGGAGCACTGTCATGGAGTTCAGCGTCAAAAGTGGTAATCCGGAAAAACAACGTTCTGCTTGTATCGTTGTTGGCGTGTTTGAACCTCGTCGTCTGTCTGGCGTTGCCGAACAATTAGACAAAGTCAGTGATGGTTATTTAAGCAATTTATTGCGCCGCGGAGACCTTGAAGGCAAATCAGGCCAGGTTCTGCTGTTACATCATGTCCCCAATATACTTGCCGAACGCGTTTTGCTGGTCGGTTGCGGCAAAGAGCGCGAACTTGACGAGCGTCAGTATCGCCAAATTATTGCCCGCACCATGAATACCCTGAACGAAACAGGCTCAATGGAAGCCGTCTGCTTTTTGAGTGAATTGCACGTTAAAGGCCGCGACACCTATTGGAAGGTTCGTCAGGCAGTTGAAGCTGCCCGGGCAACATTGTACAACTTTAATGAGCTTAAAAGTAAAAAAGAAGAACCCCGTCGCCCTCTACGTAAATTGGTCTTTAATGTCCCAAGCCGTAAAGAACTGGGTTTGGGAGAACAGGCTGTACAACATGCATTGGCCGTTGCTACTGGCATGGATATTTGCCGCAACGTAGCAAACATGCCACCGAACATCTGTACCCCCCGTTACTTGGCGGACCAAGCCAAGCGAATGGCCAGTAACTACGATAATTTGAGCGTTTCAACAGTTGAAGAAGCAGAAATGGAAAAGCTGGGCATGAATGCCTACCTGGCTGTTGGTCGTGGTTCAGAGCATGAGTCAGTATTAACGCTAATGCATTATAAAGGTGCTCCCGATGATCAGGCTCCTATCGTGTTGGTCGGTAAAGGTCTGACATTTGATTCCGGCGGCATTTCTATTAAGCCTTCCGCTAATATGGATGAAATGAAATACGATATGGGCGGCGCTGCTGGTGTGTTGGGTGCGATGCAAGCGCTCGCCGAGCTACAACTGCCCATTAACGTCATTGGCGCTGTCGCCGGATGCGAAAACATGCCGGATGGCAATGCGTATCGTCCGGGCGATATCTTAACCACCATGAGTGGTCAGACTGTTGAAGTATTGAATACCGACGCCGAAGGCCGGCTGGTGCTATGCGACACGCTCACTTATATCGAGCGTTTTGAACCGGAGTCGGTGATTGACTTAGCGACTCTCACAGGCGCATGTGTCATTGCCCTGGGGAGTCATGCATCGGCCGTTTTAAGTCAGCATAATCCGTTAGCACACGAGATCCTTAATGCTGCTCAGCAAAGTGGTGATAAAGCCTGGCGTATGCCGCTATGGGATGAGTACCAGTCAATGCTGGACAGTCCCTTTGCTGATATGGCCAACATTGGTGGCCGCGAAGCGGGGACGATTACTGCAGCGTGCTTCCTCTCGCGTTTCACTAAGAAATATCACTGGGCACATATGGATATCGCAGGTACGGCGTGGCAAGGCGGCAAAGACAAAGGTTCAACAGGTCGCCCGGTGCCCCTATTAACTCAGTTTTTAATTAACCGGTGCAGTGCTGAGGCTGCGGAATAAAATGCCGTCAGCTACTTTTTTCTTAATGCCGGATGAAGCTGAAGATAAGCAAAACTCACTTATTTGCGATAAGATAGCGGAATTGTATCGAAAGCATAAAAAGTTGCGGGTCTGGGCCCGCAATCAACAGCAGGCTGAAGCGTTAGATGAGTTATTGTGGCAGCAACCAAGTGATGCGTTTATTCCGCATAACTTACATGGTGAAGGCCCCGCGACCGGTGCCCCTGTTGAGTTTTGCTGGCCCGAAGCAGCCGCAGTAAAAAACCGGCCGGGGTACGCACTCTTTAACCTGGCAGAAGAAATTCCGGTACAAGCTCAGCAAAGCCAACAGCTGTATGACATTGTTCCAGCTGATGACAATGGCAAAAAAATAGCTCGAGAGCGTTACAAACATTACAGAGCGCGCGGTTGCCAAATGCACACCGAGCCCCTGAAATCCGAACAGAAGTAAGGTTACTATGGATAAAACATACTCCCCTGCAGCGATAGAACAAGATCTCTACCAACAATGGGAAGAGAAAGGCTATTTTAAGCCTTCCGGTAAAGGCGACTCCTACTCGATAATGATTCCGCCTCCTAACGTTACCGGCAGCCTGCATATGGGTCACGCCTTCCAGCATACTATTATGGATACGCTCACTCGTTACCAACGTATGGACGGCCTTAATACACTTTGGCAAGTGGGTTCCGACCACGCCGGTATCGCCACGCAAATGGTTGTTGAGCGCCAGTTAGCGGCTCAGGGACAAACGCGCCAGGAACTCGGCCGGGAGGCCTTCATCGACAAAATCTGGGAGTGGAAAGAGCAGTCCGGCGGCACCATTACTCAACAGATGCGTCGTTTGGGTGATTCTGTTGACTGGGATCGTGAACGCTTCACAATGGATGAAGGCCTTTCAGATGCGGTTCGTGAAGTCTTTGTGAAACTCCACGAAGACAACCTTATTTATCGCGGTAAACGCTTAGTCAACTGGGACCCTGCCTTACAAACAGCCATTTCAGATCTGGAAGTTGAGAACAAAGAGCAACAAGGCTCTATCTGGTACTTACGTTACCCGCTGGCCGATGGCGAAAAAACCGAAGACGGTAAAGAGCACTTAGTTGTAGCGACCACTCGCCCGGAGACTATGCTGGGTGACGTTTGTGTTGCTGTGCACCCGGACGATGAACGTTTCGGTCATCTGGTTGGTAAGCACATTAACTTGCCGATTGTTAACCGCCGCATTCCCATCGTTGCCGACCACCATGTTGACAGCGAATTCGGAACCGGTTGCGTAAAAGTGACCCCCGCACATGACTTTAACGACTACGAAATTGGTAAACGTCATCAAACGGGTATGATTTCAATTTTTGATGACACGGCACACGTAATGACAAAAGCGGGCCTCTACACCAGTACCGGTGAAGCACTTAGCGAACTGGACGGGTTTGATGGCACATTACCGGAACAATACGCAGGAAAAGAGCGATTTGAAGCCCGTAAGCAACTCATTACTGAGTTTGATGATCTGGGCTTACTGGAAAAAATTGAAAAGCACACCAACAAAATCCCTTACGGGGACAGAGGTGGTGTGCCAATTGAGCCACATTTAACCGATCAATGGTATGTTCGCGTTGAGCCTATGGCTAAACAGGCCACAGAAGCGGTCGAAGACGGTCGCATTGAGTTTGTTCCCAAACAATACGAGAACATGTACTTCAGCTGGATGCGTGACATTCAGGACTGGTGTATCTCGCGTCAGCTTTGGTGGGGACACCGCATTCCTGCCTGGTATGACGAGCAAGGCAATGTGTATGTTGGCCGTACAGAAGATGAAGTACGGCAGAAGCACAACTTAGGCGACACGCCGCTACAGCAGGACGAAGATGTGCTGGATACCTGGTTCTCTTCGGCACTGTGGACGTTCTCGACCCTGGGTTGGCCTAAAAACACAGACGACTTAAAAACCTTCCACCCGACCGACGTACTGGTAACAGGTTTTGATATTATTTTCTTCTGGGTTGCCCGCATGATCATGATGACCATGCACTTTATGAAAGATGAAGAAGGCCAACCGCAAGTCCCGTTTAAAAAGGTCTACGTGACCGGCCTTATTCGCGACGAAGAAGGCCAGAAAATGTCTAAGTCTAAAGGCAATGTATTAGACCCGCTGGACATGATAGACGGCATTAGTGCTGATGAGCTAGTCGCTAAACGGACAGCGAATATGATGCAGCCTAAAATGCGTGAGAAAATTGAAAAGCGTACTCGCAAAGAGTTCCCGGAAGGCATTACGGCTCATGGAACCGATGCGCTGCGTTTCACGTTAACCGCACTGGCATCGACTGGTCGTGATATCAACTGGGACATGAAACGCTTAGAAGGCTACCGTAACTTCTGCAATAAGCTGTGGAATGCCAGCCGCTATGTACTGATGAATACAGAAGAACACGACTGCGGTCTTGAGAGTGACGATATGTCCCTGTCACTGGCCGACGAGTGGATCATCGCTCGCTTTAACAGCACGGTAAAAGATTTCCGGCAGGCGCTGGATAGCTACCGTTTCGACCAGGCCGCAGCCATAGCCTACGAGTTTACCTGGAACCAGTTCTGTGACTGGTACCTCGAACTCACTAAGCCAGTTCTACAGAACGGTACTGAAGTGCAGCAACGTGGTACTCGCCATACCCTGGTCAATACGCTAGAGCAGTTATTGCGCCTGTTGCACCCGGTGATGCCTTACATTACTGAAACTATCTGGCAGCGCGTAAAACCACTGGTTGGTAATACTGATGATACTATCATGCTACAGCCTTTCCCTCAGGTTGAAGACAATGTCAGCCATCAGGCGATGCAGGACATGGAATGGCTAAAACGCGTTATTTTAGCCATTCGGAACATTCGTGGTGAAATGGACCTATCACCCAATAAACCGCTGCCTCTGCTGTTATCTAATGCCGATACCATGGCGAAAGGTCGTATCGAGAATAATCAAAGCTTTCTCAGCAGCTTAGCTAAACTCGAATCGATAGAGTTTATTGAAAGCGATAACGACGCACCAGCCAGCATGACGGCCTTGGTGGACACGTTAAAACTTCACATTCCAATGGCCGGATTAATTGATAAAGAGGCAGAGCTCCAGCGGCTTCAAAAATCCATTGAGAAAGCTAACAAAGAATGGCAGCGTTTAAACGGTAAGCTAAGTAACGACAACTTTGTCAGTAAGGCACCTGAAGCCGTTATTGCGAAAGAGCGTGAAAAGCTCGCTGAAGCAGAAACAACGCTGAAGCAACTGCAAGAGCAGCAAGACAAAATTAAAGCTCTGTAAATTTACATTCGTTTCGTAATCCCAAAAGCCCAAGTCATTTGATTTGGGCTTTTTTGTGCAATAATCTATTTTAATCAGACTCCCGTAGTAATAAATAGACAAGCTGGACGGAGAGCAACGATGACGATTTTTGAAGAATTAAGAACAGATCATAATAAACAACGGAAGCTACTCGAGTTATTATTGGGCACTAGTGGCAATGAGCCCGAGCGTAAACAATATTATCAGCAACTCAAAGTGCAACTTGATCAACACGCTGCGGCCGAAGAGCGGTATTTCTACAATCCTTTAATTGAAGACGATGCCACCATAGAAATGTCGCGCCATGGTATTGCTGAGCATCATGAAATTGATGAACTTGTTGAAACTCTTGAACAGACTGAAATGTCGTCCCCAGCCTGGCTTCAACACTTTAAAAACCTGCAGCATAAGGTTTTACATCATTTGGAAGATGAAGAACAAGGCTTTTTCCAACGAGCAGGCAAGGTGTTGAACGAAGAAGAGAAAGAGAAGCTAGGTAAAGACTATCGTAATATGATGAAAGAAAAGGGCTTATAAGCCAGGGAGAGGTTTATTCCTCTCCGTCATCAAACTCATCATCTTCAATTAGAGTTCCCCAACCGTCATACTCTACGCCACATTCGTCAGCAATTGCCGCTATTTCGCGAACTTGGCGGTTTAAAATATCCTTATCGAGCTCAGCATCAGTGACCGCCATAAACGCAAACCAGCGTTTACCACGATCATCGTCAAATTCGTCGGCATCATCCACATGATACCCCTGCTTAACCAGCTCAACGGCGGCCTTTTCAAGTTTAGTAAAGTCCTGACTTGCCAAGTGGTGTTCAATTTCATAAAGCAAATCGGTTTCTGCGCCATCAGCAATTAACGCTTCAACGGTTTCTTCACTCTGCATTAGCAAATCATTAAGATCTCGGCTCATAGTTTATCCTTTTCTGCCTGTTCCTGCTCAATACTTGCGTTTAATTGTTTAATTTTGTCATCCATCAATTGATGACAATGGCCACTTAACTCACGTAAATTTTCACGCTGATAATTGGCGATTCTTAACGGCTCAAGAAAGGCGACTTTCAATACACCATTGTTCCAGCGATTCATCTTTATCTTCCCGTGTAGCTCTGACACACAGACAGGAACGATATCTGCCTGAGCCCGAAAAGCGGTGTGAAAGGCACCATTTTTAAACGGCAATAAGCCACGCCCGTAACTTCGGGTCCCTTCCGGAAACATCCATACTGAAATATCACGCTGCTTTATAGCATCAGCGGTCTGTCCTATGGTGCCATGCGCCTTTCCGGCATTTTTTCGATCAATGAGGATGTTTCCTGAGAGCCAATAAAGCCAACCAAAAAAGGGGATCCAACGCAAACTCTTCTTGCCAACAGTGACCGTATTTTTTGGCAGCATCGCCGTTATTGTAAAAATTTCCCAGCTATTTTGGTGATTACAAATAAAAACATAGGGCCCACCCTTTTCAATATCAGGGTGACGACTGACTTCCAGCTTCATGCCAAGAACCCGTATCGCCCACCCAAAAATGTGAGCAAACCGGTAGGTGTTATTACGGTGAAAAGGGCGAACGATGCAGAACAAGCAACCGACCACACCAAACACAACAACGAAAACACCAAGAAACAACCATCGCAACAAGGCTAACATTCAAACTCCTCAATTAATCCTTGTTCTCTTCAACCACTATCTGGTCAACACGTTGTAATCCACGAGGGAGTTTATTACCACGACGTCCACGCTCACCATAATAGTGTTCTAAATCTGCAGGCTTCAAAGTAAGCTTGCGCTTGCCGGCAATAAGAGTAATAGCCTTATCAGCTGCCGCCGTCGCCAGTGCAACGACATACTCTTCGCGCGACTGCGCTCGCAGAGCCGGAATACTAATGAGCTTATTGCCTTTGCCTTTACTCAGCTGAGGCAGGTCCGCAACCGGGAAGACCAGCATCCGGCCTTCATTAGAAATAACAATTACTTTGTCATCGGCTAAGTTTTCCACTGAATTTGGCGGCAATATCTTAGCTCCTGTCGGCAGGCTGATAATCGCTTTACCATTTTTATTGCGGCTGACTAAATCACTGAATTGACCAACAAATCCATATCCTGCATCGGACGCCAGCAGCAAGTGACTTTCCTCTTTCGCCATGAGCACATGCTCAACGTTCTCCCCGGCCACTAAACTGAAGCGTCCGGTCAGTGGTTCGCCCTGACTTCGCGCTGAAGGAAGCAAATGTGCCTCACAGGAAAAGCTCTTACCAGAGGTGTCCAGGAAGACCACCGGCTGATTGCTTTTGCCTTCAGCAGAGGCCAGATAGCTATCCCCTGATTTATAGCTCAATTTGTCGCCTTCAATGTCATGCCCTTTCGCCGAGCGTACCCAACCCTTTTTCGATAACACCACGGTTACCGCTTCGGCTGGGGTTAAATCGCGTTCGCTTAACGCTTTGGCTTCAGAGCGCTCGACAATAGGCGAACGGCGCTCGTTACCATAATTCTCAGCATCAGCGAGTAGCTCTTTCTTAATTAATGTTTTCAAGCGACGGTCAGAGCCGAGTAAGGTTTCTAACTTCTCTCGCTCTTTATTCAGTTCGTCCTGCTCACCGGTTAGCTTCATTTCTTCCAGTTTGGCTAAGTGACGTAACTTTAATTCCAAAATGGCTTCGGCTTGTTTATCAGTCAATGCAAAACGACTTATCAACACGTCCTTCGGTTTGTCTTCGGTACGAATAATTTCAATAACTTCATCAATATTAAGGTAGGCAATTAACAAGCCTTCCAGAATATGCAAACGCGCAAGGACTTTATCTAAACGATACTGTAAGCGTCGGGTAACAGTGGTCTGACGAAACTCCAGCCACTCTTTAAGAATACCCACCAGAGGTTTTACTTTAGGTCGGCCGTCTAAGCCCAGAATATTAAGGTTAACCCGATACTGCTTCTCTAAATCCGTGGTGGCAAAAAGGTGGTTCATTAACTGTTCCATATCCACGCGATTTGAGCGTGGGACCACCACTAGGCGTGTCGGATTTTCATGGTCAGACTCGTCTCGTAAATCGGACACCAGAGGCAGCTTTTTCGCCTGCATCTGATGAGCTATCTGCTCTAGTATTCTTGCTCCGGACGCCTGATGGGGTAAAGCGGTAATAACGATTTCCCCATCTTCAATATCATAACAGGCACGCATTTTAATGCTGCCGCGCCCAGTTTCATAAAGCTTAACGATATCTTCAGAAGGAGTGATGATTTCAGCATCGGTTGGATAATCAGGACCTTTTAACAAGGCCATAATATCTTCAAGCTGACTGTTTGGCTTTTCCAGCAACAAGGCACAAGCATTGGCAACTTCACGTGCGTTATGTGGCGGAATATCGGTTGCCATACCGACGGCGATACCCGTCACACCATTTAGCAAAATATGCGGTAAACGTGCCGGCAGTACTTGTGGCTCTTTCATCGTGCCATCGAAGTTCGGGATCCAGTCGACCGTTCCCTGGCCCAATTCGCTCAGCAGTACTTCGCTGAATTTTGACAACTTCGCTTCCGTATAACGCATGGCCGCGAACGACTTAGGATCATCCGGAGATCCCCAGTTGCCCTGCCCGTCAACCAACGGATGACGGTAGGTAAATGGCTGCGCCATCAGCACCATAGCTTCGTAGCAGGCACTGTCCCCATGAGGATGAAACTTACCCAAAACATCGCCCACAGTACGAGCCGACTTTTTGTATTTAGCGAGTGCTGACAGGCCTAGCTCCGACATGGCGTAAACAATGCGTCGCTGCACAGGCTTTAAGCCATCACCAATATGTGGCAGTGCCCGGTCCATGATGACGTACATGGAGTAATTGAGGTAGGCCTCTTCGGTAAAGCGACTCAGTGGGCGGGTTTCTGTAACTTCCGTCGACATTCTGACTTCTCCTTGCTCACAAGTGCTTACAGTTCAGCCAAATCGGCCATGTTACCTTTGCTTTCCAGCCAGGTACGGCGGTCAGCAGCGCGTTTTTTAGCTAATAACATATCCATTAGCTCTTCCATTACTTCAGCATCATCAATGGTCAGTTGCACTAACCGACGAGTATTGGGATCCATGGTGGTTTCCCGCAGCGTCAATGGATTCATTTCACCCAAACCTTTAAACCGCTGGACATTCACTTTGCCCTTACGTTTTTCAGCTTCAATTCTGTCCAGAATGCCGCGCTTCTCATCTTCATCTAATGCGTAAAACACTTCTTTACCCACGTCGACACGATAAAGCGGTGGCATCGCGACAAAAATATGGCCATTCTCAACCAAGGGCCTGAAATGTTTTACAAACAAAGCGCACAGCAAGGTCGCAATATGCAAACCGTCGGAGTCGGCGTCAGCCAAAATGCAAATTTTTCCATAACGCAGTTTGTCTAAATCGACGCTATTCGGGTCTACTCCCACTGCAACCGAGATATCGTGAATTTCCTGCGAGGCTAAAATTTGTTCCGGATCCACTTCCCAGGTATTGAGAATTTTTCCACGTAGCGGCATTACTGCCTGAAAGTCTCGATCGCGGGCTTGCTTAGCAGATCCTCCAGCCGAGTCCCCTTCCACCAAAAACAACTCGCTGCGCGCCGTGTCCTGACTTGCACAGTCAGTCAGCTTTCCGGGCAACGCAGGCCCCTGAGTGACCTTTTTACGAACCACTTTCTTGCTTGCTCGCAAGCGTCGTTGTGCATTACTGATACAAACATCAGCCAGTAGTTCCGCCTGATCGGTGTGCTCATTCAGCCATAGACTGAAGGCATCTTTAACAACGCCAGAAACAAAACTCGATGACTGCCGGGACGACAAACGCTCTTTTGTCTGACCGGCAAACTGCGGATCTTGCATTTTCGTCGACAAAATATAACTGCAACGTTCCCAAACATCTTCTGGTGTTAGTTTTACGCCTCTGGGCAGTAAGTTGCGAAACTCACAGAACTCGCGCATAGCCTCGAGCAACCCTTGGCGTAACCCATTAACATGCGTGCCGCCGAGCGTTGTCGGAATAAGGTTAACGTAACTTTCAGAGACACCTTCCCCGCCTTCGGGGAGCCAGGTAACCGCCCAGTCAACGCCTTCAGTTTGTGAGCTAAAACTGCCGTCAAACGGCACTTCAGGCAAAGTCGGTACGTCTTTTACCGCTTCCACCAGGTAATCGGTTAAACCGTCCTGATAAAACCAGGTATCTTCGGTATCATCAATTTTATTGCGGAAGGTAATTGTCAGCCCAGGACAAAGCACCGCTTTAGCGCGCAATATATGCTTTAGCTTTGTGACAGAAAACTTTGAAGAATCAAAATATTTCGGATCGGGCCAAAAGTGCACTCGGGTACCGGTGTTTCTTTTACCGACCGTTCCGGTGACTTCCAACTCGCTGACTTTATCGCCATTTTCGTACGCCATTTCATACACTTGACCGTCGCGCTTTATGCTCAGTTCCACGCGCTTCGATAAGGCATTAACAACAGAGATACCAACACCATGCAAACCGCCCGAAAACTGGTAGTTTTTATTCGAAAACTTACCACCAGCGTGCAACTTGCTCATAATGAGTTCGACCCCAGGAACTCCCTCTTCCGGGTGGATATCGACAGGCATACCGCGCCCGTCATCCGTTGTTTCCAGCGACTGATCCTTATGCAAAATAACAAGCAGTGATTTGGCATGCCCCGCCAGAGCTTCATCGACACTGTTATCAATCACTTCCTGACCCAAATGGTTAGGTCGTGAGGTGTCAGTGTACATACCGGGGCGGCGCTGAACCGGTTCCAGCCCGTTCAGTACCTCAATGGAGTCGGATTTGTAGTCTGTCATGAGTCCCTGTTTTTATTATTGGCTCGATCCACGAAACGTGTGTGTCAATTTACCGCTAACTGCCACCTATTTGAAGTAGTGCGGCATAAATTTCTGAGCCATTTCGCTCAGCTTGGGCTGAATATGGCCTTGCTTGCGGCATAACGTCAACCAGTCAGCCAGGAATTGATTCACCTGGTGCTTTTCATCCTGATGCCGCATGTCGCGGTTAGGCTGCTGATAACGCGCCGCTAACCGGGTCACTCCCTGACTCGACGTGATCTCTGCCATACGCACATCATGGTATAACCTCACCGTCATTTTAGCATGCAGGTAATCAGCCCAGTTCGGCTTCAATTGTTCAATTTCAATATCTGAGGTATATCGCGCTTCACTGACACGGCGCAAATTAAACGCTAAGTTCTCACCAGCATAAATAGTAACCTGAGCTTCAGACTCAAGTTGAGACAGCAAGGGTAGCAAGCCAGCATAATTCAGTTCATTAAGTCGGTGCAATTCCGCAACGTCGACAACATAGCGCTGTTGCATAATAAAACCTCAGTTTTGTTCTAAATCAGAGAACACCTTATCACGATGTAACAATAACCATTGTAACCCAATTACACTGGCAGCGTTGTTGATTTCTTCACGCTCGAGCATGCCAATAACTTCTGCTCTGGGTAAAACATGTACGCGAATATCTTCATTTTCTTCAGCAAGCCCGCCAAAGCTGGCAGCCGCTTGACTGTCGACTTCAGCAACATAAATGGTTAGTTTTTCGTCCGTACCACCCGGGCTCGAATAATAGCTGGTCGCGTAAATTAATCGTTTCGCTTTTAGCCCCGCTTCTTCTTCCAGTTCCCGAGTTGCAACTTCTTCCGCGCTTTCATCAGCATCGAACATGCCTGCTACAAACTCGAACAACCAGGGGCCATTCATATTATCCAATGCGCCCGGCCGAAACTGCTCAAGAACCACCAGTTCATCTCTGACAGGATCGTAAGGAATCACGACAACAGCGTGGCCCCGCTCCATTAATTCTCTGTCGATGACCGGACTCCAGTCACCGGAAAATAAACGGTGTTGTAAAGAATAGCGATAAACCGACAAAAAGCCTTGATAAAGCGGTCTCTTTTCCTTTATTTTCACATCATCTCGTTTAAAACGAATTGTCATACTGATTATCCTTTGCTTGAGAGTAAACTCAGACAAACATTCTGTTACACTTGAGCGAATTCTGAAACCATGTTTTTCTTAAACTGTGTGCGCAAATCATTTACACTGGTAATCATTCAACGCTGTATGTAAACTAAGCGCAATCATTGAACAATTGCATGTCAAGTAACAGGAAACTGACTACCATGAAAAAGCATCTTTTGTCGGCTGCTGTCGGTCTGGCATTGACCACAGTCTCTTTTACGTCGAATGCTGAAGATTTGGCTCAAATTTACCGTTTAGCCGTTAATAACGACCCTGCTTTATTAAGAGCCGCTGCGGAGCGAGACTCAGTACAAGAAAATGTTGATATCGCTAAGTCAGGTTTCCTTCCTCAAATTTCGGGAGAAGCCGGCTACACAGAGTCAACCAGCGAATCGCCGCAGGTTTTCGAATCAGGTATTCAGGTTTACGACAGTGAAAGCACCGGTTGGCAAGCGGGGGTTACCCTAACTCAAAGTCTTTTTGACTGGAGTGTATGGAAGAACTCAGCCATTGCAGAAAAGCAGGCTTATCAGGCAGAGGTTGTCTACAGCAACGCCCAACAAAACTTAATGCTTCGCGTTGTTAACGCGTATTTTCAAGCGTTGCAGGCACGCGATGATTTAATGTTCGCGAAAGCAGAGAAAAAAGCCATCGCCCGTCAGTTAGAGCAGACCAAACAACGTTTTTCGGTCGGCTTAACTGCCATTACCGATGTTCACGAGGCGCAAGCTCAATATGACAGTGCAGTCGCTCGAGAAATTCAGGCGCGTAATGCGTTAAAACTCGCGATGGAAGGCATTCGTGAAATAACCGGACAGTATCCGCAAGATCTCGCAGCGTTGAACACGGAAACATTTTCACCCAGCAACCCCGTCCCTGACGATGTCGGCTTGTGGGTTAAGAAAGCCGAGAACGCCAATTTAAGCCTCATAGAAAGTAAAATTCAGGTTGAAATTGCAGCACAGCAAATAGAGCTGCGCCAGAGTGGTCATTATCCAACGGTTTCACTTCGGGCGAGTTATTCGACCAGCGATAATGAACGTACTTTTGGTAACGAAAACGGCGAGCAAACGACCAATTTGCCGCGTCTTGATAGCCACTCAATTGGCGTAAACCTCAGCGTGCCTATTTTCTCGGGCTTCCGAACCTCATCTGAAGTGACTCAGGCACGTCATAACTATGTGGCCAGTAGCCAACAAATGGTACAGACACGCCGTGATGTAGAGCGTCAAGTTCGCAGTGCGTACTACGAAGTTACCGCTTCTATTGCCAGCATTAATGCATTTCAACAAGCCGTTGTCTCTGCAGAAAGTGCACTAAAAGCAACAGAAGCCGGATTCGAAGTGGGTACCCGGACTATTGTTGATGTGCTGAACAGTACACGTAACCTTTACGACGCAAAACGCAACTTGTCTGAAGCCCGTTACGGTTACATTCGTCAGGTACTGAGCCTTGAAGAAGCTGCAGGTCAATTGCAGGCAAAAGACTTGCTGGCAATAAACAGCAGCCTGTCTGAAAGCGCGGAAGGCACAGCGGCAGATTAACTGCCCCGACCAGGGCATCGCTGACTACAAGCGGTGCCTTCTTTCGATTAATCTATGTTACTATCCGCGTTAAATTACGAATATTAAGCGGCATCCGTTGTGATCGAACCTCCCAAGTTTAAGTTCTATTTTTTACACCCTAAGTTTTGGCTTACCTGGCTGGGTGTTTTTGTCCTGTATACGGTTTCATGGTTACCTTACCGGTTACAACTCGCTATGGGCCGTGGCTTGGGCTTACTATTAAAAAAAGTTATGCCGCGACGTGTTGGAATTGCACGAACCAACTTAAAACTTTGTTTCCCTGAGTACAGCAACGACAAAATTGAAGCGTTACTGACGGAAAACATGAAAAACACCGGAATCGCCTACTTTGAAGTTGGCATGGCCTGGTGGTGGCCCAACTGGCGTATAAAGCGCAAGCTGCACGTGCATGGGGAAGAAAATCTCCGTCAGGCACAAGACGATGGTAGTGGCATTCTCTTGCTACTGTTTCATTTTCTCAGTCTGGAAGTTCATGCCCGTCTGCACGGATTCGTAGAGCCTGCTGTTGGCTTATATCGACCGCATAATAACGCCGTTATGGAGTTTCTTCAGACCCGGGGCCGCGGACGCTCAAATAAATATATGATCCAGCGACGTGACGTTAAAGCAATGATGGCCGCACTAACTCAAGGGGATATTGCAGGCTACCTGCCTGATCAAGATTACGGCCGCCGTCGTGTCGAGTTCGTTAAGTTTTTCCAGGTCCCGGACGCCTCAACGACATTAGGCACCATGCTGTTTGCCCGTCACCCTAATTGCAAAGTGATCGTGAGTCGTTGCGTCAGACGGGATGATGGCAGTGGATACGATCTTCATTACGATGCGCCACTTGAAAACTTCCCAAGTGGCGATGACAAAGCAGATGCAGAGCGAGTTAATCGCCTAGCCGAAGACGCTATACGCAAAGCGCCTGAACAGTACCTCTGGGTTCACCGTCGATTTAAGACTCGCCCCGATCCGGACATGCCAAGCTACTATCAGTGATCGACCAATAAATGGTTCCAACAACTCAGTACCGCCTGGCGCTCAGCGTCCAGGTTGTGCTGTTCCAGCAACTGCTCTCCCTGCAGCGCCAGCGAATGACTTTCACAACGAAATATCCGGAAAGCATTAATTAAATTCTGCGCATCCACATCCGACAATAGATGCAACTGCTGAGCTTCGCTTAGCAGCCGGATGTTATCGCTGTATTTACAAAGCTCGGGGTGCTGATTCGCATAACGTAAAACTAAATATTGGGTAATAAACTCAATATCGGCTATGCCGCCGGGATCTTGTTTTAAATCAAACATCTTGCTGTTGCTTTGGGTTAAATGCTCGCGCATTTTTTCGCGCATATTAACAATACTCTGCCGTAATTCCTGTTCATCCCGGGGTTGAGATAAAACACTACGTCGAATGTCCATCACCGTATCCCGCAACGCCGGTACGCCAAAGACAGGCCTGGCACGAACAAGCGCTTGTAGCTCCCAAGTCCAGGCATCTTCCCTTAAATAACGAGCAAAAGAGGAGACCTGAGTAACCAGCAGCCCTGCCTGGCCTGAAGGGCGTAAACGTAAATCAACGTCGTATAATATTCCGGCCACGGTCCGGGTGGTGAATAAATGCAAAATCCTCTGTGCGAGTCGCAAATAGAACTGTTGAACTTCAATAGGTCGTTGACCGTCGGTTTGTCCTTTATAATTGGCATCGGTTACAAAAACTAAATCAAGATCGGAGCCGTAACCAAGCTCCTGTCCGCCCAACTTACCATACGCCAGTACGGCAAACCCCGTGTTATCAATGCTGGTTCCCTCTGGCTTGCCATGGCGTTGGGTCATCTGTTGCCATGCCATCCCAACCACCTCCGCAATAATTGCTTCGGCAAGCGCACTAAGATGATCGCTGACATTGATTAGTTCTAAAACACCACTGATATCCGCTGCTGCTATTTTTAGTTGCAGGGCCTTCTTTGCCTGACGCAGAGCATCCATTTGCGTCTCTAAGTCCTGTTCAGGAATACGCACCAAATACTCTCTTAACACGGCGGCATAATCTTTTGATTCTGGCAGACTGTAAAGTTGCTGAGGATCAATCAATTCATCAAGCAGAATAGGGTGTCGTGCCAATTGTTCTGATATCCAGGGGCTTGCCATACACAGTTTACAAAGCTGCTCACGGGCACCGGGGTTTTCTGCCAATAATTCGATATAAGCGGTGCGGCTCATCACTGCCTTTATAATGGACAGCAGTCTTTCCAGCAGACGTTCCGGGTGCTGGTGCTGAATCGCATGACGCAGCATCATAGGCATCAACCTTGCTAATGCAGAACGTCCCCTTGGCCCAGAGCTGCGACGTCGGCTTTCTTGTCGAAAGTTTTGAATCAGTGTCCACATAGCCTGAGGTTCATCGACACCTTCACTTTCTATGATTTCTATCGCCGCGTCGTCGTCCAGCATGTCTTGCCATAAAACTTGCAAGCCTTGTTCGTCCTCGTCCTCCTCAGACTCCTCACCGACTACCTGCTGAAATTCGGCGTGAATACGCGCCATACATTGGTCAACTTTAGCCTGCAGGCTTTGCCAGTCGGGTTCATCCAGCATTGCGCATAAACGAGCGCGATCCATCTCCTGCGTTGGTAACTGTTGAGTCTGCTGATCATCCATTTGTTGCAGGCGGTGCTCAATAACGCGCAAGTATTCGTAGTCTTCTAATAGCTGATCCGCCGCTTGTTGCCCGACTAAATCTAACTTAGTCAGCTCAGCCATTGCTTTATAAACCGAGCGTGTTTGCAGTGACTTTTCCTGACCGCCGCGGATCAGCTGATGAGCCTGAACGATAAATTCAACTTCACGAATACCGCCAGCACCCAGTTTGATATTATTTTTCACACCTTGGCGACGCGTTTCCTGAGTAATTAATAACTTCATTTTTCGCAACGCTTCAATCGCGCCAAAATCGATGTAACGACGATAAACAAACGGCCGAATCAGTTGCTGAAAGGCCTGTTGATATTGCTCAGCGGCGCCAATCATGCGAGCTTTAACCATGGCATAACGTTCCCAGTCGCGCCCCTGTTCCTGGTAATAATGCTCAAGTGCGTTAATACTGGCCACCAGCGGGCCTGACTGGCCGAACGGCCTCAGTCGCATATCCACCCGAAAGACTTGGCCTTCTGCTGTGGTTTCGTCCAATAAACCAATAAGCGATTGCGCGAGCCTCTTGTAAAACACACCGTGCTCTAAGTTACGACCCGGACCCTGTGTTTCGCCTTGCTCTGGAAACGTAAAGATCAGATCAATATCGGATGAGAAATTAAGTTCCCTGCCCCCGAGTTTCCCCATGCCAATAACCAAAAGAGGCATTAATTGCGCATTCGAATCAAGTGGCTTTCCATGGCGATCAATAAAGCGCTGAAACAGCCAGTCCAAGCTTCTGCTTATTGCGGCATCAGCAAATGCACTGTAATGAACCAGTGATTCTCTTAACGATATCTGCTGCAACATATCGGCGGCTGCCAGCTTCGCCATCCAGCAGTGACGAAGTTGACGCAAGCATTTTTTAGCCTCATCTTCGCTATTTAGACCTCCAAGAGCCTCACTAATAAGGTCACCATAATTATCAGCCTCAGGCAGTTTGATTTCTGTACCGCTGCCGATAAAGAAATCTTTCATTAGAGAGTCAGGATAACTTTCCGCGACACGCCCGATAAATGAACTGACAGCAACTAAAGCTCTCAACATCTGTTCTTGCTCATCGGTTAGAGTGATATTGCTCGCCACGTCTTGATATCGTTGCCACGCCGTTTCACTATCACGCATTAGGTCTTCATTGGGAGACAGCATAATCACCTTAATTAAACCAGTATGGCTCACGTTTCAGTGAGGCTTTACGTGAATATTCCAGTGCTTTTAGTAAGGATTCACGCTGAACTTTCTGCCAATCCATTAGCTTTTCGTCAATTTCATCATCACTCTCACGGATCCGTTCGTGCAAAATATGCAAAGCCGTAATTTCTCGTATTCCTCTAGCCAGATCCTGCCATGGAAGACGGAAACTTTCGCGTAAATCCGCATCAAATAGATGCCCAAAACACGTGCCCATGAGCAGGCTGTTCTGTAACGGTGTCAGTAATTTCAGATAGCCCTCTTCATTCAGCCGCTCATGCTCAGAGAAAGCCGTCTGTACTAACTGCCAATCACTCTTCAACAATTGACTACTCCAGGGGAGCACTGGCTGTTCTAACTCCTCAGTCATCTCCTCTCTTAACAGGAGTTCAGACAACTCCAACACGGTTTTTTGATAACTCGCCGAGTGAACCAGCTCCGTAACCTCATTCAGTCTGATAACGTCTTCCTGACTATCAACCAGAGATTCATACAGCTTACTATAGCGTTTCAGAGCGCGGTGATAAGCGCCATCTTCTGCCGTTAGCTCGTCGAGTCCCTCAAAGCGCTTTAGCCACTGTAGCCGATCCGTTATTTGTGAAAGATTCGACAGTAATCTCCGTTCACCGACACCATTTTCAATTAGCTGTTCCAGCACAACCCTGACCATTTGAATGCCATCAGACATCCCCTGAACAGCCCGTACACTCGGCTGAAAATCCAGGCAGGCTTCGTTATGTTGCCAATGCCGAAGTCCGGACTCCAGCGAGCGATAAAGTGCCTGCCCCACGTTAAAGTCTGGTTGCAGGGGAACATAATGCATCTGCGTAAACGGCTCCAGTAGGCTCTTACCTGCCAGCATATAACCTCTTGCCGCTTTACTCAGAGAGCCTACACGGGCACCGGCCTTTTTCACCAACTCAAAAGCCAGGCGGTAGGCTTCTTTTAAAGAGCCGCCTTGCATCTCCAATTCAATTTCCGCTATTGACTCTCGACTTTCGCCTGACTCGATATAACCTTGGTCAAAAACCATTTCGATAATGCCTTCGCCACTGGGAAGCTTCCAGCGAGTGCGAGTGAAGTCGGTCACAAACAAAATGTCTAAATCGCGCTGGATATCATAAACAGGAAAATCTTCAGGCCAGATTTCATTGTCAAATAGAGTCAAGTCCGGTTTGTCACTATCAATTTCAATATTGTACTCAGGCCTTTGGTGCATGCCGCCCATGACCCGACCAGCCAATTTTACTGTTTGCTCTTTATGATCTTTATTGGTGCGTATCCGTAATCCAATATCGAACTGACGTAAACGTAAATCGGACGTATCAAAGTACGCATTTTTGAGTTCAAATTGCTCTTTCCCAGGCTTTGCCTGGTTCGCATTGGCCAATAACTGGCAAACTTCGAGCGCTTTTTCTCGTTGTTCTGGAGCGATAAGTAATTTGAGCTCAACTTCTTGTGACATAAATCGATTCCGATGCGTTTAATAAGTTAGATTAAAGGTACTGGCTTGGCGGCTAACGGTCAACAAACACGGGCATTTAGTTCACTTGACACTACGGGTGAAAAGTTGCACCGTGAGATCAGACCATAAAGGGTTTTTACCGGCGTAAAAATAAGCTTATACTTGCGCCGATTCCCAACATTGGGGAAGCACGCCGAGCTTCGGCCTGGCTACACAGGAGATGCTATGTTCAAAGCGAGTGAGGTGCTATCCAAACAGCATCAGGCTGAGGATTTAAAGTCCTTACAGCAGGCTATTACTGACAACTATATTGTTGATGAAGACCAATATATGCGTGAGTTATTGCCGCTGGTTCCTGCCGATGATGACACGGTTAGCGCAGTTACCGAGCGCGCAGCTAAATTAGTTGAGCAGGTCAGGGAACAAGCAGACAACGGCGTCGTTGACTCGTTTCTGCAAGAGTACAGCCTCGATACCAAAGAAGGTATCATTTTAATGTGTCTTGCCGAGGCACTGTTACGTATACCCGATAGCTATACAGCGGACGCATTAATACAGGACAAACTTTCCGGTGGTGACTGGCAGAAACATATGGGCCAAAGCGCATCCTGGTTAGTCAATTCGGGTACGTGGGGACTGGCCCTGACAAACAGTGTGACCAACCCAACCGGAAAGGCCATGGAAACCCCGCGAGGTGCTTTTCGCCGCTTAATCCGCAAACTCGGAAAACCGGTTATCCGCAAAGCCACTTATACTGCAATGCAGATAATGGGTAAGCAGTTTGTTTTAGGGCGTTCCATTGAGGAAGCTCTGAAAGAAAGTCGTGACAATCGTGATAAAGGTTACACTCACGCTTACGACATGCTGGGCGAAGCTGCACTGACAATGGAAGATGCAGAGTACTACAAACAGCAATACGTTAATTCAATCAAAACCATTACCAAAGAAGAGTTCAACAACCCAGACGCACCGCGCCCTACTATTTCAATTAAATTGTCGGCGCTGCATCCGCGTTATGAAGCATCCAATCATGAACGGGTACTGACTGAACTGGCGACAACGCTGACAGATCTTGTCAAACTGGCAAAAGAAGCCGATGTCGGCGTGACAATAGACGCTGAAGAAGCTGACCGACATGAATTGTCGTTGGAGCTATTTGAAAAAGTGTATCGCAGCGGAGTCTGTAAAGGCTGGCCACGTTTCGGCTTGGTTGTGCAGGCTTATTCCAAGCGTGCTTTGCCCACACTTTGTTGGATAACGGCGTTGGCAAAGGAATGCGGGGACGAGATCCCATTGCGACTTGTAAAAGGCGCTTACTGGGATAACGAAATTAAGTGGACTCAAGAAAATGGTTTGCTTGGTTATCCGGTATTTACCCGCAAGTCACATAGCGATATTTCTTACCTGGCTTGCGCGCATTATTTACTGAGCAATGATACCGACGGTGCAATCTATCCTCAATTTGCGACCCACAATGCACAAACCTTCATGGCCATTCAACAAATGAATGAAAGCTATCAGCGGCGCATTGAGTATCAACGTTTGCACGGTATGGGTGATAGTCTTTACGACACCATCATGGAGCAGAATCCCGGCATGGTTGTGCGTATATACGCCCCGGTAGGCCCGCACAAAGATTTGCTGCCGTATTTGGTACGCCGGTTATTAGAAAACGGTGCTAATTCCTCGTTTGTCCATAAATTATTGGATCCGGATACAGAGGTCAACGAACTCGTTAAGCACCCAATGAAAACCGCGTCAGGGTACGAGAAGTACGCCAACAGCAAAATTCCTCTTCCCCCGCAAATGTTAGGGGATCGCACAAATTCGTTAGGATTGAATATGAATATTCACTCACAAGCAGATGATTTTATTGCAGCGGTGCAACAGTACCGTGACAAACAATGGCAAGGCGGTCCCATCGTTGATGGAAAAACCGTTGAAACTGACCATCACGTTAGTATTAGCAGCCCACAGGAAACCGCAAAACAAGCTGGCCGCATTTACTGGGGCGACAAAAAGTTGGCCGAACAGGCACTGAAGAGTGCAAATGCCGCCTATAAAGCATGGCGTGACGTTCCGACTGAAGAACGCGCTCAGTGCTTAGAAAAATTTGCCGATCTCATGGAAGCCAACCGCAATGACCTGATTGCTCTGTGCTCAGTAGAAGCGGGTAAAGGTTTACAAGATGGTATTGACGAAGTTCGCGAAGCAGTCGATTTTTGTCGCTACTACGCTAAGCAGGCTCGCGAGCTCATGGGTCAGCCCATCAAGTTGCCGGGTCCTACCGGTGAAGAAAACGAGCTGCTTGTTGAAGGTCGTGGTACGTTCATCTGTATCAGTCCATGGAACTTCCCATTAGCCATCTTCGTTGGTCAGGTTGCTGCTGCTTTGGTTACCGGTAACTCGGTCATTGCAAAACCGGCAGAACAAACAGGCCTAATTGCTTACCGTGCGGTACAATTAGCTTTAGAAGCCGGCATTCCCGGTAATGTATTACACTTTATGCCGGGCAGCGGTGCTGAAGTGGGTAGTTACCTCACCAGCCAGGAAGACATCGGTGGCGTGTGCTTTACCGGTTCAACCTATACGGCTCAAGCCATTAACCGCGCATTAGCTGCACGCACCGGCCCAATCGTGCCTCTGGTTGCTGAAACCGGTGGACAGAACGCCATGATGGTTGACTCTACCGCTTTGCCGGAACAAGTGGTCACCGATGTGGTTGCCAGTGCGTTCCAAAGTGCCGGACAACGTTGCTCTGCGCTTCGAGTGCTGTTTGTGCAGGATGACGTCGCTGATCGCATTATCGACCTGCTTCGTGGCGCTATGGAAGAACTGCAGGTTGGCGACCCGTTATTACACGAAACTGACGTAGGTCCGGTTATCGACGGAATCGCAAAAACCAACCTGGAACAGCATATTTCCGATATCCAGCAAGCTGGCCGTTTAATTGCTCGAGCACCCATGCCGGATTACACCATGGGCGGTAATTTCGTTGCTCCAACAGCAATTGAAATTGACAGTATCAGTCAGTTGGTAAAGGAGAACTTTGGTCCAATTCTTCATGTTATTCGTTATAAAACCAGTGAAATTGATGACGTCATCGACAGCATCAACAATACCGGCTTTGGCCTGACATTCGGTATTCACAGCCGTAATGAGACCTTTGCCTATGACGTTGCAAGCCGTATTGATGTTGGTAACGTCTATATCAACCGTGACCAAATAGGTGCAATTGTCGGTGTTCAACCCTTTGGTGGACGCGGCATGTCAGGTACCGGCCCCAAAGCAGGTGGACCTCACTACCTTACCCGCTTTATTACCGAGAAAACGCGCAGTGATAACATCACCGCCGTTGGTGGTAACGCCACGCTGTTGTCTTTAGACGACTAGAAGGCCTCAGAAAGCAAAAAGCCAGCGATGACCTCGCTGGCTTTTTTTATTCCTGTTCATTTCTCAATGGAATATCGTAGTCATCTAATTGATGTTTGAGGCGGTTATTAAAAACCACAATAATTTCGTGTCGGCGTCCTTTATCATCAACAAAGTTCAGCCCGGCTAAATCTTCTTCGTATTGACTTAACTCCGGCGGACTCTCTAACTGATGGGTTCTTGGGGGTAGTATAAGTCGTTTTTCAGTCAACTCATGGTCTCGGTAAAATGCAGCCGGTTGGAGCGGTCTAAACTTCACCACTATCGCCATAACCACAGCCATAGTCGTCAGTGCGCCTATAATGATGATCCAAAGAGGCACGGCATCACCAATATAAATTGCCATCCATATCGCTAAAAAAAAGCCGCCCCAGGCTTGGGGGCGACGACTGTCACGATAAAACGTCAGTACATTATCTTTTGTTTTTTTGTTTTTAGAATTCATCATCACTATGTAAGTAAAGGCTCTCACTACCATCTTTTATCG
This sequence comes from Idiomarina solivarensis, assembly GCF_033052755.1. NCBI lineage: Bacteria > Pseudomonadati > Pseudomonadota > Gammaproteobacteria > Alteromonadales > Idiomarinaceae > Idiomarina > Idiomarina solivarensis. Next base: position 315,474 of record NZ_JAVFHZ010000002.1, on the reverse strand, counting down.
CTAATGCCAGACTGTGAATCCGTGGCAGAATACGCGCAAAATAGAAACGAGCCGTTTTTGCTTTAGTTGCAAGGTATGGTTTATCGTTTACCAGCGGTTCGGCAGTAATTGCCATTTTCAGCCACAAGTAAGCGTAAGAAACATAACCCACCAGATGCAGATACTCAACCGCAACGCTGTTAATCAGGTTCTGATCACCAGCGGCCTTTTGCAATACTTCTTCGCTAACACCATTGAGTATGTTCAGCGCTTGTTGTAACTGTTCGCGTTGAGTTATCCAGTTGCCACTGGCTGCGATTGTGTTTAAAAAGGACTGTATCTCATCACTAAACGGCGTTAACAAATGACCTTGTGAACCAAATACCTTGCGGCCAAGAAGATCCAGTGCCTGAATACCATTGGTGCCCTCGTAGATTTGGGCGATACGGGTATCACGAACCAATTGTTCCTGACCCCACTCCCGAACATAACCATGACCACCGAAAACCTGCTGTCCATGGATGGTTGATTCTAACCCGGTGTCCGTCAGAAATGCTTTGGCAACCGGTGTCAGTAACGCCACCATAGCTTCTGCTTTTTCTCTTACTTCATCGCTTTGTGCATACTTCGCCCGATCAAGCTGCTGCCCAACCCAGGTTGAAAAGGCGCGACCACCTTCAGTCAGCGATTTCATGGTCAATAGCATACGCCGTACGTCGCCATGCACTAAAATAGAATCCGCTTCAGCCTGGTCGTTTCGAGTTTCTTTTGCGCCACGACCCTGAATGCGATCTTTGGCATATTCCAACGCATTTTGATACGAACGCTCGGCTGCGCCCAGCCCCTGAATACCAACCCCTAAACGCTCATAGTTCATCATAGTGAACATGGCGGGCAGACCACGATGCGGCTCGCCTACCAGCCAGCCTTTTGCACCATCAAAATTCATAACACAGGTAGCCGAAGCATGAATTCCCATTTTGTGTTCGATGGCTCCACAACTGACCATATTGCGCTCGGTCAGATTACCTTGTTCATCCGATAAAAACTTCGGCACCACAAACAAGGAGATGCCTTTTGTCCCGGCTGGAGCATCCGGCAACTTGGCCAGGACCAAATGAACGATATTGTCGGCTAAGTCGTGCTCACCACCCGTAATAAATATCTTGGTACCGCTAATGGCAAAGCTGCCGTCTTCTGCCGGCATCGCTTTACTGCGGATAATACCTAAATCGGTTCCCGCATGAGACTCGGTCAAACACATGGTGCCGGTCCACTCACCCGATACCATGCGCGGCAAATAATGGCGTTTTAATTCCTCACTGCCGTGTGAATTAATCGCCATAATCGCACCGGATGTTAACCCCGGATACAGTGAAAACGCGATATCCGCACTGCACAGCATTTCTTCGTATTGTGCGGAAAGTGACTTAGGCAGACCCATGCCACCAAAGTCAGGGTTCGCCGTGACACCAACCCACCCCCCTTCGGCCAGCTGACGGAAATTTTCTTTGTAACCTTTTGGTGTCGTGACGACACCCTCTTCAAACTTCACCCCTTCCTCATCCGCTTCGCGCGCGTTAGGAGCAACCAGGTTTTCGGCTACCTTTGCACCTTCATCAAGGATTGCACCGGCAGTTTCAACGTCCATCATGTCCGCCAATTCAGGAACCTGCTGCCAGTCTTCGGCAACGCGGAATACATCATGCAGGACAAAATCCATATCGTCACGGGGGGCTCTGTAGTCAGCCATATCATTACCTCTTATAGGGGTTACAAAACATTTAAACCAACAATTTAAACGCCTGTTTGAACTTTATCGCATAAGAGTATGAATCCCTTTGCGGGATGTCAATATTTTCTACGGTTGCCAGTTTTCCAGAGCGGCCTGTGAAAACGCCTGCGAATCCATAATGAACACCACGCGTTGTGGATCAATTCTCAGTATTGTTAATGGTCCCAACGCATTCCCTTCGTACAAACGGCGCCCATTGAGCTCTATCCAACGTTCAGATGCGCTGGAACGATACATATGACTGTCGTAACTAAAGGCAGGCACTTGCTGTTGAAAGGTTTTAGATAACTCACTTAAGGGCGGTATCACACTGCTATCGAGCTCGCTTCCCTCTCCTTTTGTATCGCTGACCGCCGCTTCAAAGCGCTGCAGTAAATCTGGCGATACTTTGGATAAATCAAGTGCTTCTCGCTCTGTTTTAGTTTCCGCTGGCCGATTTATTGGGTTGCCGTTAGACCGCTCAGACGGGTTGCTTTTCTGCGTTAGCTGCTCAGTTTTTTCTGGTTCTGGTTCAGGTTTAGCTAACCAGCTAACGGGCTCAACACTGGCCGTTTCTCCCCAGCTAAAATGAGTTGCTGCCCGCACTTCCTCCGTGGGCTGATCTTTGTCACTCCACCAAGCAGCAGCAGAGCCCAACACAGCCCCCAAAATAAGTACCGCAGGCCAGAGCAGCCATTCCCAACTAAAGCGGCCTTTCTCACTTGCCATTAAGGAAGCATCCAGCGCTGATGTTTGCTTTAGTAGCGGCGACTGCTGTTGTTTTAGTGCTTTTAATAAAGATGACATCAATTAACCCTCTTTACTCAGCCTGGGCCCAAAATCCGAGGCCCGCGACGCCAACCAGGCCATGGTTGCTTTATCAAGCTCTCCAGTCACACGCAGACCCTGGTTCTTCTGCAATGCCTTAAACTGCTCTGCGGAAGATTTCCTGTGCCACTGTTGCTCTAAATGTCTTTCAAGCTGTTCACGAACCCATTGTTGATGCGCATCAGCGTTTTCCGTGAACGGTTGCTGGTACAAAATCAAAAACGCCCCACTCCATCCGTTCGTATCAATAGCGGTACCATCCGTCACAAGCTCCGCTGTCTTATCGCGTTTATACAATAGCGCTGGATAATTAATACGCCGCAGCTGCTGCAAACTTTGGTTCAGTTCAAGACACGCAAGGTCATAGTGCTTCACCCACTGACAGAATGCTTCCTCTGCAGGGGGCTCCGGCAAACCCCATACACTGGCAAGTGATTTAGCGGCTTGGTATTGCCCAACCGAAGCCGTTTTAGGGAAATCTTCAGTGTTTTTAACTAGGCTATAACTACCGATCGCACTGGCTATTAATAACAAGACGGCAGCAGACCATCGCCAAAGAGCTGAGCGTGGCTTTCTGGCAATTGAGCCTGTCGTTCCGTTCAACTCAATATGCGCTTGCTGTATATGTCTTGGCAGAACCTCAGCACTCGATTCAGTATAAGCCGCCAGTAACGCCCGGTCGCAATACAGGTTCAACAAACGCGGGATGCCCTGAGTCAGCTGGTGCGCCTTGCGCCCTGCGGCGGCGCTAAATAACGGTCGATTCGCTCCTGCCACTTGAAGCCGATAGGCGATATAGCGCTGTGTGTCTTGCTCGGTCAAAGGCAAAATGTGGTAGCGTGCGGTAATACGTTGCGCTAACTGGCGCAGCTCCTGCCGACGCAATAAGTCCTGAAGTTCCGGCTGGCCAATGAGAATGACCCGAAGCAGTTTGCGGTCATGTGTTTCTAAATTCGTCAGTAATCTTAGCTGCTCCAGCACTTGTGCCCGCAAATGTTGAGCTTCGTCGATGAGTACTACGCACTGGCGCGATTCATTATTGGCTTTTAGAAAAAACTGACTGAGCTTATCCGTCAACGTTTTCCGGGTTGCTGAGCGCTTCTGATAACGGATTCCGAACTCATCACACAGGCTTGCCAGCAGTTCATCCTCATTCAGCATAGGATTAAGTATAAACGCCGTTTCCGTGGATTCCGGCAACTGCTCCAGTAGAGCTCTGGATACGGTCGTTTTACCCGTGCCGACTTCTCCAGTTAATAAAATGAAACCACCACTGCCCTGCAACCCTTGGGTCAGGTGCGCTAACGCTTCCTGGTGGCGTTCACTCAGGTAGAGGTAGTTTGGGTCAGGGGCAATGGAAAAAGGCTCTGCCTGAAGACCAAAATAGTTTTGATACATATCGGTCCGCTATCTTGTGCTGATGTTATTATTTGTTCAACAGTGTAACGACTTGCTTGCACATCGACCAGTGATTCGACATGATCAGGTGAAACAAAGTAGAGGTGAGCAGTGGACGTATACTTAGTTGGCGGCGCGGTGCGCGATAAACTTCTGAAATTACCGGTACACGAACATGACTGGGTGGTGGTTGGTGCTCGTGCGGAAGACTTATTGGCTCAGGGGTTTCAGCAAGTCGGTAAAGACTTTCCGGTGTTTTTACATCCGGATACACACGACGAGTATGCCCTGGCCCGCACCGAACGAAAGTCAGGAAAAGGACATACAAACTTTGAAGTTTATGCTTCACCCGAGGTAACTCTGGAGGATGACTTAGCCCGACGCGATCTCACCATAAATGCCATAGCACAAAGTGAAAGCGGCGAAATAATAGACCCCTACCGCGGTGTGCAGGATATTGAAGCCCGCAAACTTCGCCACGTTTCCATGGCCTTTACAGAAGATCCGCTACGCGTCCTTCGAGTGGCTCGTTTTGCCGCACGCTTTGCCCATTTAGGATTTACCGTCGCTGACGAAACCTTTCAGCTGTTGAAAACAATGTCAGACAGCAAAGAACTCTCTCATTTGGTTCCCGAGCGAGTTTGGCGAGAGTGGCAAAAAGCCTTATCTAGCAAAACACCGGCAATATTTTTAAGTTTATTAAAAGAACTTGGTGCGCTTTCTCAAGTGCTGCCCGGGATCTCGGCCAGCGGAGATCAATTGCAGCGACTGCAAAGAGTCTCAAACGACTCCTGTTCCACACAACTGCGCTTTGCGTCTTTATTTATAAACCAACCAACGCCCGAAAACCTGAAGCAGTTTTGCCAACGGCTGGCTATTCCAAACCAATACCGCGACTGCGCAGTCTTGGCAAGGAATGCCGAAGATTTTATTACCCAATCCAAACTTCCGGAAAGAACAGCTCTTTCAGCACTATTAAAACGCATTGATTACTGGCGCCGACCGGAAAAGCTGGAGCAGTTACTGCATTTGAGGGAAGCCGAATTTAGTGAGTCGAAGTACAAAGAAAGCATCTTTGGCCAGCACGAAAAGCTTAGATTAGCAGCAGGAAAGGCAGCGACACTTTCAGCTCAGACTATTCAGCCAAAAGGGCTTTCCGGTAAAGCGCTTGGTGACGCTTTGCGGGAACAGCGAGAGCAAATACTCGCCAAAGCATTGAGTTAATTATCCAGCCAACTGGTGTCTTTAATCGGTTCCAACTGTTGTGGGGAGCGTTTATGAGTTTCCTGATATTGCTCCCAGAGCGCTTGATAACTAACACCCAGTAACGGATGCAGGCGACTTCCTGCTATTTCGGATAGCGGCCAGAGAACAAAAGCGTTTTCGAGTATTTCCGCGCGTGGTAACTGCGGTTGTTCGTCTCGTATCAAGTTGTCATACAACAAGACATCGATATCTAAAGTTCTGGGACTGAATTTAGCACTCCCCGGCACACGCCCGTTTTGCTGCTCAATTCGTTTGCATTCAGCTAACACCTCAGTAACCGTCTGTTTTGTTTCAACCTCCACAACCAGATTGTAAAAATCACTACCGGAAAAACCCACAGAGGCACTGCGAAAGACTCGCGAACGCTGCCGCCAACAAAAGCATTTTGCTATTGCTTCTGCCCCTGACCGAATGTGTTTTTCACGATCCGTGTTAGAGCCTATTCCGAGGAAAACTCTGGCCACAACCCCTTCCTTTTATCCAAACGGACTGTCAAAGACACTGCGACGAACGGAGACTGCAACGGTATTTGCATTTGGCACTGCACCCGGTTTAGCCACCCGAACCTCGACATTTTGTACACCGAACTCATTGAGAATTAAAGTGGCCACGCCTTCAGCGACTGTTTCAATTAATTGTCGTGGCTTTTCAGTAATCCAGCCCGTAACCCTTTCGCTGACCAGAGCGTAATCCAGCGCGTCCTCCAGCTCGTCGGTGGTCGCTGCACGTTGATTGTCCCAACTCATTTGAATATCCAGCACTAACGACTGTTTTTTTTCTTTTTCCCAGTCGTAGACACCGATAATAGTGTCGACTGTTAAGCCCTCAATACTAACGACATCAATATCTGCTTGTTCCATTTGTGTTAACCCGTGGTAATTGCCCAAAAAACCGCTTATTCTAAGGGCATTGACTTTTAATCGCAGTCTACCTTAACCAACGAGGGATTCGTACCCCATGACAGCGCTTACTTTACTGATGATACTTTCAGCCTACCTGCTGGGCTCTATCAGTAGTGCTGTGGTTATCTGTCGACTCTGGGGCTTACCCGACCCCCGCAAAGAAGGCTCAGGTAACCCGGGCACCACCAATGTCTACCGGGTTGGCGGAAAAATCCCAGCACTATTAACCCTGTGGTTTGATGTTTTAAAAGGCATGGTGCCGGTCTGGGGGTCTTATTTTTTAGGCATAGAGCCGTTTTTTCTGGGGTTAATTGCCGTTGCAGCCTGTTTAGGTCACATTTTTCCACTGTACTTTCATTTCCGTGGTGGCAAGGCTGTTGCAACAGCCTTAGGTGCTATGTTCCCGGTTGCCTGGGAAATGGCTTTACTGCTTATCGCGACCTGGCTTGTGGTCTTCCGCATTAGTCGCGTGTCATCTCTGGCGGCTCTGGTAACGGTGTGCCTGGCTCCTTTCTACGCGTACTGGATAAAACCGCAATACACCGTCCCAGTTATCATGATTTCCCTGCTGATACTGTGGCGTCATCAGGCTAATATTTTGCGGTTATCCTCTGGCGAAGAAAAAGCCTTTAAACGCCGTCGCTAGCTAGTTTTTGCATTGGCTTCAAGTCCATCATCGGCCATCGCGGGTGCGTTTTGACCGCTAAAGACTCACGTTCTCCGGCCTCCAAACGTAAGGCACCCGCCAGCGCTATCATCGCTCCGTTGTCGGTACAAAACTCTGTCCGCGGATAAAAAACCTGACCGTTCTGTTTTTTCAACAACGCTTCCAGCCTTTCACGTAAATGCTTATTCGCGCTGACACCACCGGCAACAACCAGGCGCTTATAACCGGTTTCTTTTAACGCTCGACGGCACTTAATGACCAGTGTATCAACCACCGCGTCTTCAAAAGCCCGGGCGATGTCGGCTAAGGTTTGCTCATCATTGTCGTTTGCCTTCAATGTGTTGGCCGCAAACGTCTTAAGTCCGCTGAACGAAAAATTCAGGCCCGGTCTGTCTGTCATAGGTCTGGGAAAGGTGAAACGATCGCTGTTCCCCTGCTCGGCTAACGCCGCCAGCCGAGGTCCTCCAGGATAGTCCAACCCCATCAGTTTAGCCGTTTTATCAAAGGCTTCGCCAGCAGCATCGTCGACCGACTCGCCCAGTAAATGGTATTCACCGATGCCTTTCACTTGTACCAGTTGGGTATGCCCCCCGGACACCAGTAGCGCCACAAAAGGAAATTCCGGTTGGTTTTCTTCCAGCATGGGAGCCAGTAAATGACCTTCCATATGGTGTACACCCACCGCAGGCAAGTTCCAGCCAAATGCCAGGCTGCGACCAATACAAGCCCCAACTAGCAAGGCACCAACGAGTCCTGGCCCCTTCGTATAAGCAATACCATCCAGCTGTTGATGCGAGATGCCCGCCTGTTTGAGTGCAGCTTTTATCAGTGGCAAAGTTTTCCGCACATGATCGCGGGAGGCCAGCTCAGGTACCACGCCGCCATAATCAGCGTGTAATTTAACTTGTGAATACAATTGGTGGGCCAGTAGCCCTTTTTCAGTGTCGTACACCGCAATACCTGTTTCATCACAAGACGTTTCAATCCCCAATACCCGCATAGTGCTAACCAATTCCGCTCTTTATCGATAATAGTGGCTATTTTACCTGATTTTTGTTCGCGTGACTCGCCTTGCAGCCAAAGTTATGTCACTTTGTGGGAACATAAAAACTACAAGGGCTTAAGCATGAGACAACTTGTTGCATTCCTTTTTATTTTAACCTTATCGGCATGCCAGACCTCCCCCGGGGAGCACACAGAATTTGCCTGGCAGGACGCTTCCGTTCCTGAGTTACAACAGGCCATGAGCCGTGGCGATCTTACCGCAGAGCGACTCACCCAATATTATCTGCAGCGGATCAACACTCATAATAAACAGGGTGCAAACTTACGAGCGATAAACAGCCTCAGTAAAAAAGCTCTGGCGGACGCAAAACGGCTTGATGAAGAGCGCCAGCAAGGTAAGGTTCGGGGCCCGTTGCACGGCATTCCTGTACTCTTAAAAGACAACATTGATACGGCCGATGGCATGGCCAATACTGCAGGTTCTTTGCTATTCGCCGAAAACTACCCCGAGGACGATGCATTTGTTGTAAAACAATTGCGTGAGGCCGGCGCTATTATTTTAGGCAAAGCGAATTTAAGTGAATGGGCTAACTTTCGCTCAACTCGCTCAAGTTCAGGTTGGAGCGCGGTAGGTGGTCAGGCCGTTAACCCTTACGACAGAACTCGCTCAACCTGTGGCTCGAGCGCAGGTTCTGCGACGGCTGTTGCTGCTGATTTAGTCGCACTGTCTGTTGGCACCGAAACCGATGGCTCACTGACTTGCCCGGCTGCTGTCAATGGAATTGTCACCATAAAACCTACTTTGGGCCTCATCAGCCGCGATGGCATTATTCCTATCGCGCACAGTCAGGATACCGCAGGCCCAATGGCCCGTAGCGTAACGGGTGCCGCTTTAATGCTGGACGCCATGCAAGCCTACGATCCGGAAGATCCCGCGGGCTACCGTACTAACACAACCTTTGCTTCGCATTTAAAAACCGACGGGCTGAAAGGAAAGCGTATTGGCGTTGTTCGCAATTTAATGGGCTACAACGAATTACTGGACGCGCAGTTTGAGCAGCAACTCAGCGTATTGAAGGCTCAGGGTGCCGAAATTGTCGATGTAGAAATGCCCACCTATGGTGACTACGGCAATGATGAGTTCACTGTGCTGCTTTATGAATTCAAGCAGGACATAGCAGCCTATCTGGACAGCACAGACCTGCCCTATGACAACCTCAGTGACTTAATCGAAGCCAATCAGCAGCTAGACAAACAAGAGCTAGGCCTCTTTGGCCAGGAGCTTTTTGAGATGGCCAATGCTCAGGATGATAGAGCCGCTTATTTGGATGCTCTGGCAAACAGTAAAAAACTCGCCGGCAAAGAAGGCATCGACGCAATGATTGAGAACAATAATGTCGACGTATTGATAGCTCCTACAACCACACCGGCCTGGAAAATCGATCATGTGAACGGTGATAACTATTCAGGTTCTGCCAGTTCCCCGGCGGCCGTAGCCGGCTACCCGCACATTTCAGTACCTATGGGTTATATCCAGATTGGTAATGAACCGGCTCTGCCGGTCGGCATTAGCTTTTTCGCTGGCGCCCGTTCTGAAGCAAAGCTAATAGAAGCTGCATTCGCTTACGAACAAGCAACCAAACACCGCAAGCCACCTAATCTGGTTGTAACTGACTAAGAGGAAAGCGACGACTATCGAGCGGCCGGCCATCCACATCTCTAAGGGTTAAAACCAACTCCGGCTGCTCTTTCCATATCACTTCAATTTGACCGTAGCGGCTTTCATTAAAGGCTTCGCCGTCACGGTAGCTGGATTGATAAGGTGTAGCGCCATCAGAATTGATAGTACCGGGTGTCACCTGCCATAACGGATAAGACAAAAGCTCATTGGATTTAGCAAACTCACCAAAAAACCGAGCGCCGCTAGCCAAGAGCAAACCTGATGGCTGTAATTCAGCCAGCAGATTCTTTAAGCGCGTAAGCTCTCGCTGATAAAGAGCCCAGCTATCGTAGCCATTTGCCGGAGAGATTATCGGCGTTGCACTCATAAGAATGCGCACCTCAGCCGGTTTCTTTAATTGCTCAGCAAGCCACTGCCACTGTTCATTACCCAGTAAATCGCCGGTATTATTCGCCTGGTACGGACCCAAGTCGGCATTAAACCGGCGCGTCTGACGCTCTATCCAGCCAACGGTATTTAATGCATCCCGGTTCCAACGACCATCCAGCACAATAACCTGTACTCGTTGCGGCTCATTGCCAAAGATAACGCTTTTCGCTATTCCATGTTCCTGAAAAAGGCGCTCTGACGTCACCGGCTCACGCCAAAAGGTCAGAAAGTGGTTACGGACAGCATAGCGATTCGGGTTATTTTTTCCGCTTTTTCCATCCAGGCTATAATCGTTGCGATTCCAGACAGACATCACCGCCGAGTTGCGACGCAGAACCCGCGGTCCCCGATAACGATTGAAGACTTCATAAGCGTCCAACAAGTCATCCATGTCGTCTGCATCCACATCGACCGTGTCGCCCAGAAACACAAAGACTTCTGGCTGTGCATGATTAATGGCGTCCCATATCTCCTGTCGCTTGGTATGGTCAATGCAACAGCCAAAAGCTACCCGAGTTGTTTGCTGTGCTGATGCTCCAAATGCCAACACCAATAGTAGAAACAGCCAAATGCTCCGAATCCGCATTAGAAATCCTCTTTGTTCACCGCACACCGGCGAGCGTCTTCTGCTTCTATATCGCCACGTGCAACCAATTTCTTGAGTGCCTGATCCAGAGTTTGCATTCCGCGCTCGGAACCTGTCTGAATAGAGGAGTACATTTGTGCAACCTTATCTTCGCGAATGAGGTTCTTAATAGCCGGTGATGACAGCATAATTTCATGTGCCGCCACACGCCCGCCACCAATGCGTTTGAGTAAACTTTGTGAGATAACCGCGCGCAATGATTCAGACAACATAGATCGGATCATCGGTTTATCGTCCCCCGGGAAAACATCAATAATGCGGTCGATAGTTTTCGGTGCTGAGGTCGTATGCAATGTACCTAATACCAGATGCCCGGTTTCTGCTGCGGTCATGGCTAAACGAATGGTTTCCAAATCGCGCATTTCTCCCACCAGAATAACGTCCGGGTCTTCACGCAACGCCGATCGCAACGCCGCACTAAAACTACGAGTATCCCGGTGAACTTCGCGCTGGCTGATCAAACTTTTCTGGTTGTCGTGCACAAACTCAATCGGATCTTCAATGGTCAGAATATGCAGTGAACGGGTCTGATTCAAATAATTGACCATTGCCGCCAATGTCGTTGATTTACCTGATCCAGTGGGGCCTGTGACCAAAACTAAGCCACGATTAGCACTGACAATATCTTTGAAAATTTCCGGAGCATGCAGTTGCTCCAGAGTTGTAACTTCGCTTGGGATCATGCGAAACGCTGCGGCTATGCCTTTGCGCTGCGTAAAAACATTAGCACGAAAACGAGCAATCCCCTCAAGATCAAACGAAAAATCACATTCAAACTTTTCTTCAAACTCCTGCCATTGGCTTTTCGTCATCACCTCAAACAGCATCTCTTTTAACTCATCCGGCCGGTGCTCGGGTTGATTTAAAGGCCGAATGTCCCCATCCACTCTAACCATAGGCACACTGCCGGACGACAAGTGCAAGTCCGAAGCATTTTGTTTTACACTAAAGGCGAGTAATTCGTTAACATTCATATTTCTAATCCCTGAATCAGTGAGATGACGGTAGCAATGACAACTAAGGTATCAGAAAAGATAACAAATAATCTTGCAGAAATACGTCAGCAATTGCAGATTTTGGCCGAGGAGTCATCACATGGGCAGTCGGTTCAATTGCTTGCCGTGAGCAAAAAGCACCCATTAGAGGCAATCAACGCCGCCATTGCTGCCGGACAGATGCATTTTGGTGAAAACTATGTCCAGGAAGCCGTCGATAAAATAAATCAGCTAAAAGGACAGATAACTGAACCCGTACAGTGGCACTTTATTGGCCCGGTTCAGTCCAATAAAACGAAGGATATCGCACAATATTTTGATTGGGTACAGAGCGTAGAGCGCGAGAAAGTTGCACGTCGTTTGAACGAACAACGACCTGGCAACCTCGACCAGCTCAACGTTTTGTTACAGGTTAATATTGATGACGATGACAATAAATCGGGTTTAGCGCCGGAACAAGTCGATGCATTAGCAGGGTATGTTATGAGCTGCCCTAAACTCAAATTGCGCGGCCTTATGACGATTCTTAAAGCTGGCACAACGAAAGAACAACGTGCGCATAGCTTTCAACACATGTTTCGCCTATATGAGCGGCTGCAGCAAACTTATGGCGAGCAAATTGATACCTTGTCCATGGGCATGTCTGCTGATATGCGACAAGCAGTGCTTGAGGGTGCTAACATGGTACGTATTGGAACAGCAATTTTCGGAGAACGGGAGTCCTAATGAAAGACATTCGCAATATTGCCTTTATCGGCGCAGGTAACATGACACAAAGCATTGTCGGCGGTATGTGCAAAAGCGGTTACCCCGCTGACAAAGTCTGGGTCAGTAACCCCAGTGATGCCAAATTAGAGAAAATGAAGTCCGAGCTGGGTGTGAATACCAGCAATGACAATCTGGAAGTAGTCAACAGCGCAGATGCCATCGTACTATCGGTTAAACCCCAGTTGATGGCGGAAGTTTGTGCTCACTTACGTGAAAATGTTCACAATTTGACTGACAAACTCATTATCACCATTGCGGCAGGCATTCGTATTCCTAAGTACCGCGAATATTTAGGTGAAAATATCCGTATTATCCGGGTAATGCCGAATACGCCCTCACTGGTGGGTCAGGGCATGTCAGGTTTAGTCACGGATGATTCCGTCGACGAGTCAGACAAAAACTTTGTAACAGAAGCCTTTAACGGTGTCGGCGAAACCCTTTGGGTCAGCGATGAAGATCAGCTCGATATCCTGGGTGCAGTTGCAGGCAGTGGCCCAGCTTACTTTTTCGAGTTTATGGACAGCCTGGCGAAAGCCGCAACCGAGCTTGGATTTGATGCAGAAAAAGCCCGCGCAATGGTTCAGCAAACTTGTTTAGGCGCCGCACAAATGGCCAAAGAAAGCGAACTCTCACTGGAAGATTTGCGCAAGCAGGTCACCAGTAAAGGCGGCTCAACCGCTAAAGGCGTTGAAGCTTATCAGGACTCTGACTTACACGGTATTTCGGAAAAAGCTGTGAAAGCGGCGGTCAACCGTAATCAGGAAATGGCGAAACTCTTTTAGGAGTCAATATGAATAACGCCCTTACATTTTTAGTTGCAACCTTAATTGACCTTTATCTGGTCATTGTTCTGTTGCGGCTCTGGATGCAATTAACTCAGGCTGACTTTTATAATCCCGTCAGTCAATTTGTTTATAAAGCAACGCAGCCAATTGTAGGCCCGCTTCGCAGTTTCATGCCCATGCTGGGTAAGCTTGATACCGCGAGTTTGGTATTAGCGATTGCACTAGGTATGCTCAAAGTACTGGCTCTGGTTTGGCTTAATGGCTTAGCCGTGGGTCCTTTAGTGATTGTTGTCCAGGGGATACTCACCGCCATTAGCAGCTTGCTGTCGATGCTGTTCTGGGTATTGATCATTCGTGCCATACTCAGTTGGTTCTCTCAGGGGTATAACCCAGTAGAAGCCATGTTACATCAAATTACGGAACCCTTATTGGCACCTGTCCGTAAAATCATACCACCCATTGGGGGCTTAGATTTATCGGTTCTGGTGGTTATTATTGCGCTGCAGTTTTTACGCATATTTATTGGTGTATAAAAATATTGGTGGAGGAAAAGCAATGAATAAAACATTCTTTATCAAATTCGCTTTGGTGGTCTCAATGTTATTTTCAGCAAGCGTAGCCGCTGAACAAAAACAAAGCCTCGGCCAATGGGATGTTCATTACAATGCTTTTAACTCCACCTTTTTATCCCCGGCTATTGCGACCCAGTACGACCTGACCCGAAGTGCATCCAAAGGCGTACTCAACGTTGCGGTGTTGGACAAGGACACCAAACAGTCACAAACACCCGGAGTAACCGGCCAGGCTATTAATCCGCTGGGACAGGTGCAGCAACTTGAATTTCAGCACGTGAAGGAAGGTGACGCTAACTATTACTTGGCACAATTTGATTACACCAATGCAGAGACCTTACGCTTTACCATTCAAATTGGTGAGCAGCAGATCTTAAAGTTTAACCAAGAATTTTGGTTGAACGATTAGCTCTTTACCGGTTTCACGCCAATTGACTGAATATCGCCTTTGTCACTAATATCCCTTACCGTCAAAATGACATCGCCTAAGCGTATCATGTCGCCAATAACGACACGCCGGTGAAATTTATGTGAAAAGTAATCGGCAATGCTCGTGCTTAGCAGGCTTTCATTTAAATCGCCCAACGGATAAAAACTACCGACATCGGCCAGAGTCAGGTCGCCACGCAAGGTAAAGTCACCAAAGAAGTCTTTTTCAGAAACTTGTAAGCCCTTACCACCGGAAGCCAGAATGCGACTCACTTCATCAATATCTTTAACCGTTGCCGCCACTAATAACCCATCGCCCTCTTCCACCATAGGTTGAGTTTCCGGCTGAAGCCACTCTCCATCGCGAATCAGCCCGACGAAGGTTGCAGGGGCAGTGAGTTTCAATTCTTTCCAAGTGTGATCACAGGCAGGAGAGTTCTTATCAATACGGTAGAGCCAGACCTCTAGAGCCTCTTTACTAGGAACCGACGACAACGGCATACGTTGTTGTGGCTTGGCCTTTAACGGCACTTCCAGTCCTAACCACCGCGCCACCGGAGAAATACTCCATCCCTGAATAATGAGCGAAATCATCACCACAACAAAAGCGATATCGAAATACAGTTCCTGATTAGGCACCCCGCTAAGCCAGGGGAACAAAGCCAATATGATTGGAACGGCGCCTCGTAATCCAACCCAGCTTATAAATACCTGCTCTCGCCAGGGAAAGCTGAAAGGCAATAAGCTGACCACTACGGCTAACGGACGAGCAATAAAAATGAGAGTAAAAGCAATACCGATAGCCACCGGCGCATTGGCCAACAAATGAGAGGGCACCACGAGCAGTCCCAGAATAAGGAACATGGCTATCTGGCTTAGCCAGGCCAGCCCATCCTGGACCTGCAGTATATGCACCAACTGCGGAAGTCTCGCATTACCGATAACAAAGCCCATAAGATAAACTGCCAGGAATCCGCTGGCGTGTAATTTGGCGGTTAAAGCGTAAACAGATATAGCGCAGGCGATGGCCAATAACGGGAAAAAGCTGAAACTTAACGGCAATTTGCGGGCCGCGATTATGAACAAACGCCCCCCTAACCAACCTATTGTGAGACCGCCAATCAATTGCCAGATAATATCCAAACCAACCCAATACCAATCCGGAAAGCTACTACTAGCTACCGCTGCCGTCATGGTTAAGGTCAAAATAACCGCCATAGGATCATTACTTCCCGACTCTATCTCAAGCGTTGAAGCGACCCGGTCTTTAATTTGCAACCCACGCGACTGGAATATACCAAACACGGCAGCGGCATCCGTTGAACTGAGTATAGCTCCCATCAACAAGGCTGCCGGCCAGGGTAGACCAAACCAATAAACCGCTGCAGACGCGACCAGGGTGCACGTCAGAGCCACCCCTATTGTTGCCAGGCTGATGGCCGGCCATAAAGCCACCCTGAAACGCTCGGGATGAGTTCTCATGCCCCCGTCAAAAAGAATAATGACCAGCGCAGCAGAACCAATAAAGAAGGCGATATCCGGATTGTTGAATTCGACGCCCAGTAGCCCTTGTTCGCCGGCCAACATACCGACAAGCAAAAAGGTCAGTAGTACCGGAGCGCCTAGCCGATTGGAGGCAACCGCCGCTAAAATACTCACAACCAGCAGCAAACCGCACAATAAAATTAGGGTGTTGGCCGAATCCAAACAAAATCTCCTTATCTTTGTCTTTGCTTATTTATCATAACAGGTTTAATTCAACGCTAATGTAAGATTTCAAATCTCGCAAAAACCCTTTATCCTGTGCCCGTTATATAAATTCAGTGTACAGGTTCATATTATGACGTCACAAAAAACGTTGGTATTAGCTACCGGCAATAAAGGCAAAGTTGCTGAATTGCGCCATATGCTAAGTCAAACAACAGCCACTGCCGACTGGCAAGTCCGTCCGCAGTCCGAGTGGGATTTTACAGAAGCAGATGAAACTGGCACTACCTTTGTTGAGAACGCAATTATTAAGGCTCGCCACGCGTGTGAGCAGACCGGCTTACCCGCTATAGCCGATGATTCAGGGCTCTCGGTTTCGGCTCTTAACGGTGCACCCGGCGTTTACTCTGCCCGCTACGCTGGAAGCAACGCAACAGACGCTGATAATATCAATAAATTGCTAGACGCTTTAGACGGCATTGAAGAAAGTCACAGACAAGCCAGTTTCTATTGCGTATTGGTTTACATGCAAAGTGCTGACGACCCTACCCCCATCATCTGCCAGGGCCGTTGGAACGGTCGTATCTTAACGCAGCCTAAGGGTGAAGAAGGTTTTGGCTACGACCCCATATTTTGGGTTGAAGAGAAAAACAGCTCAGCCGCACAGCTAAACAAAACAGAAAAGCAGGCACTCAGCCATCGCGGACAAGCGTTAAAGCAGCTACTCGGACAATTAACGGCATGAGTTCCCCACTACTCTTGCCACCCTTGTCGCTCTATATACACATTCCTTGGTGTATTCAAAAATGCCCTTATTGTGATTTTAACTCTCATAAGCTAACCGGCGATGTGCCGGAAGCAAGCTATGTTGGCAGGCTTCTGGAAGATTTACGCGCTGATACGGAATGGGTGCAAGGGCGCCAGATACAGTCGATATTTATCGGCGGAGGTACCCCCAGCGTACTGTCTGCACAAGCTATACAACAGTTAATGGACGGCGTTCGGGCAGTCGTTACGCTCAGTTCGGATTGCGAGGTTACCATGGAAGCCAATCCGGGCACCTTTGAAACCGAAAAGTTCTCTGCCTTCGTTGCCGCCGGTATCAATCGTCTGTCTATTGGTATTCAAAGCTTACAAGAGCACCAATTGCAAAGGCTGGGGCGTATCCATAACCCTCAACAGGCAAAAGACGCTGCAGCTCATGCCGGCGAGTTACCGCTTTCCAGCTTTAATCTCGACCTTATGCACGGGTTACCCGATCAGACCGTCGACATGGCGCTGGATGATTTGCAGCAAGTGATAGCTCTGAATCCACCACATATTTCCTGGTATCAATTAACCATCGAACCCAATACGTTGTTTGCCAGTCAGCCACCGGAACTGCCTGACGACGATACCTTATGGGAAATTTATCAACAGGGACACCAGCTGTTAGAAGCCGCCGGCTATCATCAGTACGAAGTGAGCGCTTACGCCAAACCGGGACACCAAAGCCGCCACAATCGAAATTACTGGCAGTTTGGCGACTATTTGGGCATTGGCTGCGGAGCGCATAGTAAAGTCACACTCTTACAGCAGGATAAAATTCTACGCTGCGAAAAAGTGAAGCATCCAAAAGGCTATTTAGATTTAACCAAAGCGTTGCGTTACCAGCTAAAGGAAGTTCCAACTGATGAGCGGATGTTTGAGTTCTTTATGAATCAGTTCCGCCTACTGGAGCCTGTCGAAAAAAAGAACTTTGAGCAAACAACAGGATTGCTGGCAACGGACGCCTCAAAGCACTTAACCAAAGCCAAATCGCTGGAGCTTGTGGTTGAAACTGAACATCACTGGCAATTGACTCAGCGGGGTCATCGTTTCTTAAACTCAGTTCTGGATACGCTTCTGGATTGAACCAGAAGCGCTTATCGTTCTACTACTTGACCTTAAACTGTAAATCCCAGACGCCGTGCCCTTTACCTTCTCCGCGGCGCTCGAACTTGGTTTTCGGGCGACTTTCAGGACGCGGCACATAGTCATCAGAGGAGGACAGGTTGTCTAGGTTAGGGGCACCATTCAATACTTCCAACATATGTTCAGCGTAGTTTTCCCAATCGGTCGCAAGGTGGATAGTACCGCCTGCTTCCAGTTTTTGAGTTAACAGCTGCACAAACTCTGGCTGCACAATACGGCGCTTGTGATGGCGTTTTTTGTGCCAGGGGTCAGGAAAAAATATTTGAACACAGTTTAAGCTTGCGTCCGGAATACACTGCTTCAATACCTCAACAGCATCTTCGTGAAACACTCTGAGGTTATTCACTTCGGCTTCTCCGGCGGCCATAAGGCAGGCTCCCACACCGGGCTCATGAACCTCTATACCGATAAAATCACGTTCGGGAGCATTGGCTGCCATCTCAACCAACGAGTGCCCCATGCCAAAGCCAATTTCTAAAGTGATTGGCGCCTGACGACCGAAAACATGGGGTAACTCAAGCTTCCCCGATTCCACCGTTAATCCTATTGAGGGCCAAAGACGCTCGATAGCGGCCGCCTGTCCCTTTGTCAGTCTTCCTTCCCTTTTAACAAAACTGCGAACCGTCCTGACATATTTGCCCGCGGCTGCGGCTTCTTCAGCGCTTTTAAAGTGGCTCATGACCTTCCTGCAAAATTAGCGAATTAGCTGACACGAAAAAAACAGGCCTGAAAAATCAGGCCTGTTTACAGTAAAACTATTATCGCTATTTCAAGCAATCAATACAATGCGTATTAACGAGTTTTAGGTACTCGGTTCACCACTTTCAGAGTCGCTTCAATACGACGGTTTGTTTGACGGTCAGCCGCACTGTTCTCGCGAACTTTAGGCTGTGACTCACCATGTCCGATAGAGTCTACGCGACTATCAGCGATACCGTACTTATTGACCAATACCTTAGCTACTGCCTCTGCGCGACGCTTAGATAACCATTGGTTATACTCGGCTTTACCCGTTGTATCAGTATGGCCGTGAATAGTAATATTCAGTTGCGGATGTTCTTTCATGAACTCTGCCATTTTTTCAATATCATTCCGCTCATCACTTCGAATATTTGACGAGTTTAAGTCAAACTCAACTAACAACTCTTCAGTGATGGTTTCGTTTTCATAAAGAATACAGCCATTTTCATCAACAGAATAATCCATTGGTGTGTTTGCACAGTTGTCCCTCGGATCCATCACACCATCACCATCAGAATCCACCGGTTCAGGTTCAGGCTTAGGTTCTGGAGCCATTTCCTGAGGTTCTGGACGTGGCTCTGGACGGGTTCTCGGTTCAGGACTGGTATCACGGCCCCCAAAGAACCACTGCAAACCAATATTAGCAAACATTTCTGAGTAGCCTTCTTCCCAGCCTCGCTGAACACCACCTTCTAATCGCCACGCCAAATTATCATTAATAAAGCTGCGGTGACCTAAAGTCAGACGGCCGCCAATATCCGTTATATCGCCGATTTCGGTATTATTCACACCTAAGCCAGCATAAAAGCTGTTATTAAAGTGATACAACATATCAACACCGTAACTCCCGCCAGAGCTACCACCACCGCCAACTAAATCAGCATCCATGTAGTCATAGTAAAGGCGACTTTCCCAAGCCTCTGTCAACATCAAACCGGCTTCTATGCCTGATGTGATGGTTTCCACACCGTCATCGACAAAGAATGCTTGCCCGTTTTTTAGTGCCACTCGCTCGCTATCGGCAGAAAATACGCCCAGACGTGCACCCATGTAAAAATCGTTTTTCTCAACTTCGGTTTGCTGCGCAAAAACTGGAGCGGTTAATCCAGCGGTAAGCAAAGATAAAGTCATTAAGTTTAAAGTTTTCATTGCAAAGCTCCTTTTAATTGCAATAACAATCATGCTCGGAATATGAGACACTGTGTATGCTATAAAGAATAGTTCATTCTTCATTTTAGTCATTTCAATTTGCAGAGATTTACAGTTGACTCACACATTCAGCTCACAGGTTCTCAGTTGGTTTCATCAGTATGGTCGCAAACACCTACCATGGCAGAAAAATGTGACGCCATACCGTGTCTGGGTATCAGAAATTATGCTTCAGCAAACCCAGGTCACCACCGTCATTCCGTACTTCGAACGTTTTATGAAAACTTTTCCAACCGTACAGGAGTTGGCTTCCACACCACAAGATCAGGTTCTGAACCTGTGGACAGGACTGGGCTACTACGCCCGAGCCCGAAATCTTCATAAAACTGCAAAACGTATTTGCACCTGCTTTAACGGTGAGTTTCCAAAAAAAGTTCATGATCTCGAGCAGTTACCGGGTATCGGGCGTTCAACGGCCGGAGCTATTCGCTCCCTTGGCCACAATGAATACGCCCCGATCCTGGATGGTAACGTTAAACGTGTTCTGGCTCGCCATTTTGCGGTCGCAGGCTGGCCCGGTAAAGCTGATGTAATGAGAAAGCTTTGGCAACTGAGCGAACAACTGACCCCAGAGCAAAATTCCGGCCCATACAATCAGGCGATGATGGATATCGGTTCAATGATATGCACTCGTAACAAACCGCTATGTGAACAGTGCCCGGTTAATAGCTCATGTTTAGCCAGGGCCCATGAAACTATTGATCAATACCCGGGTAAAAAGCCTAAAAAACTCAAACCAGTCAAAACGACTTACATGCTTATGTTCCGATATAATGGTCAGATCTTGCTGGAAAAAAGGCCTCAAACCGGTATTTGGGGGGGACTCTGGGGGTTTCCTCAAAGCGATGGAGAGACGCAAACTGCTTGTCTCACTGAGAAGTTAGCGCTTACCGAGGAAGCTCGGGAAATGCTTCCGGAGTTCCGACATACCTTTAGCCACTTTCATCTTGACTGCTCCCCCCTGCTCATCGATGTGACACCCTCGGCCAGCCCGCTCAACGAAGAACACTACCGATGGGTCACGCCTGACACCAATAAGGACTTGGGCTTTGCTGCGCCAACCGTTAAACTGATGAAACAGTTAATAACCAAAAAGTGAGCACGCCATGAGCCGTACCGTATTTTGCGAGCACCTTCAAAAAGAAGCCGAGGGGCTGGATTTTCAGCTTTATCCGGGAGAACTGGGCGAACGCATTTTTAACCACATATCAAAAGAAGCCTGGGCTGAATGGCAAAAAAAGCAGACTATGCTGATAAACGAAAAGCGATTAAACATGATGGATCCCACCGATCGCGAATTTCTTGAAAAGCAAATGACTGCGTTTTTATTTGAAGGAAAAGACCTGGAAATTGAAGGCTACACGCCTCCGGAAAGTTAACTTATTCGCCTGATGATTGACAAGAAAAACGCTTTTTTCTTGTCAATCTGAATTATTGTCTAATATATTGACAATAGGTATGGCTTATGGGCCTCACTGGAGCTTAGATAGCCGATCTGTTAGACTACTAACGAATTCAACAAAAGGGAGTCTCTATGAAAGCGCCATCCTGGCGAAGAGCCGTACTGAAAGTGGGGAGTGCGCTCATCGCGCCAGATGAAACTGGGGTTAGTACCAAATACCTTTTACCCATCGCTCGTTTTATTAACGAATGTCGAGAACGTGGACAAGAAGTTGTCTTAGTCTCATCAGGCAGTGTTGCTGCCGGCCGTAAACATGTCCATTTTGAGCACAAAAAAGTACCTGTTGCTGTTCGCAAAGCAATGTCGGCTGTCGGCCAAAATGAAATGATGGGCTACTGGTCGCGCTTTTTTGATTTCCCCTGCGCCCAGTTGCTAATGACACACAGTGACTTACGCGACAGAGCTCGCTACGTCAGCATTAAGAACACCCTGAATAGATTGTTAGAGCACAACATTTTACCGGTAGTAAACGAAAACGATGCTCTGGCCACCGATGAAATGAAAGTCGGTGACAACGACAACTTGTCAGCCATGATAGCCACGCTAGTTGACGCTGACGCCCTGTTTATTTGCTCTGATATTGATGGTCTATATGATTCAGACCCTAACCTGAACCCGGATGCGAAGAAAATCCCGGTGGTTGAACAAATTGACGAAAGCATTTACTCACTGGCTGGTGGTTCAGTGAGCTCAGTCGGTACCGGAGGCATGCGCACAAAAATTGAGGCTGCAGAAAAAGCCACATCGCATGGTATCGATACTTACATTGTTAACGGTCGCAAAGGGGAAACCTTTGAATCGTTATTGCAGGGAGACATCCCTGGCACATTATTCCGTCGTCAATCTGATCCAATTAGCAATAAAAAACATTGGTTAAGACATACCTTGGTCGCACAAGGTGAGATTTTGGTTGATGAAGGTGCTGAGAAAGCACTCATTGAGAACGGTGCTTCACTCTTAAGTTCTGGCATCGTTGACGTACAAGGCGACTTTGATCGCGGTGACGCCGTGCTGGTTCGCAGTGCTAATGATACTGACGCTATCGCAAAAGGTATTTGTCAGTACAGCGCGCACGAACTAATGCACATTAAAGGGCAACAAACAGAAGATATAGCGGAAAAGTTTGGCTATAGCCCAATTACAGAGGTCATTCACCGCGACGATTTAATGATTTTGGAGGACGCATGAGCCAGCAAATAGCAAAAGAAATATCACAACGCGCCGCAAAAGCTGCGCGGTCAGTAGCAACCTTATCTGAAGCAGACAAGAATAGTGTACTGCAGAAAATGGCAGACGCCCTTCGTAAGCGCCAGGATAAGATTATTGAAGTAAACAAAAAAGACTTAGTTGCGGGCAAAGAAAAAGGCTTAAGCGATGCCATGATGGATCGCCTTGAGCTCACACCGGAACGCGTCGAAGGCATGGCTTCTGCCATAGAAGAAATCATTGCGTTAAAAGATCCGGTCGGCGACAGCTACGTTCTTGATGAGCGTCCGAACGGAATGAAAATCGAAAAAATGCGTATCCCGCTAGGCGTCATATGCATGATTTACGAAGCGCGCCCTAACGTAACTGCAGATGCCGGCGCATTGTGCTTCAAATCAGGTAACGCTGTAATCTTGCGTTGCGGCCGTGAAGCAATTGAAAGCAGTAAAGCCATTGCTGAAGCACTGCACGAAGCATTAGAAGCCAGTAACTTACCGAAAGACGTGATTACCGTGGTGCCAACACCTGATCGCGAATTAATGACCGAGTTACTACAGCAAAAAGACTACATCGATCTGGTGATTCCTCGTGGCGGTGAAGGCCTTATTCACTTTGTCAGCGACACCAGTAAAATCCCAGTCATCCAGCACTACAAAGGTGTTTGCCACCTATACGTAGATAAAGACGCTGACCTTGATAAAGCCCTGGCTATTTTGCTTAATGGTAAAACGCAACGCACCGGCGTATGTAATGCGCTTGAAGGCCTATTAGTCCATCAGGATGTTGCCGATAAATTCTTACCTATGGCTGCCAAAGCGCTGGCTGAGAAGGACGTAACAATCCACGCGGACAAGCGTTCAGTGGGTTACTTTGACGGTGCCGACGAAATTGCCGATGACGCCTTCGGCGAAGAATACCTTGCTCTGGAAATTGCGGTTAAAACCGTTGATAACTACGAAGGTGCTATTGAGCATATTCAGGAATTTGGTAGTGGTCATACAGAAGTTATCATTACCGAAAACGATGACACGGCAAAACGTTTCATTCGTGAAGTGGATTCAGCAGTGACAATGGCTAACGTGTCCTCTCGCTTCTCAGATGGCGGACAGTTAGGCCTAGGTGCTGAAATTGGTATTTCTACCAGTAAGCTTCACGCTTATGGTCCAATGGGCCTGCAAGCACTGACGACTGAAAAATTCGTTGTGACCGGCAACGGTCAGGTACGCGATTAACTCAGTGTTTAACACACAAAAAAGCCCCGGCTTCTTCATTGAGCCGGGGCTTTTTTTATCCCTCGGACCTCTTATCGTCGATAGCCCGTTAATAACTCAGGCCAGTCACGCGACTCTTTCCAATAAAAGGTTTCATTCTTCTCTTTTTCTTTGCGCAAAGAACGTAATAATCTCTGAATATTCGCTTCTTTCCAGTCGCCACTTTCGCGGAAATCACACTTATCAAAATCGACAATCCAAGCTTTATCCTTGTCATCCAACATCAGATTGTGACAATTTAAGTCGGAATGATAGACCCCCGTGTCATGTAGCTCCTTGATAACACTTCCCAGTTTTTGCCAAAGTTCCGCTGAAAGCTGCTTTTCACGTAGCAAACGATACACATCGACGGCACCGGGAATCACTTCTACCAGAATATCTGCCTTATAACTAAAAGCCGCTGTTTTTTCCATTCTCGCAGCCACAGGCCGTGGAACCGGCAACCCAAGTCCCCTCAATTTCAGCAGCAAATCGAACTCATGGATAGCGCGGCTTTTGTCGGCGGGCTCTCGTAAAAAACGGTCCTTGTTAACTTTACCAACTAAGCCACCACGATAGTAATGGCGCAGCAAAAGGCCTAAGTCACCTTGCTGAATAAACCAGACAGTTGCGCGGCCCGTTGAATTACCGGCTATCGCCTTTTGTTGCTGCCAGTATTGGGCTGTAAAATGCTTATCTTCGATGGTTTCAATAATATCGCTGTCGTAGCGAATAAGCCCTTGGGGACTCTGCTCTGTTTTTATCATACCGCTTCCTGTCAGAGTATATTCCAGTGCCCGTTTCAGTACTCGTAACGTGGCACCCTGGTGCGTCTGTAAGACGCTTTTTGCAGCGTCATGTTGTTCTTTCATGACCGCTGCTTGCTGTATTAAATTGACAGCTTCCTGAATATCTTCAGCATTATCAACCCAACGCACTGCACCCGCTTTTGCCAGCTCGGCGTAAACATGCGGAAAGTTAAATACATTCCTTCCAGACATAACATTGGAGCCAGCAGCAATAACTTCAAGGGGGTTATGCCCGCCTCGGTCAATAAGACTACCACCCACAAAGCTCACCGAAGCCAGTTGCCCCCACAGCATCATCTCACCCATGCTGTCTGCCAGAAAAACGTCGCAATCTTCAGGTATTCTCTTATTAACACTTCGCCGAGCCAATTTAAAACCCGACTGTTGTATCAATTCTGCGACCGGTTCGAACTGCTCTGGGTGCCTTGGCGCAATTATCAGACAGCAGTTTGGCCGCTCTTTTTTTATCAGCTTATAGGCTTCGAGAAGAACCTCGTGCTCGCCAGGATGGGTGCTGCTGGCCAACCAAATAAAACGATTTGAGTTGTTTTGCCGCCATGACTCTGCTTTTTCAATATCGGCTTCGGAAAGCGCTATGTCGTACTTAAGATTCCCGTCAACGAATAGCCTGGATTCTGGCACCCCTAACACACGCATTCTGCGAGCCGTTCCTCTATTTTGAACCGACACTATCGCCAGATGTTTCCACACCGACTTCATAACACAATGAAACCGACGATACCCAGCAGCAGAGCGTGCCGAAAGCCTGGCATTTAACAAGGCAACTGGCGTATTTGCCCGGGATAACTGACTTAGCATTTGCGGCCAAAGTTCAGTCTCCATTATCCACACCGCTTTTGGACTAAATTTACGCACAAATCGTTTAGCCGCACCTGGTGTGTCAAATGGCCAGTAACGGCAACTCACTGAGTTTCCGAAATGCTGCTGGATAAGCGCGCGCGCAGTGGGTGTCATACAGGTAATCAGCACCTTTTTCTCAGGGTACTGACTCAAGAAATGATCGATAAGTCGCTTAGCCGCTAAGGTTTCACCAACAGAAACACTATGGATAAGCAGACATCCTTGCAGCGTCGTGTCGGCAGGCCCCAGAACCAGTCGCTCGGACCAATGATGGCGATAACGACGGTCTTTTCTACCCCGTAACCACAGCCAGACAAAAACGGCTGGAGTGACCAGCCGCAATAGCATTCCATAGAGCCACAGTTTCATTGTGCTTAACGCCAGTATTCGGCGATCCACTTGGTAGGCAGAACCTTCCGGTACCACTTCCCGCTGCGACCTTCCAGGGCGTCATCCGGATGTGGCTTTCCGTGAAAAATAATCACTTTAGCGTCTTCCGGAATACGAGGTTCCTGAAAAAAGCTTAAAGGAAATGGGCGTAGACAATGACGCTTGAAGCTACGGCACCACTTTTCTGGCCAATATTTCAGCTTGTTTTGGCGGTCAACAAAATGCGTAATGTACTCCTGCTCATTTCGTACTTCAGCTGTTGCTGCTTCTGGATCCTTTTTCAAATGTTCTAACGCATCATCGTGTGCACCGATATCAAAGCGGAACACCGACGTGTTGCCGGTTGCGTCTGATTTATCCCATTCTTTGATCACCATAAAGTCCCCTTCAGGTTCAAAGAACTCATCCAGGCTTCCGACAATAATAATGTCCAGATCAAGGAATAAAGTCGGCCCTTCAAGATCGTACAACGGGTTAGCGAAACAGGTCAGCTTGAGCCAGCCATGCCCTTTCGTCCATGGCACTTGCTCATCAAAGTCCTTAAAGCCAATTTTAGGAATCGCTTTAACTTCTATAGTGTCGTCGATGCCTTCAAAATCATCAGTAAAGCACACAAACCGAAACGGCCGGCTAAGATGCCGACTGACCATAGAATGCAGAGTATTCACATAATCGGAGCCGTATTTTTTACCCCATTTAATGCAAATCACGTTGACTGGCTTTTGTTCTGAAGAACTGGCGTTCGTTTCAACCTGGCTCATAATCGCTCCTGAATCTTAAACTACCGCGCATAATGCCATATTTTAGTGTATTTAGGTATGCCGATCTGAACTCATCAAGCAAACGTATCAAGGCTACACGCTTTAACACACCGTTGATTATGAAAATTCATACCGTTCGGCTAATACTGGGTGATCAGCTTAATGCCCGGCACTCTTGGTTCAGACAAAAGAACTCGGGCACTCTTTATGTGATGATGGAGTTAAGACAGGAAACTGACTACGTCGTTCATCATCGGCAGAAAGTGTTAGCGTTTTTTAGCGCCATGCGTGCCTTTGCTGACGCACTTGAGGCAGCTGGACATCAAGTGCACTATATAACGCTTGATGACGACAGAAACCAACACAGCCTGACCCAGAACCTGCTGAACATAATGGAAGAGTACGATACCTCTATGCTGGAGTGTCAGCAGCCCGACGAATATCGGCTTGATCATCAACTTAAGAGTTGGGCCGGAGCCCATAACCTGTCATTAAGCTGGTTTGATTCCGAGCACTTCCTTACGGGAAGAAACTCGTTAAAAGACTATTTCCCCGACAGCGATAACTACTTAATGGAAACCTTCTACCGAAAGGTACGTAAAAAGTATGACATTTTAATGGAGGCCGGGCGCCCGCTTGGAGGCCGCTGGAATTTCGATAAGGAAAACCAGAAAAAAATTCCTGAGCATCAGGAAGTTGAGCCCCCTCTATTATTGGCTAACGACACTTCTGATATCGACACCCTCTTGCGAAAGTGCGAGATCAAGACAATGGGACAAGCCAACCCCCGTCAGCTTATGTGGCCGGTTAACCGAAAACAATCGAAACAACTACTCGAGCACTTTTGCCGCTTTGGGTTACCTAACTTTGGTCGCTATCAGGACACCATGGCAACGCCTAACAATTTCAAAAAATCCTATTGGAGCCTCTATCATTCTCGCCTTTCTTTTTCATTAAATACCAAAATGCTACACCCGTTAGAGGTGGTCGAAACGGCCATCGAAGCCTGGTCGAAAAACCAGGAAAATATTTCACTCGCTCAAATTGAAGGTTTTTGCCGGCAAATTATTGGTTGGCGTGAGTTTGTCAGAGGTATTTACTGGGCACATATGCCCGACTATAAACACCTAAATGAACTGAAGCATCACAATGACTTGCCTGAATTTTACTGGACCGGCGATACCAAAATGAATTGTTTACACCATTCCATTACACAGTCTCTAAAGTATGCCTATGCCCATCACATACAACGACTGATGGTAACCGGTAACTTTGCGTTATTGGCCGGAGTATCGCCGGATGCACTGGATGACTGGTATCTTGGCATCTACATTGATGCGATTGAGTGGGTAGAATTGCCCAATACCCGCGGCATGAGTCAATACGCTGATGGCGGATTAATTGCCACCAAGCCCTATATTGCCAGCGCTAACTATATGCAGAAAATGGGGCACTATTGTAAAGAGTGCTATTATGATCCGAAGAAAAAAACGGGTGACAACGCCTGCCCTTTTAACAGTCTTTACTGGCACTTTATTGAGCGTCATAAAGAACGCTTTAAAGACAATCATCGAATGAGCATGATGTATAAGGTCTGGCAACAGAAAACTCAGGAACAACAACAAGCGCTAATGGAACAAGCCGAGCTGTACTTAAACTGTATCAACGATTTATAAAAGGAAGAACAATGAATAAATGGATAATGTCGTTCATTTTCACTTTACTACTCAGTGCCTGTAACTCACAGCCCACCCCTGTAACCGACGTCGTCAAAGACTTTGAAGCAAAACGCTATTTAGGGAAATGGTATGAGATAGCCCGTATGCCACACAGTTTTGAAGAAGGCTTACAGAGTGTTACTGCTGAATACCGTTTAAACGGCGATGGCACCTTAGAGGTGACTAATCGGGGTTATCATGTCAAAGATGAAAAGTGGCAAACAGCTATCGGCTTGGCTGAGCCCGTTGAAAATATGGAAGCAGCTTATCAAGTCACATTCTTTTGGCCGTTCTATGGCGGCTATTATGTCAGCTGGTTAGACGATAATTACCAACAAGCAATCGTCACGAGCGATTCTCACGAATACTTTTGGTTTTTATCGAGAACTCCGGATGTTGCTCAGGAAGATATTGATTTTGCTTTGGCAAAAGCGCATGAGTGGGGCTATAACATTGACCAGATGATCCTGGTGGATCATCCGGCCAAGTTACGATTTGCTAATTAATTAAAGCGGCGCGCAGCACCCTTACCGGAGTTGCGCTTAGGTCCGCCACGTGCATCACGGTCACGCGGTGGGCGTGGCGCACGTTTAACTTGTTCATCACTTAATTCCAGACCCATAGGCTGCTGGCGTACACGCGCCTTTTTCAGT
Source organism: Idiomarina solivarensis (assembly GCF_033052755.1). Taxonomy (NCBI): domain Bacteria; kingdom Pseudomonadati; phylum Pseudomonadota; class Gammaproteobacteria; order Alteromonadales; family Idiomarinaceae; genus Idiomarina; species Idiomarina solivarensis. The sequence goes on along the minus strand of NZ_JAVFHZ010000002.1, from coordinate 286,630 downwards.
ACATGCATAATATCTTTCGGCATACCTTTTGGCAGCTGCACTAAAGAGTGATTATCAAACAACTGAATTTGACCAATGTACTTGCTGTCCATTGAGGCTTCGTTAGCAATAGCACCAACGATATCACCCGGACGAGCACCATGCTCACGGCCTACCTGAATTTTGTAAGTTTCAAAGTCTACATCTGCGGCACGGCTAGCACGCTCTGTACGAGGCTTGCGCTTATCACCACGCTCACTGCGTTCATTGCGGCCAGAACGTTCGCTGCGCTCGTTACGCGCTTCACGTACCGGACGATCTTCTTTGAGGAACAATGGACGCTGTTCGTTATGCTGAGCCAATAACGCTAATGCGATTTCTTCAGCACTCAATTCAGACTGCTCCAGCCACTGTGCTAGTAACTTCTCAAGTTTTGGCTTATCAGCACTTGCCGTTTCCGGTGCTAAAGATGCCTGTAGCTTTTCCAGCAACTGTTGCTGACGATACTTGCTCAGTTCATTCGCGTTTGGTACTTCAAAGAACTCAACCGGTGCATTGGTCAAGCGCTCATAGTGACGTAACAAATGACGCTCTTTTGCACGGAAGAACAAAATTGCTTCACCTGTACGGCCCGCACGACCAGTACGACCAATGCGGTGAACATAAGATTCCGTATCGCTTGGTAAGTCGTAGTTAATAACGTGCGTAATTTCCGGAACGTCTAAACCACGAGCAACCACGTCGGTTCCTACCAGAATTTCAATGTGTCCACTACGTAACTGACTGACCGTCTGCTCACGCTGAGCCTGGTTCAAATCACCACTTAATGGTGCCGCTTTAAAACCATTACGCTGCAATAGCTCAGCCACATCCATTGTATCCTGACGAGTACGTACGAAAATCAATGCACGTTGATACGGCGTCACTTCCAGTAAACGCGTCAGAGCGGTCATTTTAGTCATGCCCTGAACTTTCCAGGCTTTCTGCTTAATGGTCGCCTTTTCGCGAGCAATAGCTTCAATCTGAATGTTCAGCGGATCTTTCAGGAAGGTTTTTGCCAGTTTGCGAATTGCATTCGGCATGGTTGCTGAGAACAGTGCACGCTGCGCTGTGTCAGGTACCGCTTTCAGAATGGTCTCGATGTCTTCAATGAAGCCCATGTTAAGCATTTCATCAGCTTCATCCAGAACACCGACTTTCAAACCATCCAATTGCAGGACATTTTTGTTTAATAAGTCGATAAGGCGACCTGGTGTACCAACAACAATCGCAGTTCCCTGCTTCAGGGCTTTAACCTGTGGTCCGAATGGCGCACCACCGTAAACCGTTGCCACACCAACGCCACGCATTTTCGCAGCAAAACCTTCCAAAGCCTCGGCGACCTGGATAGCCAGTTCGCGGGTTGGCGTTACAACTAAAACTTGAGTTTGCTTAACTGATGCATCAATTTTGGCCAGCGCAGGCAAACCAAACGCTGCCGTTTTACCGGTACCTGTCTGAGCTTCACCCAATACATCCTGACCTTCAAGCAACGCAGGGATAGCCTGTAGCTGAATTGGAGTAGGGGTTAAAAACTGCATTGCGTTTAGTTGTTCAAGCACAGCACTAGGTAAGGCCATGTCGTTAAACGACACGCCCGTTTGGGTATTTGACATATTTGTCTCACTTTATTCCCGTTTGCCCATTTGGCAAACACAACAAAAAAGGGGTTATGGCCCGGCAACAGGAATCAGTGTTCAGTCTCTAAACTGTCTGGACTGGAATCAGGCGCTGCAACCCCACGAATCAAGGGTGACCGCTGCCTCATCAGTTATGCGGTGTTCCTTGAGGAAGGCCGGATTATACGTTTTTTTACCAAGAAAGCAATGACTTTGAGCTTTTTTTCACCAAACACATCAGTTTCTGCCAAAATCATCGAAAAAGTTGAACCATTTCGCTTTATATTGCCTACATTATTAGAGAGTTTTTCAAATTTGGAGGCATTATGTCAGCACATTCTATGTCATCGTTGACTAAGCAAGATTGTTTTATCGAAGGTCACTGGGTTCCTACAGATAAACGTTTCTCAGTTACCAACCCCGCAACCGGCGAAGTATTAGCCGAAGTTGCTGACGCTGACGAGGATCTGACCCAGCGTGCGATAAATGTTGCAGAGACCGCTTTAAAAAAATGGCGTAAGAAAACCGCTCGCGAACGTGCCCTTCTACTGCGTAAATGGTATGACGCCATGATGGACAATAAGCAGGCACTGGGTGAATTAATGAGTGCTGAGCAAGGCAAACCAGTTGCCGAAGCCGTTGGTGAAGTCGAATACGGCGCCAGCTTTGTTGACTGGTTTGCAGGAGAAGCTGAGCGCATCGACGGTGATGTTTTACCACAAACTGATAGCAGCAAACGTGTACTGGTTACCAAGGAGCCTGTCGGTGTTTGTGCCGCCATTACTCCATGGAACTTCCCTAATGCAATGATCACTCGCAAAATTGCACCCGCCTTAGCGGCAGGCTGCACCATTGTGGTTAAACCTCCACAATTAACGCCGTTATCCAGTTTAGCTCTGGCACAACTGGCTAGTGAAGTAGGTATTCCGGATGGGGTCATCAATATTATTCCAACCAGTGATGCAAAAACGGTTGGAAAACGTCTAGCCACGTCACCACAAGTGCGTAAATTATCGTTCACCGGTTCCACCGGCGTTGGCAAGATACTCATGCAGCAATGCTCGGAACACGTTACCAAATTATCTTTAGAACTGGGTGGCAACGCACCTTTCATTGTTTTTGATGATGCCGATATTGAACAAGCAGCTGAACAATTGATTGCTTGTAAATTTCGCAACGGTGGCCAGACATGTGTTTCCGCAAACAGAATTTTGGTCCAACAGTCCGTAGCCGAAAAATTCACTGATGCTGTTGTAAGCAAAGTGAAGGCGTTAAAAGTAGGACCAGGCACCGCGGATGATGTCGATTTAGGTCCGCTAATCGATCAGGATGCAGTGGATAAAGTTCAACGCTTGGTTATGTCAGCTAAATCTGACGGGGCAACCATAGAAACTGGCGGCTCAGTTATGACCGAGCTAGGTGACTTATTCTATGCGCCTACCGTTTTGAGCGGAGTTACCGAGGAAATGGACATCAGCGAAGAAGAAATCTTTGGCCCGGTGGTTGCAATCAACACCTTTGAAACTGAGGAAGAAGGTATTGAAAAAGCCAACAATACGCCGTTTGGTTTAGCCTCTTACTTTGCGGCAAAAGATACCGCCCGTATTTTCCGCGTCAGCGATGCTCTGGAATACGGCATGGTAGGCGTCAACACAGGTGGCATTTCCCACGCATACAATCCGTTTGGCGGCATTAAAGAGTCAGGTGTTGGTCGCGAAGGTTCGAAATATGGCATTGACGAGTACCTTGAGTTGAAGACAGTGACTCTTGGCGGACTCGGATGAAACCGTTCGAAAGTACTCTCGAACAACTGAAAAGCCATTTTGACAGCGGGCTAACCCGCCCGCTGTCATGGCGTTTAAATCAACTTGAACAGCTTCACCGCTTTCTTACTGAAAACGAAACGTCATTGCTTGACGCCTTAGAAAGCGATCTCAATAAACACCCGAGTGAGGCGCGCTTAACTGAATTGCAATTCCTGCAAAACGACATTAAGCACACACTCAGAGCTTTGCCTAAATGGAATAAAGCGCGCAAGGTCAGCAACCCTCTGTTGGCATGGCCCGCTAAAAGCCAACTAATTCCTGAGCCGCTTGGCACAGTGCTTATTTTAGGAGCATGGAACTATCCCTTACAATTATTGCTCGCTCCTCTAGTTGCTGCTATTGCGGCTGGCAACTGCGCTTTAATAAAACCCTCGGAGCATGCCACTGCAACCGCGGAGATACTCTCCCGCCAGTTGCCTGATTATCTGGATAATGCCGCGATAAAAATAGTCACAGGCTCAGTAACGGAGTCAAAACAACTCACCGCACTGCCTTTTGACCATATTTTTTATACCGGTGGTGAAAATGCCGCAAAAGCTATCATGGCGGCAGCAGCTGAAAACCTGACACCCGTTACTCTTGAGCTTGGCGGCAAAAGTCCGGCCGTGGTGTTAGCCGACGCCCCAATTCAAGTGACCGCGCGCCGTATTATATGGGGTAAGTTTCTTAATGCCGGTCAAACCTGCATCGCACCCGATTACGTTTTAGTAGAAGACAGTGTTAGGGAGCAACTGATTAACGCCATGCAGCAGGAGCTATTGAATTTTTACGGGGAGGATCCCCAACAGAGCAGCAGCTATAGCCGGATCATTCATCACGATCACTGGCAACGCCTGACGCAAATGCTGCAGCAGGAAAATGTCGTAATTGGCGGCGATTCCGACAGTCGTGAGCTCTATATCGCGCCAACGATCGTCGACGGTGTGAAAGATGGCAGCCAATTGATGAAAGAAGAGATCTTTGGACCGATACTTCCGGTTTTAACGATTAAGTCAGCAGCGGATGCCATTGAAAAAATTCATATGCACCCAAAACCACTGGCGCTGTATGTCTTTAGTAACAATCAAAGACTACTTGATTTATTTACCCAGAAAGTCTCTGCAGGGAACGTCTGTTACAACGATACGCTGATGTTTATGCTCAACGATGAACTTCCTTTTGGCGGCGTGGGACACAGTGGCATGGGCCGTTATCATGGCAAGTGGGGATTTGACACACTGAGCCATTTAAAACCGGTAATGAAGCGGAGTTTTCGCTTTGATGTCGCATTACGTTACCCACCTTACAGTAAGTTGAAAGACAAAATCTTATCCTGGATTAGCCCTTAACCATTGAAATTCATAAACCGTGCCTGCATATCTCTGGTAGAAGCCGCTTAAGTGACCCAAACAATAACAGGAGCACACACCACTGATGTCAGAATCCAATATCGTTAACGTTGACTTGCAAAATTTCCAGCAGGTGTTGCTGGAAGGCTCGAAAGAAAAACTCATTATTATCGATTTTTGGGCAGATTGGTGTGAGCCCTGCAAACAACTCATGCCAGTACTGGAAAAACTGGCTTCTCAGTACAACGACCAAGTTATTTTGGCAAAGATTAACTGTGACGAGCAGCAAGAGTTAGCCATGCAATTTGGTATCCGCAGTTTACCGACGGTGGCCTTTTTTAAAGACGGTCAGCCCGTCGACAGTTTCGGCGGTGTTAAAACCGAAAGTGAAATTCGGGAAATTCTGGACAAGCACTTGCCCAGCCCGTCGGACGATCTGATTCAACAAGCTCAAACGGCAATGGGTGAAGGCGACGCGAATAAAGCGTATACGTTGGCAAAACAGGCCTATGATATTGATAGCAGCAACATGCTGGCGCTTAAGCTATTAGCCGAAGCTGCCGTCGATGCTGGTCGGCTTGACCAGGCCAAAGAGTTAGTCGCTCAAATCCCTATGGTTGAACAAGACGGTGACTACCAACGCATAAAAGGTAAGCTGGAACTGGCAGAAGATGCCGCTGACTCGCCAGAGTTAAGAGCGCTGCAGGATCAGGTTAAGAAGACACCCGATGACTTAGCTTTAAAACTGCAATTAGCACTAAAATTTCATGAAGCGCATCGCGATGAAGAGGCTCTGCAAATGGTTTTCACTGTACTAAACACAGACGTTAATTTTACCGATGCGAAAAAATACGCGCTCGACATTATTAACTCACTACCTGATGGTGATCCTCTGGCAGCGACCTATCGTAGAAAGTTATACAGCACAATGTATTAATGGCTGTTCACTAGCAACCATTTTGGCCGGCTTCCTCAGCCGGCTTCTTTTTATTCTGCATTTGGCGAAATTACTCTCATGCAACAAAGTTATCATCACCGCCTCCAGTCAGGTTCACTAAAGTCCGATGAGCATCAGTTGCGAGCCGTCCGTGCGTTGCAGCAGCGGCTGGATGCAATAGAAAGTGGCTATAAACCCCGGAGTCTCTACCTGTTTGGTCCGGTTGGGCGAGGCAAAAGTCTGTTAATGGACTTATTTTATCAACACCTTCCCGCGAACAAAGCAGTTCGTCTGCATTATCATCACTTTATGGCAAGAATTCACCGGGAGCTCAATCAGTGCCAGGGTGAAACAAACCCAATGCTGACCATCGCAAAAGCATGGGCACAGCAGGTTTCCGTCATCTGTCTTGATGAGTTTTTCGTTGAAGACATTGGTGATGCCATGATCTTAGCTCGTCTGTGGGAAGCGCTGTTTGACCAAGGTGTCAGTCTAATAACAACGTCCAACGCACCGCCAAGCGAACTTTATAAGGGCGGATTAGCCCGACACCGGTTTGAGCCAACGATAGAGCTACTCAACCACGAATGTGAGTGTCTGGACTTAGGCATGGGTATAGATTATCGCCGTCTGAGAAGCACAGACTTGCCTTATTACTTACGGCAAGGAAGTTCTGAGCAGCTACGCTCCGTTGTCGAAAGTTACTTTGGAGTCACCCGGGAAACACGGTCGGTTGAGATAATGAATCGGCAGATTCCCTGCTTATGGCGCAACGACAAAGCTATTGGTTTTGATTTTATGTCCCTGTGTTCTGGCCCCAGAAGCCAGCGTGACTATATGGAGCTAGCAAATCACTACGCTGCGATTGCAGTGCATAACGTTCCGGCCTTTTCTTACCTGCCTGACAAAGACTTGGTTCATGGGGTCGAAGAAACTTATCAACGCGAACATCAAGAAAATATCGTCAGTAAGCTGGATAACGAAGCCAGACGTTTCATTGCTTTGGTTGATGAGTGCTATGACCGACGCTGCCACCTGATTGTTACGGCAGAAACCGATATCGATAAATTATATCAAGCGAAGCAGCTCGCTTTTCCTTTCAGGCGGTGTGTTTCGAGGCTTTTTGAAATGCAGCAATGGGCAAGCACTGAGAAAGGAAACACGCTGGCAAAAAGACGCCAATCTGTTCCAGAGAGTTGAATTCCCTGTATTTACCAGCGTGTTAAAACTGAGTTACAAAAAGGTTATCTTATTTCTAACAAAATCCAATATCACAATTGTAATGGATGTTAAAATAAGTTTTGTTTTCGAACCATATTTCCCGCATTCTGCCGCACAATCGCTGATTAGCTGCTTGCTGTTAAATTGCCACCTTGCTAGGATTGCTCAAATTTGCTGAGCAGCGGCGCTTAAAAAGCGTTAAAACAAAAACGATAAAAGAAGGTTCAGAATGAGCGAACAACGCGATCAATTTAGCTCCAAGATTGGCTTTATATTAGCCGCAGCCGGTTCCGCTGTCGGTATTGGTAATTTAGTTGGCTTCCCTGTTGCGGCGACCAAAAATGGGGGAGGCGCATTTTTAATCATCTACGCGTTGTTTGTGGCGTTTATCTGTCTTCCGGTTATGCTGGCTGAAATGGGCTTGGGTCGTAGAGCACAAAAAAGTCCTTTAGGATCCTATAAAGCGTTGTCGCCGGATAAAAAAGGATGGCATATTGCCGGCCTGCTTGCTGTTCTTACTCCTTTTATGATTGCCGTCTTTTATATGGTTATCACCGTCTGGATATTTGGTTACCTATGGCATTCTATTATTGGTAACTTAGATATGCTGGCGAATCCTGAATACTTCGGCCAGTTCGTCAACGACTACGGTTTTGTCGGTTTCCTCGTGGCAGTCACCATAATCGTCAATGTCATTTTGGTCGGTGGCGTGCGACAAGGCATTGAAAAGGCGGCAAAGTTTTTGATGCCATCTTTATTCATTATGCTGGTTCTGTTGGTTATCTTCGTGCTTTCACTGGATAACGCTGTACTAGGACTCCAATTCTATTTAGTTCCTGACTTTTCAAAAATTGACGGCTCGGTCATTAACGGGGCGTTATCTCAGGCATTCTTTTCGCTGTCATTAGGGATGGGTATTTTAATTACCTACGGCTCTTATTTCAGCCGTCGGGACGACATTGTGACCTCGGGTAAGCTGGTTGCGCTAACCGATACAGCCGTCGCATTTACGGCAGGTTTAATGACACTACCTGCAATATTTGCCATTAACCCCAATACCAATCCCGATACATTAAGTGACTCATCGGTCAGTATGATTTTCTCGTTTTTTCCACAAATCTTCATCGCATTAGAAAGCGTTGTGGGTTATGTCGGAGCCAGTATCGCAGCAACGGTTTTCTTCTTATTGGCGTTTGTTGCTGCTATTACGTCGTTGGTTTCAATCATAGAGGTACCAACCGCGGCTGTCATAGAACAAGCTAAAGTCAGCCGCAAAAAGGCGCTTATGTTAATGGCTATAGCCGTCACTGTTTTGACTCTAATCGCCGCGACGTCGTTTGGCTTTATTCCTGCCTTTACAGAATTTACGGAATACGCAAACACCTCTAAGTCCGTGTTTGATATCATTTACGATGTATTTTACGACACGATTCTGCCATTGAACGGGCTACTGATTTGCTTATTTGTGAGCTTTCACTGGCGTCGTAAGAATTTAGATGCAGAGCTTGCTGAAGGAAACCCTGGTTACCCGAAAACCTTCCTGGCACGCTATGTTCGTTTTTCCATCTGCACCTTTATTCCATTGATATTGGCGGCGGTCTTTATCAATACGGTGCTGACTAAATTCTTCGCTATTTCAATTTTCTAGCATGCAGGAACGCAGTGGTTACAGACAACTTCAACTGCTGCGTAACGCGAGCCTCTGGCAAAAAAACTGCGAGGCTCGCACTCCCCTTTCAATTTATTTATCCGACCACGACACGCGGGCTAATGCCACACTGTCCCGGTACCGGGATTATCTGGGCCATGAATTTGAACACGTTTGGATAGACTGTCGTGAGGGGCTACACGCAGATGCTATAGCAGCACTTTGCGGAACCATAACAGCAGGGGGAGTACTCTCAATACTGTTACCAACCAATGGCAATACAATGAGCCAGCGGATGGAACACTTCGCGGCAGAGTTTTATAGTGAACACATTGCCGACACCCATCCTGAGATGCTCATTAAACCGGGTTCACCCGGCGTGCCCATGCAGCTCACAAGTGAGCAACAAACCATTCTTAACTCAATTGAAGGGCCGCAACAACAAACCACCCATATCATTACAGCTGAACGGGGAAGAGGAAAAAGTACTCTGCTGGGCCGGGCTCTGACCCGAGTAAAAGACCAGCAAGCCGTTATTGTTACCGCCCCCCGAAAAGCCAACGCAAACGTGTTGCTACAGCAGGCCCCTCACGCCAAATTTATAGCCTGGGATAAACTGCTTGAGCAACCGGACGATCCTGCAAAACAATTAGTTATTGATGAAGCGGCGGGGTTACCGTTATGGGCAACAGCAAAGCTCTGCCAGAAATATACGCCCTGGTTGCTTGCAACAACAGTGGCCGGTTACGAAGGTTGCGGGCGCGGCTTTGCGGTACATTTTACCGAATGGGCTCAACGCACCCTACCTCAAGTTGCTCTCCACCAACTGACTCAGCCCTTGCGCTGGCCATTACGTGATCCATTAGAGCAATGGTTAACAGAAACCTTCCTGCTGAGTGAACAGCCGATTACCAACTCAGTGGATGCACCAACCGGCACCTTCATTGTGCACGCCTCAGAACTTGAAGAGAACGTACTACGGCAGTGCTTTCAACTTCTGCTCAATGCGCATTATCAAAGTAGCCCTAATGATCTTCATTTATTATTAACAGAGCCCGGCCACAGAGTCGCCTATCAGTGCAGAAGCGGCAAGGTTGTTGCGGTTGCCTGGCTTATGGATGAAGGGCCAATACCAGTCCCTTTAAAACAGGACATCCTACAGGGCCGTCGTCGGCCAAAAGGTAATTTATTGCCTCAGGCCATCGGCTATTTTCTACAACAAGAATGGGCAATGGATATACGCTGGCTAAGGGTTGCCCGTATTGCCGTGCCGACCGGGGAAAGACGCCAAAAAGTCGCTTCAACCCTGCTGGACGACACTCGGGAGTGGGCACGAAGTAATCATTATCAAATGCTGGGAACCAGTTTTGCCTGGTCTGAGCAACTGGATGCCTTTTGGCAAAAAAACAGCTACCAGCCCTGCCGTTTCAGCAGTCGTATCGACAGCGTATCGGCCCGCCCCGCCGCCATCTATATTCAACCGCTCTCTGCCTCATCAGTGGCTCAGTACCGAACACTCGGCTCATGGGGGCAGCAGCAGCAGCAATGGCTGTCAGTAGGCGTTAAAGCGCTGGCTTCAACCGAGGCGCTAGGTGAGATAAGAACCCCCCTGATAAACGCCTATACTGCCAATATCATTCCATTTGATGCAGCCCATTTTGCCCTCGCCCAATGGTTTTACTGGCATCACCCTGAGCACCATTTGGCAGAATTGCTTTGCCAACCAACAATGACACTCAAGCGACTCAGCCAGTGCTGGGACGGAATATCACAGCGCCAGGCAAATGAAAATTTGTGTAAAGAAGTACAGACACTGCGTTGATGTGGCTTGTTGTTTGACCAGCAAGTTCCTATCATCAACACAGAACTTAAACAGGAATTTATACCATGACGCGTTATTCGGCTTTCCTTGCTTGCTACACTGTATTGATTCTGAGTGCCTGCAGTTCTTTAGAGCCCAAAAAAGAACAACCAGAGAGCCCTTACCCAGAAACCAAAACCGTTAGTCAACAAGATAACTATCATGGTACAGAGGTTAAAGACCCCTATCGCTGGCTAGAACAAGGCAATGAGGAGGTTGCTGAATGGGTGGATTCGCAAAACCAGTTATCAACACCATCGCTTCAAAATCTTCCCGCCTTTCCCGATATAAAAGCGCGCATGACAGAGCTATGGAATTACGAAAAAGTCAGTACCCCGTTTCGTTATGGCGACCGGTATTTCTACTTTTCTAATGATGGCCTGCAGAACCAGGATATTTTGTATACCATGGCCGATTTAAACAGCGCGCCCAAGGTACTGATTAACCCAAATACGTTCAGCGACGATGGCACCGCTTCCTTAGTGCGTATTAGTGTGTCGCCGCAAGCCAGTTACGTTGCCTATGCCGTGTCGCAGGGAGGTAGTGACTGGGCGACCATAAAAGTACGCAACATCCAGTCGGGAAAAGACACCCAGGATAGCATCCGGGGCGTAAAGTTTAGCGACGTAGCGTGGCTACCGAACGAGCGTGGATTTTATTACAGTCGTTACCCTCAAAATGAGGATGGAAGTTTCAATGACTCTAAGCCCGTCAGTGTCTATTTCCACACATTGGGCTCAGCTCAACGTGACGATCAACTTATTTTTGCCTTTAATAACAAACCCGACTGGAACCCCTATGCCAGCGTTTCCGACGACGGCAAATACTTATTAATTAACGTCTCGAAAGGGTACAACGCCAATGCGGTTTACCTCCGGCCGCTAGCACAGGAAACAGCACCATTTGAGGGGCTGCTCACTCAATGGGATGCACGTTATGAATATGTGACCAGCCACGAGGGTAAGCTCTACTTCAAAACAACCCATAACGCGCCAATGGGACGCGTCATAGCCATCGACCCACAGCAGCCACAAGTTAAAAACTGGGACGAAATCATCGCAACCAAAACTCACACACTGAAAGACGTCAGTGCGATAAACGGGCAACTCTTTGTTCATTATTTGCAATCGGCACGTTCCCGCGTGGCTATTTTTGACTTAGAAGGCACGATGCTGCAGGAGCTTGCTCTGCCTGGTATTGGTTCCGTCAGCGGTTTTAAAGGCAGTAATGATGCACCCGAGACCTTTTTTCGTTTCGAGGGGTTTACTGAACCCGGAAAGATATACCGCTATCAAACCGAACAACAGCGAACCACTCTGTGGTTCGATACTAACGTACCTGCTAATTTAGACCCGTACACCACTAAACAAGTGGTCTACAACAGTGCAGACGGCACCGAGATCCCAATGTTTTTAGTACACCACAAAGACCTTCCGCTTGATGGAAAAAAGCCAACGTTACTCTACGGGTATGGTGGTTTTAATATTTCTCTGACACCTGAATACCGCACCAAAAACATTGTTTGGCTGGAAATGGGTGGCGTTTTAGCTATTCCAAACCTTCGTGGCGGCGGCGAGTTTGGTGAACAGTGGCATCAGGCCGGTACGAAGGAAAACAAACAAAACGTATTTGACGACTTTATTGCCGCTGCTGAATGGCTAATAAATAACAATTACACCAATAAAGACAAACTGGCAATTCAGGGACGCAGCAACGGCGGATTATTAGTCGGAGCGGTTATGACACAGCGGCCTGAGTTGTTTGGGGCGGCTTTACCCGCAGTTGGCGTACTGGATATGCTCAGATACCATCTGCCCAGTGCCAATGCCCGCGGCTGGAGCTCCGAATTTGGTTTAAGCGAAAATAAAGAAGAGTTCAAAACACTCTATGCCTATTCGCCGGTACACAACACGCAAAGTGGCACCTGTTACCCGCCAACCTTAGTTACCACCGGCAATCAAGACAATCGTGTGGTTCCATGGCATAGCTATAAGTTCGCCGCTGCGTTACAGCGTGATCAGAGCTGCGACCAACCCATATTGTTAAACGTTGAAACCCGCGCCGGCCACGGTGCTGGTACACCCACCTGGATGCGTATTGAGCAGCATGCTGAAAACTGGGCGTTCTTACACAAGCATTTAGAAATGGATTCAGAGGCGGCAGAAAGCAACGCTTCTGAATGATGATTTCATAAAAATATGCTATCTTTCGCAGCAACTTTATTAGTTAAAAATTTCTGTGAAGGATAGCATTCATGTCTAAAGTTCTAATTATTGGTGCCGGCGGCGTTGCTGGCGTAGTCGTACAAAAGTGTGCGGGCTTACCCGATGTCTTTTCTGAGATCCACCTGGCCAGCCGTACCCTGTCTAAGTGTCAGGCACTGCAGGAAAAAGCAGGTAAAGATCGCGTTGTTGGTGTTTATCAGGTTGATGCCGATGATTCAGCCGAGGTAGCCGAACTTATCCGTGGTATTAACCCATCGCTGGTGATTAATGTTGCACTTCCATACCAAGACTTGCCTATTATGGATGCGTGTCTGGAAACCGGTGTGCATTACCTGGATACCGCAAACTACGAACCAAAAGACGAAGCGAAATTTGAATACTCGTGGCAGTGGGCTTATCAGGAGCGTTTCAAAGAGAAAGGCTTGATGGCGTTACTGGGTGCCGGTTTTGATCCGGGTGTCACCAACGTCTTTACTGCTTATGCGGCTAAGCACTATTTTGATGAAGTCCATTATCTGGACATTGTTGACTGTAACGGTGGTGACCACGGTCAGGCATTTGCAACCAACTTTAATCCAGAAATTAATATTCGCGAAATTACCCAAAAAGGTAAGTACTGGGAAAATGGCGAGTGGCACGAAACCGATCCTATTAGTGTGCGTAAAGACCTGGACTACCCGAACGTTGGTGTCCGCCCCTCTTACTTGCTGTTCCATGAAGAGCTTGAGTCTCTGGTTAAACACTTCCCTACCATTAAACGGGCGCGTTTCTGGATGACCTTTGGTGAGCAGTACCTGACACACTTACGTGTGCTGGAAAATGTTGGCATGACATCAATTCAGCCGGTTGAGTTTGAAGGTAAACAAATTGTGCCACTAGAGTTTTTGAAAGCCGTACTACCAAACCCCGGCTCTCTGGCTGAAGGCTACACCGGCAAAACCTGCATAGGTACTTATGTCACGGGTCTGAAAGATGGTCAGGAAAAAACTATTTTCATTTACAACAACTGTGACCACGCGGAAACCAATAAAGAAGTTGGTGCTCAGGCGGTATCTTACACGACCGGCGTACCCGCAATGATTGGCGCGTCTTTAATGTTACAGGGTAACTGGATGGAGCCTGGCGTCTGGAATATGGAGCAGTTCGATCCGGATGAGTTCATGGAGCGACTGAACAAATACGGCCTGCCATGGCAAGTTATGGAATGCGATAAACCATTCGAGAAGTAACAGAGAAGATAATTCATGAGTCAATATACATCGCCGGACATTCCGTCTCCCTGCTACGTGCTGGACGAAAAATTACTGCGCAAGAACCTGGAGCTTATGCAAAAGGTACAAGAGCAAAGTGGCGCGGATATTATTCTGGCACTGAAAGGCTACTCCATGTGGTCAGCCTTTCCACTCATTCGCCAGTATCTTAAAGGCTGTACAGCCAGCTCTGTCTGGGAAGCAAAATTGGCGGCGCAGGAGTTTGCACGCGAAGTTCATGCCTATGCTCCGGCCTATAAACAGGATGATATTGACGAGTTATTACCGCTGGTCAATCACTTATCATTCAACAGTGTCTCGCAATGGCATAAATACCGTGAACAGGCTTCTGACGCCGGTGTTTCTATTGGTCTCCGTATTAACCCGGAGCACCAGGAAGCCGAAACTGAGCTTTATGACCCCAGCGCACCGGGGTCTCGTCTGGGTATTCGCGCCAGCGAACTCGCACAGCAGGACCTAACCGGCGTAGAAGGCTTACACGTGCATAATCTATGCGAATGTGACTCGTACGCGCTGGAGCGCACTCTGGAGGCTGTTGAAAGCCGTTTTGGCGAACAATTGAAGCAAATGAAGTGGCTGAACCTTGGCGGCGGTCACTTAATGACCCGCAAAGGCTACGATGTCGATCATCTGATAACGCAATTGAAACGCTTACGTGAAACCTATGACCTGCAAGTCATACTTGAGCCGGGTTCAGCGGTTGCCTGGCAAACCGGTCCGTTAGTTTGCGAAGTCGTGGATATTGTTGAGAATCAGGGGCAAATCGCTTTACTGGACATTTCCGCTACGGCACATATGCCTGACGTACTGGAGATGCCCTACCGTCCAGTCATTACTGGTGCAGGCTTACCCGCCGAGAAAGACTTCAGTTATCGCTTAGGCGGCAATAGTTGTTTAGCCGGTGACGTGATTGGCGAATACAGCTTTGATCAACCACTGGCTGTTGGTGACCGCTTAATCTTTGAAGACATGATGCACTACACAATGGTGAAAACATCGTTCTTTAACGGTGTGCAACACCCGGCCATTGGTATCTTACGAGAGAGCGGGCAATTTGATTGCGTGCGGCAGTTCAGTTACGAAGATTTCCGTAATCGTCTGTCTTAAGTCTTCAATAACACCAACGAAAAGGCTCCTAATCCAGGGGCCTTTTTGCTTTTTCAACAACAGAGGGTGGCATCCGCTCAGCCAACTTGTTTAGCTTCTCGTCAATATCCTGGTAGATACTTTGGTTAGCGGTCACCGCGTTATGTAACCAGTGGTAGGCTTTTTGGAAGTCGTAAGGGCTGCCTTTACCCGCCAGCAAAATTTCAGCAAAACGTCTTTGCGCCGGCAAATTCCCTAAAGAAGCAGCTTCACGAAGATAAAGAATGGCACGGTCAATATCTTTCTGAACCAACACCCCTTCATGATAATAGCGACCTAATTGCTCTAAGGCTTCCAATAAACCATGTTGCGCGGCTTTTTCCATATACAGCAGACCTAGCTCGGGATCACGGTCATAACAAACGCCCCAGGCCTTCATGTCGCCATATAAGAATTGGTAAGTTGGCCGGCGCTCGAGTTCCGCCTGAGCTTCAATATCCTGAGCCAGCTGGCAACGATCCGTATCACGCACCCGCTTCAAATGTGCATTGGTTGCAAACATATCAACCAGTTCAGCATCCGAATAGAGTTGAACAGCTTCAATATCTTGTGCCGAAACCTTGTGTGTCAGGGTCAGTCCGGCTACCGCAATCAGCATTGGAATGACTATTTTCATAAATTTGCCTGTCATGTCTCTGAATAGACCTAAACGATTAACTGTTTAGGTTATCGGCACAGAGTCGTAATCCCTTGAACAACAAATCATCGTATCGATGATATTTTCCGGATAAAGTTCGCATCAAATGTTCGCCATCTCCCCCTGTCACCACTACCTCGAAAGGCTGGTCGGAAAAATAACGGGCAGATAATTGAATGGCCTGCGCAATCGCGCCAGTTAACGCAGCCTCAGTTCCTTGCGCTATACCGTCGAACGTATTTTCTCCCGCGGCAAGCCCATCGCGCTCAATGTCGTCTACCGTAATACCCTTTAGGTTGGCCGTGCCCTGCCCCAATGCATTGAGCATTAGCTGTCTGCCCGGCACAATCCAACCACCCAGGTGTTGTCCATTTGAGTTAAGCCAATCAATGGTTAACGCTGTACCGGCATCGATGATCAAGGCATTCTTTTTCACATGCTCGTGACAACCCAATAACGCCATCCAGCGATCAGACCCCAGCCGTTCCGGGTGCTTGGTGTAACCGTTTACAACACCGGCTTGCTGCGATTGCGTTTTCTGCCAGGCGACTTTTATTCCCAGTTCATCCAGCGAGCTATTCAAGGTATCCATGACCTGAACCGCCGCAACACTGCAACCAATAGCCTGCTGTTCTTGCTGTATCTGCTCTTTGCTCACAACTTCCAGCAACAATTCTTTAAGCGGCTGGCTTAAGTCATTAAGCCAGCTCTGATGAGAAATTGCGCCCATTATCTCAATACTGTCTGTTGTTTGATCCCACCAGGCAAATTTACTGCGAGTATTGCCTGCATCAATTAATAGCATCTTGCGCCCTCAATGAAACTTCACCACCAAAATAACGACGCACACCCTGTTCATCTTCTACCAGTAAAGCGCCATTTTCGTCTATTCCACGACAAGTCCCCAGACACACTCTCTGACCCATAATCAGCTTAACGGGTTTATCGAGAAAACAATCGTATCGGCGCCAGCTTTGCTCAAATGCCGACAGTCCGTTCTGAGCGTACCGCTGCAAGGCGGACAGCACGAAAGAGCGCACTTGCGCTGCAATATGATTGCGCGATACCGGTTGCAATAATTCCGAGCTAAGATCGGTCCAGGCCTGATCTATTTTCGCTCCGACATGTTCCGGTACTCTTAAATTGATACCAATACCGATAATACTGTGCGCAGGCCCTTCCGGCAGCGTTTCAAGATCAACCAGAATGCCAGCCACTTTTTTACCACGAATATAAACATCGTTTGGCCACTTCACGCTGACCCCTTCAATGCCAAGCTCGGTAAAGCACTCCGCTAAAGCTACCCCCACCGCCAGGCTCAGCCCCATTGCACCATGAATGCCGTCATCTAAAGGCCAGTAAACACTAAAATAGAGATTGCTGCCAAAGGGTGAGAACCACTGTTTGCCACGTCGTCCGCGGCCCTCTGTTTGTGCTTCGGCAAAGAGCGAAAAACCAGCTTCTAATCCACCCTCCGAGGCCAACTGCTTAACCTGATCGTTACTGGAGTCTACAACCGAACGAACCTCGAAAGGCGGAGCCTTGCGCCACTGTATCGGTGTCTCTTTTTCGATAACAGCCGACTGTAAGAGTTCTATAGGCCGGGCCAGTTTGTACCCACGTCCGGTTACTGAAAACAGCTCTAGTCCGAGTGCTTCCAGCTTGTGAATATGCTGATTTACCGCCGCCCGGGATATCGATAACGATTGGCCAATAGCCTGGCCGGAATGAAACTCACCATTAGCAAGTAACATAATTAATTGATCGAGGCGTTCCGTCTGCTTCATCTTGCTACCGTCAACTGTAAGAGTCCTTGCTGTCCTACCAGACGAACCTCGGGTTCCAGCGTTATTCCGCTAGCCTCTGCCACTTGCTGCATAATGCGCCGTGCCAACTGAGTGACATCATTACCCGTGGCGTCTCCTTTATTAATTAATACCAGCGCCTGATGCGGATTAACCGCGGCGCCACCAATCGCTTCTGACTTCAAACCTAAATGCTCGATCAGCCATCCCGCTGCCACTTTAACCTGATCCTCTGCCACCGGAAAATAGACCATGTCAGGCCATTTTTTCAGTAGTTCCTCCAACTGCTTTTTGGTAATTACCGGGTTCTTAAAAAAAGAGCCTGCATTTGGCGTTACTTTAGGGTCAGGTAATTTTTTCTGGCGCACTTCCAGTACCTTATTAAAAATATTCTGCGCACTCACATTGCCTTTTAATTCGTTAAGAGGAGAATAGTGAGTGACCGGTTGCCAGTCTTTGGGTAGCCGAAAAACAACCGACGTAATCAACCAACGACCCGGATACTGCTTGAACAGACTGTTGCGGTAGCAAAACTGGCAGTCGCTGCGACTCATATGAACCCAGCTTTTCTTCTTTATATCCCAGGCCGTTACCTGCTCAATGAAGGTGGCAACTTCAACACCATAAGCACCTACATTCTGTACTGGTGCAGCACCAACAGAGCCGGGTATTAACGCCAGATTTTCCAGGCCATCTATATTCCGGGCTCTTAAGTCGGTAACAAAGTTATGCCAATTTTCCCCGGCTGCCGCCGTCACTAAATACGCATTTTCCTGCTCTTCAATACAAACACCCAGCAACCGATTGCAGATAACCGTGCCCTGAAAGTCATCTATAAACAGGGTATTACTACCCTCGCCGAGCAAATAGTAAGGCTCATCAAAGGACAACTGCTCTACATCGTCACTGCAGTCTAATTCGATGAAAGAACGGCACCTTGCCGGTAGCTTAAAGGTGTGTCGCTCAGCAAGCTCAATCAACGTCTGTTTCCTCCTGATTTTCGGGTGCTGATATATTTCAGAAATGCTTTTAGTGCAGCGGGTTTCACCGGCTTTGGTAAAAACTGCAGGCCATTCTTCCTGGCCGCTTGTTTTACAACATCGTCGCGCATAGCGGTAACTAATGCTGCCGGTATTTGCTGTTGCCAAATATCCCGCAACTCCTGGGCCAATTTCAAACCATCGCCATCGCCCAGCTGATAATCTAAGAGCAACCCCTGCGGCGCTCTCTTCTGGCTATGTTCTTTCGCATACGTTAAGGCTTTACTGTAACTATTAAAGGTCAGAGCTTCACATCCCCACTTCCGCAATAAGGCGCTTAAAGCACTCAGATTTTCGTTATCATCGTCCACAACCAACAACTGTAAACGGTCTGCTAAAGCGTCTTCTTTTTGCTTCTCAGGCCGGCTGACAACCTGGCCGGCATTGCCTAAAGGAACTCTCACAGAAAAGCAGGAGCCTTTGCCTTCCACCGACTCAACCTGGACGTCGCAGTTTAATTGCTCACCCATGCGTTGCGCGACACTAAGCCCTAAGCCAACACCATCGACCGTTTGGTTCTGTACACGATAAAACGCATCAAATACCTTATTCTGTTGCTGCGCCGCAATACCCGGACCCGTGTCCCAGACAGCAATTTGCAACTCGTCGCCCCGCTTACGAACCCCCAACAAAACGCTGCCTTTTTGGGTGTACTTAATGGCGTTGGATAAAAAGTTCTGCACAATACGGCGCAGATACGTGGGGTCGGTATACACTGGCCTATCTTTATAAAACGCTCGGAAATCCAACTCCCGTTGTTCCGCTAACACGCCATATTCTTCTACTAACGGGTCCAATACCGAGCTCAACTGCACATGACGAAAACGCGGTTTTAATGCCCCCTGATCCATCTTCGCTATTGATAACAGCGTGGAGAGTAAGTGCTCGGTTGACCCAAGTGCAGTATCTAACTTCCCGACCAAAGACAGATTACGCTCCGAAAGCTCCTTTTCCTGAATGGCGGATAAATATAACCGCGCGGCATTGAGCGGCTGTAAAATATCATGGCTGGCTAATGCCAGGAAACGTGTTTTTGAGGCATTCGCTGCCTCAGCTTCGCCTTTGGCTTTTTTTAACTCATCTTCAACGTGTCGACGTCGATCAATTTCGGCTGTCAGCTCCTGATTGATTTCACGTATTTCCTGTGTACGAACATCCACTCGTTGCTCAAGATCAATATTGGCATCTTCCAGGGCCTGTTGGGTTTCAACGTGTGAGGTAATGTCGGTAAAGCTTGTAACAAAGCCACCTGTAGGCAGCGGATTACCGACCATCTCAATCACCCGTCCATCCGCTCGTCTACGAATAAAACGGTGCGCTGAGCCTCGCTGCATATAGCGCAAACGTTTATTAACCAAGTCATCAACATCACCGGGGCCACACTCGCCACGTTCTGCATTGTAGCGAATCAGTGTCGCAATGGGTTGCCCGGGCTTAACCATGCCCTCCGGGTATTCAAACAAATCCAGATATCGTTTATTCCAGGCCACCAAACGTAATTCGGCGTCCACCACACTAATCCCCTGAGCTAAATTCTCTAACGAGCTAAATAAAATTGACTGTTGTGTCTGAAGTGCCTGGGTCGTATCGTCAAAAAAGTGAACAACCTCTTCTAAATTGAGCTGTTTATCCCGCAGTGCTGCATCAATTAAAGAACGCGCCGTGGCTGAGCCCAAGACACCCGCTATTGCTCTTTCTACAAAGCTGATAAAGGACTTCTCGGCCACATCTTCAAGTTGTAGTTCGGTATCTTCCGGGCGTTGATAATAGTGCATTAGCTGCTGAGCTCGCTCAGAGCCCAAAAAGGTTTTCAGCAGCAGCAACATATCGGCATTCGTCGCGCTGTCGTTTTTATTCAAATGTAACTCAGGCAGTGCTGCTCTTGGCTTAACAAACGCTGTCGCTTGAATTCTATCCACTAACCGGGGTTTTGCTAATAGTGAAAACACGATAAAACTCAAGCTATTTAAGGCCAGTGAAACGACCGTACCGCGGGTGATCACTTCAACATCAGTTAACTGCGCGTTTGAAAAAAGAGGGACCAATACAGCCAAAACCCAACCCACTGACCCTGCAGCCAAACCAGCGTAAACACCGCGTGCATGGCCTTTCCTCCAATAAAGAGCGCCCAGCAATGCTGGCAGTAGCTGCAACACCAAGGAGAACGCCAGTAATCCAATGCTGACCAGATTGGTTCGGGCAGCCCAAAAGTAGTAGCAGAAAAACGACAGTACCATTGTCACTGCAATAGCCACTCGCCGAATCAACAGTAACGCCCGGTCGTACTCGCGGCGTCGGTGTTTTAACGGTAAACGTGACTCTCGCTGCAACAAAATAGGCATGATGACATCATTGGTGATCATGGTGCTTAAGGTCACAGAAGCAATAATCACCATGGCTGTCGCGGCCGATATACCACCAATAAAGATAACCAAAGACAACCAAAGCTGATCTTTAAGCAAAGGCAGCTGCAATGCGAAAGTTGAGCCGTCCGCAGCGGCTGACAGATAAAACGTACCGGCGATAGCAATGGGCACAATAGCCGCCGCGGTTAACGCCAGATAAAGTGGAAACCCCCAACGAGCGGTACGCAAGTGACGAACATCGACATTATCGACCACCGCGACGTGGAACTGTCTGGGCAAACAAAGAATGGCACCAGCTGCCATAAAAGTTTGTACAATAAACTCAAACTCTCCGAAAGCGGCAAACGACCACTGCGGCTTACTCACATCGCTAAATGTGTTCATCAAACTCGATTGCGCGTCACCATGAATCAGTGACCAGGCAAAAACACCGGCTGCCAGCAAAGCCACCAGTTTTATCATCGACTCAACCGCAATCGCCAGAATCATCCCGCTACGATACTCGGTCACTTCAACGTGACGCGTACCAAATAACATAGCAAAAATGGCCATTAACGCCGCCGCGCCTAACTCTTTAATTGAGAACTCAGCCATTACACCGCTGCTTTCAGTCAGCACCGCAAAGCTGATCCCCACCGCTTTAAGCTGGAGAGCGATATAGGGAATAATAGCGACAGCGGCAATAGCCGTGACAGCCATCGCCAGCCGGCGGCGCTTCCCAAATCGGGATGAGATAAAGTCCGCAATGGAAGTAATATTCTGCTGTTTACTGACCGAGACCAGTTTTTCAAGAATACGGATGCCAAACAGAAAAAGAAGAATAGGGCCAAGCAAAATAGGAAAGAACGCCCAGCCATCAACCGCGGCATTGCCGACGGCACCATAATAGGTCCAGGAAGTGCAGTATATTGCCAGCGACATGGAGTAAACCATTGGCTTGTGGCTGACTTTATTGGCCCACGAACCTAAGCGGTCCCCCCAGGTGGCAACAGCGAAGAGAAAAATCACATAGGCCAGCGAGGCAAAGATCAGTAACCAGGTCATAACTGCAGGCGTTCAGCTACCAAAACAGCCTGGGTACGACTGTAAACACCCAACTTGCGGAAAATAGCGGTAATGTGCGCTTTAACCGTAGCTTCGGTAATCCCCAATTGATAGGCAATTTGTTTATTCAACAGCCCTTCATGCAGAAAGTACAGGACCCGGTATTGTTGCGGCGTTAGCTCGGCCACCTTACGCGCCAGCTCCTGATCTTCATCCGAGATAACATCCAGTCGCTCGCGGGTTTCTTTCGGAACCCAGGTTTCCCCCTGCAAAATTGTGTCAATTGCTTCTGCTATTCCGGCAGAAGGCAGCGACTTGGGGATAAAGCCCAGTGCGCCAAAACCAATACATTTAGCCACAATTGAAGAGTCTTCACTACCTGAAATGATAGCAACGGGTAATAATGGATAGTCTTCTCTTACACGAATGAGACCGTATAAATCACCGCTACCCGGCATGTGTAAATCCAGCAGCAGTAAGTCAACATCATCGTCTTTATTGAGTGCCGCCAGAGTTGAATCTAAGTCTTCGGCTTCGCGTAACGTCAACTCAGAAAAGTGATTCGCGAGAGCGCCTTGCAGCGCCTCGCGAAACAATGGGTGGTCATCTGCGATTAAAAATTTCGCCATGAGATTCCAAATTAGGTGACATTATTTATTCATTCTGTTTTCTATCAATGAATCTACCACACTTGGATCGGCAAGCGTAGAGGTGTCACCGAGGTTTTCATGCTCATTGGCAGCAATTTTACGCAGAATACGACGCATAATTTTACCGGAACGGGTTTTGGGTAAACCAGTGGTCCAGTGGATAAGGTCAGGTGTAGCAATTGGACTTAGCTCGGAGCGAACCCAATTACGAACTTCCTTAGTCAGCTCGTCCGTTACCTCAACGCCTTCTACCGGCGTCACGTATACGTAAATACCCTGACCTTTTAAGTCATGCGGGTATCCGACAACCGCCGCTTCCGCCACCGCTTTGTGTGCCACTAACGCACTTTCAATTTCAGCAGTTCCTAAACGGTGTCCGGATACATTCAGTACATCGTCCATGCGTCCCGTTATCCAGTAATAACCGTCGGCGTCACGACGGGCGCCGTCACCACTAAAGTACATGCCTTTAAAAGTAGAGAAGTAGGTCTGTTCGAAGCGATCATGATCGCCCCACAGTGTGCGCATTTGCCCCGGCCAGGAGTCTTTAATAACCAAGCCGCCTTCTGCTTCGCCTTCCTGAATGTTGCCTTCGCTATCAACCAGAGCAGGTTGAATACCAAAGAAGGGACGAGTCGCTGAACCCGGTTTAAGATCCGTTGCGCCCGGCAATGGAGTAATCAAAATACCGCCGTTCTCGGTTTGCCACCAAGTATCCATAATAGGGCATTTACCGTTGCCAATGGCGCGGTGATACCACTCCCAGGCTTCCGGATTAATAGGTTCCCCCACACTTCCCAGTACACGAAGACTTTCTCGGGTCGACGTTTTAGCAGCTTCATCTCCTTTCGCCATTAACGCGCGGATAGCCGTTGGCGCAGTGTAGAGAATATTCACCTTATGTTTATCGACAATTTCACCAATACGACCCACGCCCGGGTACGTTGGCACACCTTCAAACATCAGAGTTGTCGCGCCATTTGCCAGTGGTCCATAAACAATATAGGAG
Source organism: Idiomarina solivarensis (assembly GCF_033052755.1). NCBI lineage: Bacteria > Pseudomonadati > Pseudomonadota > Gammaproteobacteria > Alteromonadales > Idiomarinaceae > Idiomarina > Idiomarina solivarensis. The sequence goes on along the minus strand of NZ_JAVFHZ010000002.1, from coordinate 262,979 downwards.
TGGCCTGTAATCCAACCAACATCGGCCGCACACCAGTAAACTTCATCATCCTGGTAATCAAACACGTACTCGTGAGTCATTGATGCATACACCATATAGCCGCCGGTTGTGTGCACGACGCCTTTGGGTTTGCCGGTTGAGCCGGAGGTATACAGGATAAACAGTGGATCTTCCGCGTTCATTACTTCAGCCTGACACTCATCACTCACCTCACCGACCAGCTCATGCCACCAGACATCGCGCCCTTCTGTCCATTCAACGTCACCCTCAGTGACACGGCACACAATGCTGTGCTCAAGTGAAGGACAAGCATCGTCGGCTAATGCCTTATCAACATTGGCTTTCAAGCCTATCGTGCTACCGCCGCGGCGACCTTCATCAGCCGTGATGATTGCTATCGCCTGACAGTCGTTAATACGATCGGCAATGGCATTTGGCGAGAACCCACCGAAAATAACGGAATGCACTGCACCAATGCGTGCACAGGCCAACATCGCATAGGCCGCTTCCGGCACCATCGGCATATAAATAGCCACGCGGTCACCTTTGCCAATACCTAATTTTTTCAAGCCATTAGCAAAACGGGATACCTCTTTATGTAAATCGCGGTAAGTGATGTGTTTGTCTACACTGGGGTCGTCACCTTCCCAGATAATTGCTGTTTTATCAGCTTTATCCGCCAGGTGACGGTCAACGCAGTTATAACAGGCATTCAAGGTACCGTCTTCGTACCATTTAACGCTGACTTTACCTAACTCGAAACTGGTATTCTTAACTTTGGTGTAAGGTGTGAACCAAGTAATTCGCTGCCCATGTTCACTCCAGAAACCTTCAGGATTGTCTATTGACTGTTGGTACAGTTTTTTATAACCGTCGTTGTCGATTTTAGCTGTTGCTTTGATATGTTCAGGAACTGAATAGAGTTGCGACATTACCTCTTCCTCCTTATTCGCAAGATGGTATCTGTTGTACGTTTTAAAGGGCTTAAACACTATTAGACCATAGTCTAGATTGATAAAAATTGACCAGTTAACGAGAATTAACAGCGTTTATATTTGGTATAACTATAAAATGTACATTCAAAAAAACGAACACTTGGCTGACAGGGGAAACACCATGGCTAAAACAAGTATCGCAAAAAAATTCACCTTATCGGCGGCAAGCGCCGCTGTATTGGGTGTCATGAGCTTAGGCGCACAAGCTCAGGCAAACGAAACCGACATCGATTTCGGGGGCTTCGTTAAACTGGATATGATGGTATCTGACTACACGGACGGTCAGGCTCCAGCCAGTGGTAGCATTGCCCGCCAGCAGTACATTCCAAGTCTGACCCCGGTAGGTGGCGAAGGTGACGATATGGTCACAGACTTTCACGCCCGTCAATCTCGCTTCTTTCTTACCAGTAAGACCGAGCTAGACAATGGTGAGACTTTAACGGGCCATATTGAAATGGACTTTATGTTGACCCCTGACGGTGATCAGCGCATTTCCAACTCATACAACCCACGTCTGCGTCATGCATTTTTGAAGTATGGGAAATGGACCTTTGGTCAAACCTGGTCGAACTTCCAGGACCTCAACATTTTGGCTGAGTCCGTCGACTTTATCGGCATTACAGATGGTATCGTCTTTAACCGCCAGGCACAGATCCGTTACACTTCAGGCAATTTTAGTGCGTCAATTGAAAACCCTGAAACAACGGTAACACCCGTTGGTGGTGGCCGTATTATTTCAAGTGACGGATTTGTTCCCGATGTTACCTTTAAGTATACCGGTAAGGCGGACAACCTGACCTGGCAAGCATCGGCTCTTTTACGCCAGCTTACCTACGATGTCAGTCAAACCGGCGATGATGAAACAACGTTCGGTTATGGTGTGAGCTTCGGTGCCAAATACACCTTTGGTATGGACGATATTCGCGCATCAGTAACCACCGGCTCAGGCTTAGGTCGTTACTTGGGTCTGAATACCTGGAATGGTGCATACATTACCGCTAATGGTGAGTTAGAAGCCATTGATTCAACTGGCGTATCCTTTGCTTACCGCCATTTCTGGACCGAAAAGCTACGCTCTAATGTAGTGTACTCGCGTGGCTGGGCAGACAATGATGGTGAAGTGCTGGCTTTGGCTGGTGATATGACAGAATACACCCAACGTCTGGCATTTAACGTGATGTATTCACCAGCGTCTAATCTGACTTTTGGTGCAGAAATTTCACAAGCTGAACGCGAAACCGAAGCTCAGGTTGACGGCAATTTGAACCGCCTGCAGCTCATGGCAATGTATAAGTTCTAAATACAGCTAAGAACAGGAACACAGATGCACAAGGATACAAACGTATTTTGTGCATCTGTACTTTCAATTAAACGTTAGCCAATTAGACGTCAGCAATAACGGGTTTATTTTCTGACAATGCTATCCAACCGCGTATGACACGGTAAATAACCCATATAGTCACCGCCAGCAAAACGAAATAACCAATCACAACAAACATTAGTATGATACCAATAATTGTTCCGACAACCGCTACCCAAAAGGTTTTTATAAGCCAGTTAAAATGGCTTTCAACCCAAGTTCCGCGGGACTCACTTCGTTTCAAATAGGCTAAAATAACTGCGGCAATCGACGCAAAAGGAATAATGAGACTCAGGGCATACAAAATATACCCCACAAGTGCCATTTTCTTCAGTTCCTGATGTTCTGAGTTCACTTCCGTTGTCATAAGGCTTTCCTCTTATTGTTGTTTTATCCCAAACTTCATCATCAATAATTACCGATTTAACTACGTTTAACGAACAATCTCAATCAGTGCTTTACCAATATCCGTGTTATCCATATAACCACCGAAATTGTCACTGTATGGTCCGTCAGCAAAAACGGGGACATCGACACCGGTATGACCGCTGGTTGTCCAGCCGGTACCCGTAATGTCTCCGGTTATATAAACCAGCGCCTGGTGCAGAGCGTCTTCTTGCTCCTCACCAGTCTGCTCTGCAGCAATAGCTAGCTCGTCAATGTACTCTTGAGTGAGCTCAAAGTTTACTTTGTCAGCCACGTATTGCGGCCAATTTCCTGCGTCCATGGCGAGCATTTCTTCACTCATTTTGGCAATAGAGCTTTCAATTGCCATAACCCGCTCTGAGTACCAGGCATATTCACCGTCTCTCCCTAAGGTGAGACCGCCGGTAGAGTGGTCAGCCGTCATAACAACTAACGTATTCGGGTTGTTCCGGCGATATTCAGCCACAACTTTTAATGCCCGGTTAAGACTATCCATCTCGTGCACAGCACAAGCAATATCATTGGCATGCCCACACCAGTCAATCTCACTGCCTTCAATCATTAAAGCGAAAGGCTGTTGCTTTTTATCCAGCAAACGCAAAGCCGTTTGAGTCATCGTTGCCAACGCATCAACGTTGCCATCAATAGCGTGAGGTAACCCTTTTTCAGCGAATAAGCCCATTACCGGAGTGTTGTTCACAGAATCCAGTTGCTGCATGTCGGTCACAATTTGCATGCCGTGTTCCGGTAAAACGTCCAGCCAATTTTTATCCTTGCGTTCAAAATACGCGTGACCACCGCCTAACATAACGTCAAAAGATGGCTTACCCTCAACGACTTGCGTGGCAATTTGGTCCGCTATTTGATTGTACTCATAGCGTGAAGGGTGATGCGTAAAAAAAGAAGCTGGCGTTGCATGGTTAATTTGCGATGTCGAAACCGAGCCTGTTGCCCAGCCATTTTCACGGGCAATTTCCATGATGGTCTGCAAAGGATGCTTGTCTGCATCCACACCAATAGCACCGTTATAGGTTTTAACACCAGTGGCCAAAGCGGTTGCGCCAGCGGCTGAGTCGGTCACCCAGGTGTCGTCATCCGGGTACGTCGTTGCAGCGCCTTTCAGCAGGGCATCAAATTCGGTTTTAGCAATGGTTTTGCTGTCTAGATCCGACATGGCATAACGATAGGCCGAAATATATTCAAACCCCATACCGTCGCCAATTATGTAAATAATGTTCGGTTTCTGTTCTTCTGCATGCACCACGGATGATGCTAAAACCAGTCCTATACCAGCCATTAACGCTTTAAGTTTCATACCATGACTCCTGTGTAAATAACCCCGGCAGTATAGCAAAAGCCTGATGTCAGTAATATGACAATAACCGCTCAATCATTGCCGCTTAGCGCTCATGCTGCCTTCAGCCAGACGAATTTCAATTGAGTCACCAACCGCTACTTGCTTCTCACTACGAACCACTTGTCCAGCTTCATCACGCACAATAGCGTAACCGCGTTCCAGTGTATTCAAGGGGCTGACTATGTTCAGCGACTGCATCAATTGCTGCTGGCGAGTTCGTTTGTCTCTTAATAGTCGGTGCATAACCGAAGGGAGTCGTTGCTGCTGAAGACGCAGTTGTTCTCGTGAGCGCTGCAGTTCTTTTTGCGGATGCACCGCTTGCAGGCGTCCATGTAAATAGGAAACACGTTGCTGCTCACGCGCCAACCTATTTTTTAGGGCTCGATACGCACGAGCCTGCAACTCGTCGGCTAACTGAGACTGTTGCTGCAACTGACGTTGCGGATGTTGTTGTTGCAGACGAGTTTGCAAAAACTGCCAGCGCTGCTTTAACTTTTGCACAAGTCGTTGTTGTGCTAACCCTAACCGTTGTTGCAATGCCCGTGCTTTTTGCAATTGCTGTTGTTGATCACGGGTCACTAACTCAGCAGCAGCAGAGGGTGTTGGCGCTCTCACATCCGCGATAAAATCGGCAATTGTGAAGTCAATTTCATGGCCAACGGCGCTAATGGTCGGCATAGGTGCGGTTGCTAACAGACGCGCAAACATCTCATCATTAAAACACCATAAGTCTTCCAGTGAACCGCCCCCGCGACTGACCACAAGAACATCCACTTCATTACGTTCAAACGCCACCTTCAACATAGACTGCAATTGCGGTACAGCAGCTTCACCCTGAACGGCGCTGGGATAGATAACCACCTCAACACTGGGATCACGGCGCTTCATAACGGCCAGAATATCTTTAACGGCAGCGCCGGTCGGAGACGTCAGTACGCCAACTTTATGAATGTGTTCCGGCAGCGCTCGCTTGCGTTCAACCGCAAATAAGCCTTCAGCCGACAACTTTTCTTTCAATTGCTCATAGCGCTGCTGCAACAGCCCCTGGCCGGCGTCTTCAACTTGCTCAACAATCAGTTGGTAGTCGCCACGCGGCTCATAAACAGTAACTTTGGCTCGCACTAATACTTGCATACCATTCTGCGGCCGCACCTTGGCACGCTGATTCGCATTGCGGAACATTGCGCAGCGGACCTGCGCGCGCTCGTCCTTTAACGTGAAGTACCAATGGCCTGAACCCGGTGCGGCAAAATTTGAGATCTCCCCAACCAGGCTAATTTGGCCGAAGCCCTGCTCAAGTAGCTGGCGGATCTCAGTATTCAACTGGCTAACCGAATAGACCATAAACATCACTCTTTTCTGAAGGCTAAAGCCAAATCATACCACATTCATTTCGTATCAAAATAAGGTCAGGTTACATTTAGACGTCTAAATGTCTTGACGTCTTTCTATCCATTTATTACAGTCGATGCATGATTTACTCATGTGAGGTTCGCTATGGTTCAATCCGTTGCCCGCAGTTTTTATGTCGATACGCCGTTCGGGCGCGTGAAAGGCTATCGCTACGGCTGCGCCGACGCGCCAGCTGTGGTTATTCAGGGGGGCATCAGTGCCACCGGCAAACTCTGGAAAGCGGATGAGAGCGGCTGGTGGCAGTCTCTGTATCCGTTATTTGCCGAAAACGATAACGTTCAGGTGCTGAGTTTTGACTACCTCGGCGGCCTGGGAGGCTCTGAATGTCCCACAACACCATTAAGCGTGCCCCAACACAGCAAGGCATTAAGGCATGCGCTTAAACAGCACGTTGACAGTATTCAAGCCTGGATTGGCGGCTCATTCGGGGGTGTTCTGGGATTACAGTTTGCGGCTGACTACCCGGAGGAATTATCCACGCTGAGTGTGATAGGGGCAGCGCATAAACCATCTGTTCATTCCGCTCTACTGCGCTATTTTCAGCAAGCTTTAATTCAACGCTGCGGCGATGAACAGTCCGGGATCATTCTCGCCCGGGCACTAGCAATGCTGAGCTATCGCACCGCCGAGGAATTTGAGCAACGCTTTAACCACGCTGATAATGCATTTGAGTATTTGTTGTATCAGGGCGAAAAGCTACTCAAGCAGAACGGTAACGGTTCCCGCAGTTTATTCACGCACCTGACACCGATACTCAATGACTACGCGATTGATCCGACCAAAATCGAAGCAAAGGTTCAGCTTATTGATTTTCATAACGACTCAATTGCGCCGCCAAGTTTAGTTAATGAATTAGAGCAATTACTGCCTAATCATTTTGGCAGGGTCACTATCGATACACCTTTTGGCCACGACGGCTTTATCAAGAATGTTGAACAATACCGCTCTGCGCTAACCCACTTTTTAACTGAATCTCAACTGGAGTCTGCATGAAAGACGAAACTCTTGCCCTACATCATGGCTATGAAACCGACCCAACAACAAAGTCAGTGGCCACCCCAATTTACCAGACGGTATCGTACGAGTTTGATAACGCCCAGCACGGGGCGGATCTGTTTGATCTTGCTGTTGAGGGGAACATTTACTCACGGATAATGAACCCGACTAACGATGTACTGGAAAAACGCGTTGCGGAGTTAGAGCATGGCGTTGCATCGCTTGCCGTTGCCTCTGGTATGGCAGCCATTGAGTACGCCCTCATTACGTTGGCGAGTCAGGGCGATAACATTGTCAGTACCCCCCAGCTTTATGGCGGAACCTACACGCTCTTTCGCCATATGCTCCCTTCATTTGGCATCGATGTGCGCTTCGCCGACTCAGATAAGCCAGACGATATTGCCAAACTCATTGATAACAAAACCAAAGCCGTTTATTGCGAAAGTATCGGCAACCCGGCAGGAAACATTGCCGATTTAGAGGGGTTTGCCCGTGTAGCTCATCAACACGGCATTCCGCTGGTTGTCGACAATACGGTTGCGACTCCAATACTCTGCAAACCGATAGATTTTGGTGCTGATATTGTTGTGCATTCGCTGACTAAATACATTGGCGGACACGGTAATTCCGTCGGTGGTTTAATTGTCGACAGTGGTCGTTTCGACTGGGCTAAGGAAAAACAACGATTCCCCCAGTTTAGCGCGCCCGAACCAGCGTACCACGGCGTTGTCTATACCGAGGCGTTTGGTCCGGCGGCTTTTATTGCCCGCGTGCGTACGGTTGCGCTGCGTAATACTGGTGCCTGCCTGTCCCCCTTTAATGCGTTTCTCTTATTACAAGGGTTAGAAACACTCTCTTTACGCATTGAACGTCACTGCGACAATGCATTGAAAGTAGCTGAATATTTAAAAACTCACCCGCAAGTTGAGTGGGTGAACTTTGCCGCGCTTCCGGAGCACCCCAACCATTCGCTGGCAAAAAAATACATTAAAAATACGGTGCCCGCTTCCTTACTCACTTTTGGTGTGAAAGGTGGCTACGACGCTGGCGTGACCTTTTACGATAAGCTGAAATTGTTTAAACGCCTGGTCAATATTGGTGACGCCAAGTCACTGGCCTGCCATCCGGCGTCGACCACTCACAGGCAGCTTTCAAAAGAAGAACAAAAAGCGGTTGGTGTAAAACCGGAAGCCATACGGCTTTGTGTCGGTATTGAAAATATAGAAGATATTATTGCTGATATCACGCAAGCACTGACTTAAAACCCAATAAAAAAAGGCCACCGCAGCAAAGCTGTAGTGGCCTTTTTCAAACAAACGCTATTAATCGTTTTTAATCATATGAACGTCCATTTGGGGAAAGGGAATACCAATACCCTCCTCATCCAGACGATCCTTAATACGTTCTAGCAAGTCCCAGCGGGTAGGCCAATAATCTTCGTTTTTGGTCCATGGACGCACATTAAAATCGACCGATGAATTACCTAGATTGGTCACGGTGACGACCGGTTCAGGGTCTTCCAACACGCGCTCATCGCTGGTAATAACGTCCATCAATACCTTCTTAGTATGTTGCAAATTGGCACTGTAGCTAACGCCAATAACCAAGTCGATACGGCGCAGCTCTTCGCGATTATAGTTAATAATCGGTCCGCCAATAATTTCAGAGTTGGGCACGAAAACCACTTTGCGATCCGGCGTTTTCATAATCGTCTGAAAGATATTAATTTGCTCAACGGTTCCCGAAACACCACCTGCGTCAACATATTCACCGGCCCGAATTGGGCGGAACATGATCAGTAATACACCGGATGCGATATTGGACAGTGAGCCTTGCAAAGCCAGGCCAATTGCCAAACCAGCAGCACCTAATATGGCGATAAAGGATGTCGTTTCAACACCAACATGAGAGAGCGCCATCATAATTGCCGCGATAAAAATGACGGTCTTCAAAATAGCGCCGACAAAGCTGATAACAGCACCATCAACTTCACGCTTACGCATATTCTTGGTCATTACGCCGGTCACAGCGTTCGCTACGATTTTACCAATAATGAGTATCGCAATTGCGATGATAAATTTAATTGAGAAGCCAATCAGCATGTCTTGGTTATCATTAATCCATTGAACAATGCTATCCATACAAGTTCCTTATTCCGCAAAAGCTTAAATGAGTTATTTATTACAGTAATTGTAAACGTGTTTGCCCGCAAGTGAGATCACAAACGGAACGAATAGCGGCCCCGGGAATCGGGTGTTCCCATGTACTGCATCATTTTGGCTAGACCTTCGGGGGTTCTTGGTGTTGGTTTAACCGTTCCTTCAGCACGAAAACTTTGGCTATTGATACGGCCATTAAATTCCAGACCAAGGCTGTTGTCACCGCTCATCGTCAAGCTAACCGCGTTAGTGTCGCTGCATCCCAATTCAACGGGAAAGTTACCTAACGACTGCCACTGATTGTTTATCAGAACACGAATTTGTTCGCCTTTTGCGTTCCCTTGCAGTTCATCACACCAGCGTACCGGGCCTGGCGCTGTCACCACAAAGGTGTCTACTGACAGATTCCATTCACCATCGGTTTTTAGCGGTAAGCGAGTGCCCACTAACTGCAATAGCGCACTTAAATCGCCCCGGGCAGTGACATCTTTTGCGCCCACTTTTGTCGACCCCGCCAGCAGCCTGCCACTAAAGGCCAGCGGATTATTCTGGTCAGGCAAATTAACGTCAACGACCAGCTCTCCCAAAAAGATCGAAGAAACCTGCCAATCCCAGCTAAGATTATTAAAAACCATACCATCGACCACAACCTGTCCCGCAACCCCCTGCCACAAACTACCGCTAACCTGAGAAAGCCGAACGTTATCAGGCAGCGGGAACCAATAAATGACACGGGCCGGCAGCATGACCAACATGGCCACCAGATACACGACAACTAACCAGGGTATCCAGCGTTTTAAATTCATGAAGCCTCTCTTACTAGTAACTTACGCAGGCGCACTTGGCCTGGAGTATTTAATTTTGCAATATCGACCGCGCTTAACGCTAACCCCTGTCGTTGTTCCAGCTCAGACAAAAATTTCAATAAATCTGAGAAAGCCACTTCGTCGACACTTAACAAGTACTCTTCTCCCTGTGGCTGCAACCTGGAAATTTCAATGTCCTGTGCGGCCGCAGCTCGGTTAATGCGTTGGCTAACCGACCCGGAAGCTCCTTCCTGATTTGCGCTGTTGGCTTGCAGCTGCTTATAGCGGGCAATAGTCTGCTGAACCCACTGATATTGCTGTTGCTGCGCGTCGAGTCTTCGCTCAGCATTTAACACCGCCTGGTGACTCGGCTGCCAAATAAAGAAGTAGAGTATCGCTATGAACAGAACACCCACCAATGCGGCTAATAACCTTTGCTCTCGCTGATTAAATTGCGCCCAACGCTGCTTCCCTAAGTTAAGGTAAGGCATCAGGTGACGTCTTATTTCACTCATGATTGAGCCCCCTGTTCATCAAGCTTTACCGTTAAAGAGCCCGACACTCGGTTCCCCCGATTATTCATTGGTCCGGCTTCAATTCCTAATCCTTCGGCTTTTACCGCCTGCTGGAACGCTTCAAATTGAGAAAAGCTATTGGCCGTTGCCTGCAGTCGCAGTTCGTTATTCTGGAAACGCAGTAATTCGAGCTGCAATTCGGGTTGAGATTTAAACGCCGGGGCAAGCTGCTGCAGCACACTGAGCACCGAGGCTTCGTCTGAGCTCCCCAAACCCAGTTGATCCAGTTGTTGTTGCAACTGAACTTTTAAGTTCACAATACGTGTCTGCCCTGGAAAAGCGTCGCGGTAGAGCGCTTCAGCCTGCGCATTCAAAACCTCACGCTGAGACTCCAGTTGCCAGTAACGGACGCCGTTTAGCAACACCGCCAAAATAAAAAGAACACTGGCCGCTGCGGCAAATGCCCGCCACGGCAAATCAACCGAACGCTTCGCTCGTTGTGAGCGATACGCCCCCTGGCGCAGGTTCAGTTCTGTTGCACCCCCCACATTTTGTGCCGCAATGGTAAATGGGACTTCAATGTCAGCAGCCACTAATGGCGCCGGTGATTGTGGCCAGTTCAATGCTCCATAATGGACAATTTCGGTGGGGTTATCCTGCTCCGCAACCAAGGCCGGAGCTAACTCTGCAAATTGTTCTTTGTCTACCGTAAAGCCCTGCCAGGCTCCTGTTCTGACAATAACGCTGTCACCTAACTCTATCGCTTGCCAAACGTCTTCCTGATAGGGCAGGAGAAAACAGTCAGGTATCCAATAGGCTGATTCAATCCCGGCATCAGAAAGCGCTTTTAACCACGCGTCCATCCGTTCCTTTGCCACAACAGCAACGGGTAATTTGTCTCCTTTCGCATCGGGCCAGGCAAAGTGCAGCTGCTCAATATCACTCGCGAGCTCTTCTTCCAGAGCGTAAGGAATAATGCGTTGGAGATGTCGCTTCGTTCCCGCAGGTAGGGTTACCCTGGTTAACAAGACATCCTGCCCCGGCAAAGCCACAATCACTTCGCAGCGATTCGCCTTCTCTTTTAGTTGGTCGAGTTCAGCGATAGAGGCTAGCTCGCCACTCGCTATCAGTTCTTGTTGCCTTTTATGCCAGACCAGCCAAGGTATGGGCTCATCGGTGCCTTGCGCCGGCAACCTCAGAATCAATATTTCATTCATAACCTAGTCTCCCATCGCCCGGTACAATGTCTGTACTCGACCATTATTTAAGTGTAATACCGAGCGAGCCTTCATTTCTACGTCACCCCATTGGATCATCGCAACCAGTTGGAAATACTCACTGTTTACCGTCAATTCTGGCAATTCACTATTTAGCTCCGATCGAACCGTTGCTAGCCCAGCTAATTCCGACAAGGCTTCATCCGATTCATAGCCACGCTCAGGCCTGTCATTTATTAATGCAACAGCATCATTCAGCGACAACTTACCTTCTGTCACTGCAGCTAAAACAGCGGCCTGCTCTTGTTTGAGCGTATTAATATTAACTTTGAGCTCCGTTTCATTCGGAATAACACAGGCGACCGAGCTCAATTCGTTCACTATTTTAGTGCTGTAACCGCGTACCATCCTCAGCTCGCTTATATCGAGCAATTGGCTATTCGCAGCCAGATAAGGTTGGGGCAGACTTTCATAGTCAGGGTCTTCAGCACCGTTACTGCCCGATAGTCTGCTGTCCTCATCCAGCCAGTCAACCAGACTATCCGTTAAAATCTCTGTCTGGTAACTGTCAATATCCAGAGCTTGCAGCATTGCCTTATACTGTCGCTTTCGTTTTTCCAGCGTCCCCGGATCATCCGGGTTACTCACCAGGCTGTTCAAGTTAAAGCAGCTGTACAGGTCTTTCACCTGAGCGGCTATCTGACCACCTTCTACCGGAAAAGGGCCTGTGCGGGTCGCCCAGCTTTGTTGTCGGTGAGCCACGCCATCGCTCTCGTTCAGCTCACGTTGCAGCACCTCTTTCAGCACATCTTCAGCACTCAGCCACATCCAGTAACTCTGTTCAGCCTGCTTTAAGTTACTCATGCGTGTTATTTGCAGCTGCAATTTCCCACCCAAATTCACTGCAATAACAGACACCAGAGCAATGACCAGTAATACCGTAATCAGCGCCGCACCATGTTGTGCTCTATTCGGGTTAATTGTCACGTGGCGAGCCCTCGCCCTGGCTAACAGCAACCTGACCGGCCGCGGCAATTAGAAAAATGCGGCGGATAGTACCAAGGTTTTCACTCTCAATAGTCACTTCCACCGCTCGAGGCAGGCTCCCCTGGCTTTGCCAATTATCGCTCCAACCCTGATCGACACCTTGGTTGCTATTACTGCTCGCCTCACCTTGGTAAAACCGAAATGAAAGCTCTGTCACATTCTCCAGCAGGGTCTGAACCGTCGGTTCAGATGAGCGATCATTAACAAAGGTTTGCGTCACTCTCTGTAACTTTTTGTCCCGCAACCTGTAAACAACTGGCTTTAGCTCGCTTCGGGGCATAATGTTACCGGGATTATCAAATCCAGTTCTGACAAACGCCAATACACCACTGTCAGAATCAAAATACTCGGGATCGTTACTCACGTACTGATGGGTCACCTCAAGACCGGAAGGACGCGTTGGCTTAGCCACCATCTGCCGTATGTCTTGTTGCATTAGCAGCTGACTGAACTGCACACGTTCCAGCCGCTCTCGTATCTGCTCAGATTGCTCTTCTGTGTGGACCATTTGATTCAGCACTTGAAAGCTGGCAATGCCAATAATGGCAAAAATCGCCATAGTGACCAACACTTCTACCAGCGTAAAACCTTGCGCTGTGCGGCTAACGGCCATTAGAAGACTCCCCCGCAGCATCGGGCTTGCGCAAATAACGCGTTAACCGAAAGTGCTCACGTCCCCCTTCCTCTCTCATTACTTTCACCGTTATCGCAACTACGTCAGGGGTGACGGTCTCGGTCACGCTCTGTTGCCAATACCAAGTTACTCCGGCTTGTTTTTGCTGGCCTTTACGCTTGTCTTCTACTGGCCATTGCTCCGCTAGTGAAATTTCAGCCAATCGGTTAGACGCCACATACTGAGCGAAGGTTTTATTTTGTAACGCACTGAGACCCGTTAAATGTCCGCTAGCCGATTGCAGCGCTGCTAATGCAGCCAAACCGAATATGGATAAGGCAACCATAACCTCAATTAGCGTAAACCCTCGTAATTGCGACATCACGACTCCGGGGCCTCCGCCGATATACTGATTAACCAGCTATTCTCAGCAGTTAGCCAACGTTCAGCCTCGGGATCATCCAGGTGTTCAATGCGCACGGTAAATAGTGTCATTTCGCCACTGGGTAGAATAAGAACATCTGGAACAACGTGGTCCTCATCCGTTTCTTCTGAAAACAATCCGGTATTTAATGAGTCATTTTGTTCCAGTATTTTTAAACCCTGGCTACGAAAGGTCCAGCGCAACATCTCTTCAGTCTGCTGTCCACGTAACCCGCGGACGTTATCTTGCTGCCACTGCTCGTCCTTCCAAAAAACGAAGCTATAGCCGCTTTGTTCAAATTTTAATCCAACGGGCTGTTGCCTGACCATGGCGTATTCGCGAGCGTAATTCAACTGCTGACGTAAGGTAACAGCGGCGTTGTGAGGGGAGTCTGCGCCTCGCTCTCCCCCCGGTAAAGTCAACATCACTGAGCTGGCAATAAGACCAAGAATGGCCATCACCAGCATAATTTCAATTAGGGTAAAACCACGCAAGCAACGCTTATTGATCACGGTTGTCGTTGCCAATCATCCAGTTGCCAAAGTCGTCTTCGGTACCTGGTTGCCCGTCCGGACCTGGCGAGAAAATGTCGACATCGGAATACTGACCTGGGTTCAGAAGCAGATACTCGTTACCGTAAGGGTCTTGCGGTAAACGACGAATATAGCCACCACTGCGATAACTGCGCGGTTGAGGATCTAAGTTCGGCTCACTTACTAACGCCTGCAGGCCTTGCTCGGTAGTTGGAAACATTCCGTTATCCAGATGGTATTGCGCTAACGCATTTTCCAGAGCAACAAGGTCGGCAATGACTTTTTGTTCATTTGCTCTTTCCTGGTTACCTAACACGTTCGGTAACACCATGGTTGCTAAAATGCCGATAATAGCAATTACTACCATTACTTCGACTAATGAAAAACCAGTTTGATTACGTCTCATAGCTAAAGCCCTACACTATTATTTAATTGTAAAATGGGTTGAATGATAGACAGCACAATAAAGAATACTATCCCTGCCATGGTGACAATCAGCACGGGCTCAAACACCTTAAGACTAATTGAAACCAAACTTTCAAACTCTCTGTCCTGATTATCCGCTGAGCGTTTTAGCATTTGTTCCAGTTCACCGGACTTCTCACCCGCCGCTATCATATGCAACATCATTGGCGGGAATAAACCGGTTTCCTGTAAAGCCCCACGCATGGATGAACCTTCGCGAACACGGTCTGCAGCTTCATCCACTGCTTGCCGTATTGCCAAGTTACCAATTACTGATGAGGTAATACGCAGCCCATCAAGCAACGGAACCGCCGATGAGGTTAAAATGCTTAAGGTTCTGGCAAAGCGAGCCGTGCTCACCCCTCTTATGACCTTACCCAGCATCGGAAGTTTTAACAGCCAACGATGATATTTCAGACGATTCTTTTCGTTTCTGAGCCATTGGTTAAAAATCACAAGCGCCAAACCAAGTGCTATCAGAAGCCATAACCCCCAGTCCTGTAAAAATTGACTGATCGCTATCATCGCCAGCGTTGTTGGTGGCAACTCCTGGCCCATGGTTGAGAAGTTTTCGACTATCTGCGGCACAATGGACACCAGAAGAAAAACAACAATTCCAATAGCCACCAAAGTCAGCATTAACGGATAAATAAGGGCCTGGGTTAGCTGGCTTTTCATGTGCTGCCGTTGCTCAGTGTAGTTTGCCAACTCATCCAGCACCGTATCTAAATGCCCTGATTTTTCGCCGGCAGCAACCATCGCGGTGTACAAAGAGTCGAAGACACCGGGAAAATCTGACATCGCTTCAGCCAGGCCATACCCCTCGACAACCTTACTACGCACCGACATGAGCAATTTTTTTAAGCGTGGCTTTTCGGTCTGATCCGCAACCGCTAACAAGGCTTGTTCAATAGGAAGCGCTGAGCTCACCAGCGTTGATAACTGACGGGTAATAAGTGCTAAGTCTTGCGCTTTTACCTTACGCTGAGGTAACCCGAAACGAGGCCGTAACGTTTGTTTTCGGTCTCTGTCAGCCGCAGGCTCTATGGTTAGCGGCATTAACCCTTGTTCACGCAATAACTGACGTACTTGCCTTGCGGTGTCTGCTTCCAGGACGCCCTTTTTCTTTCTGCCGTTAGCCTCAACAGCTTGATATTCAAATGCCGCCACCCTTTACTCCTCGCGGGTAACCCGCAGCACTTCTTCCAGCGTTGTTTTGCCTTTCAGTACTTTTTCTAAGCCGTCATGCCGAATACCCGGAGTCGACTGGCGAATATATTTTTCGATTGACTGCTCGCCATGGCCATTGTGAACCAGTTCACGCACATGGTCATCCACGACCAACAACTCATGAATACCCGTCCGGCCGCGATAGCCTGTTTCATTGCACCGTTCGCAGCCCCCGGAACGATAAATAACCGCATCATCTGCAGCACCAAGCCCTAACATTCTTTTCTCTTCGTCATCGGGTTGGTGGGGCTGTTTACATTCATTGCACAGAGTCCGCACCAAACGCTGAGACAATACGGCCAGCAAACTCGAAGACAGCAGGAAAGGTTCTACGCCCATGTCTTCCAGACGAGTGATAGCACCCGCGGCGGTATTGGTGTGCAACGTCGACAGAACCAAATGCCCGGTTAACGAGGCCTGCACTGCAATTTGTGCCGTTTCAACATCCCGGATCTCGCCCACCATCACCACATCAGGGTCCTGTCGCAATATTGCGCGGAGCCCGCGAGCAAAGGTCATATCAACCCGCGGGTTAACCTGAGTCTGACCAATGCCGTCAATGGCATACTCGATGGGATCCTCTACGGTCAATATGTTGCGGTCTTTTGAGTTAATTTCACTCAGCCCTGCATACAAGGTTGTACTTTTACCTGACCCTGTCGGCCCGGTGACCAAAATGATGCCATGCGGCTTATAAATCAGTTCCTGAAATATCTTCCGATTCGCATCCGTCATACCTAACTCAGTCAGGTTCAGTCGGGCATTGTTCTTATCCAGCAAACGCAGCACCACCCGTTCCCCATGGTTTGAAGGCATGGTGGAAACTCGCACATCAACCGCACGACCCGCTATCAATAACGAAATACGACCGTCCTGAGGCACCCGCTTTTCAGCGATGTCCAATTGCGCCATTACTTTGATGCGTGACACCAACAACGAGGATAACTTACGATTCGGCCGCAGCACTTCACGCAGTACGCCATCAATCCGAAAACGAATCAGCAAGGCTTTCTCGAAGGTTTCGATATGGATATCCGACGCACCCTCTTTTATCGCCTCACTCAGCATTGCGTTAATCAGCTTAATAATAGGCGCGTCATCTTCACTTTCGAGCAAGTCTTCCGTTTGTGGGAGTTCATCGGCCAATGAGAACAAATCGGACTCATTACCAATGTCTTCCATCAGTTGCTTAGCTTCGGACGAGTCTCGTTGGTATGCCCGGGTCAGTAAGCTTTCAAATTCACTCGCCGCATGCTCCTGAATTTTTACCGCCTGCCCCATAGCGCGCCTGACTTCTCTCAGCGCAGAAGGGGAAATACCGGCGCGACAGTGCAAAACCATAGGGTCACCATGTTCAACCACAACGCCAAAACGTTTGGCAAAACTAAAGGGGAGCCGGGTTGTCGCAATGGCACTGATTTCAGTCATTTTCTTGCCCGTTGTTCTGTCCGTCTGCCTTTTCTTTGTTTTGGTTTTTCATGTACTCATCAAACCCCGGAGGCAGAGTCAGTTCGCTGTCCCAGTCTTTCAAAACCGGAGAATCCTTAGTTGGCATCAGTGAAACACCACGAGCTCTTTCATCAAGTTGCAAGGCTCTCATGTAGTTGTATTTCGCTGAACTTAATTCACGCATACGGCTGCCGTCGCGTAATATTGTCGGACGGATAAAAATCATTAAGTTGCGCTTCTGCGTCGACGTCGACGTAGAGCTGAACAGTCGACCCAAAATTGGAATGTCGCCCAGCAGGGGAATTTTCGATACGGACTCTTGCACGTCTTCATCAATTAAGCCGCCTAACACAATGGTTTCGCCATCGTCCGCCATAACCGTTGTTTTCAGTTCACGCTTATTAATAATGACATCGACAGAGGTTGCTCCACTTAAACTGGACACTTCCTGTTCTATCAGCATTTGTACAGCATTTCCCTCGTTGATCTGAGGCGTCACTTTCAATTTAATCCCAATTTCCTTTCGATTCACTGTCTGGAACGGGTTTTCGTTGCTGTCTCCTGTGGTCGAGCCGGTAATTGTCGGCACTTCCTGCCCTACTAAAAAGCTCGCTTCCTCGTTATCTAAGGTAACAATGCTGGGTGTTGCCAGAATATTGGAGTTAGTATCCTGGGTCACTGCCTGCACTACGGCCGCCCAGTCATTCTGAATGGTGCCGAACATCATGCCATTAACCGACCCTAACAAATTGGCCAACAAAGAAATATCGCCAGGTTCATCCGGTTCAGTTGTCGTCACTTCTACGCCACCATCGGTTATGCGCGTTGTTGTTGTACCGGGTCTCTCTCTTGCCTGGTAGGCTCCGGCGGCCAGACTACCAATAGGCACCTGATTGCCATTGCTGTACTGCACCATACCGCCATCTTCACTTATCCACTGCACACCAAAGTCAATGTCGTCGCCTTCCATAATTTCCACAATAATGGCTTCAACCTGCACCTGTGCCCGGCGAATATCGAGATCATGAATCACTTTTTCCAGCGACGCCAGCATGTCCTGAGGCGCAGTAATAACAACTGAATTGGTTGGTTCGTGAGGGCTAATACTGACCGTATCATTGTTACCCGAGCGGCGTTGGTTAGCACCCGCAGCGCCTGGTTGCTCTACTTCCGCCTGAATAGAGTTGCTGACATTTTTTAGCACCTCAACCACATCCGGCGCCTTAGCGTATTTCAGGTAAAAAACACGCGTATTCCCTTCCGTTTTTAAATCCTGGTCGAGTTGTCTAATCAGCTTAACCACCCGCGCTCTTGCCCGAGGCTCTCCGCTGACAATGACGCTATTACTCCGTTCATCAGCAACAATTTTCGGAATAAGTAACGCGGGAACACCTTCAGCATTTTTCTCGAATAGAGACTGAGCAATACGGACTATTTCGCTTGCCGATGCGTACTCCAGGTGGATCATGTCGACATCTTGATCACCGGCCCGATCCACTCTTTCGATAATCTCGACTAATCGCTGTACCGTTTCAGCACGTCCGGTCATCATAATGACGTTTGACGGATCATAACTGACCACCATGCCACCGCCGCTTTGGTCATTTAACTGACGCAATAACGGCGCCAGTTCTCTTACTGACACGTTCTCGACAGGAACAACCCGGGTCACCATCGCATCACCCAGCAACTGCGTATCACCGCCGATAACCGGAAGAGAAGACGTTTTTGCGTCTTTATCACGAATAACTTTAAGTACCCCAGAGTCCATCTCAACCGCAGCAAAGCCATAGACTTCAAGCACATTAAGGAAAAACTGATAATACTGGCTTTCATTCATCACGTCGTAACTGCGGACATCAATTTTGCCCCGCACGTTCGGGTCTATAATGATGGTTTTACCCAGATTACGACCAACCACCTGAATGAATTCGTTTATATCCGTATTCTTAAAACTGGCGGCGTATTCTTCACTGCTTAATGGCGCACTCATCAATGTTAACGCCAAGCCCAGGGCTCCCAGCCACGCTTTTAAGCCACTCTTTGCCACTGTCATATCAATTATCCTGTTTTTCCGGTAGTTCAAACGACAGTTCCATCCGTTCACCGTCGCGCTCTATTTCTATAGTGACTTGTTGTTGCTGCGACAGTTCCTGACTCGCTAACATCGCTTGCTCCATATCCGTCAAATCATAACCATTAATGGCCACAGCCAAGTCGCCGTTTTGGAAGCCTGCATTCCGAAAAAGATCGGGGTTTTGTCCTGAGGTCAATTTATACCCCTTTAATTCACCATTACTTTGCACCGGTGAAATAGTGACATAATCAAGTAACGAAGACGGATTACTGGCAACTTGTGCAAGCTGCTGTTCAACCGACTCTTGCGTTTCTGACGCACTTGGGTCGTCGGGTTCCTCTTCATTACCGCTTTCTGACCCCTCGACGACCAGCGATAGTGCCGGCCTGTCTTCCCCAATGTCTTCCATTTCCAGCGTTTCTAAACGCCCATTATTATCAAGAATCACCCGGTCGGCATGAATTTCCTCCACGGTAACCGAGGAGCTTCCCAAGTTTTCGCCGATAATATAGGTCTGCTGCCGGCTTCCCTGTTGAATAATAGCGGCAGAGCGGGCAGGGTTTGAACTTGCTGAGACACCAATCAAGCGAACATTTAAGGACGTTTTAGGGGCGTTCCGTGTATTACCCGGCCCCCTGTTTTGATCCGATGCACCAAATAGGTTTAAAGACGTTAAGTTATCCAGATTGACTGAAGTGGAATACATGTCAGCCGATGCCACCCGGGGTAACACCGCTTTTCCCGAAGGTTCATCAGGGCTAAGTAGAGACCAGGTAAAACGCGCCAGCAGCACCGCCACTAAAAACCACGCGAAAGCGATGAGCGCTTGCATTAATCGGCGCCACGTATGAGCATCTGTAAATATTTGTTTAAGTCGGGCAGTCACTTTATTCTTATTCTTGTTACACTGACAAAAGACGATTCATGCATTCTAGCGCAGGCGACATGAGTCAACAATCGATTAACACAAAGTTTATAACGAATTCGTTGCGTTTTTATGACAAAAACTCGAAAAGAAAGCCCCATTCGCCTTGATAAATGGCTATGGGCAGCAAGATTCTATAAAACCCGGGCGCTGGCCCGGCAAATGGTGCAGTCCGGCAAAGTACATTATGACGGCCAGCGCAGCAAGCCCTCTAAAGCAGTCCAAATTGGTGCCCTTATTACGTTACGTCAGGGTTTCGATACCAAAGAAGTGGAAGTAATGGAGCTAAGTGAGCAGCGTCGCGGTGCCAGTGAAGCTCAATTGCTTTACCGGGAAACGCCGGCGAGTATCGAAAAACGCGAGCAAAATGCTGAAGCAAGAAAGCTGAATGCATTGTATAATCCGCACCCCGACGGGCGGCCCGATAAAAAGCAACGCCGTCAGCTTATCAGAATGAAAGACAGCGGTGAGTAAGCCGCCAACTTTGAATTAACAGGAGTTCCCATGGAGTACCCAACTGATCAATTGTCACGTTACACCTTTGAAGAGCACGATGTGCGTGGTGAACTGGTGCAATTGACCAGCAGTTATCAGACGCTGATCCGTGGTCACAATTACCCAGCTCCGGTTCAAGAGTTACTTGGCCAGATGATGGCAGCGGTTTCATTACTTACGGCAACCTTAAAGTTTAACGGTCACATTGCCGTTCAGCTTCAGGGCGATGGTCCACTTAATTTTATCGCGGTTAACGGTAATCACAATCAAGAATTGCGCGGCATTGCCCGGTTAAAGTCAGACATCGGCGCGACCGACCTGCGCTCAATGATTGGCAAAGGCCAGTTGATTATCACCCTGACCCCGGACACCGGTGAGCGCTATCAGGGAGTTGTCAGTGCGGATGAAGATTCCATCGCAGCGATACTGGAAAACTACTTTGAGCAGTCAGAGCAATTACACACTAAAGTTTGGTTACATGCCGACGGAGAACATGCCGCAGGTATGTTGCTACAGCGCTTACCGGCAACCGGCAAAGACTTAGCGGGTTTTGAACATTTAGCCACCTTAACCGACACTATCACGGCAAAAGAGCTTTATACCTTACCGGCCGAGCAGCTACTGCATCGCCTGTACCATGAAGAACAAGTTCACTTGTACCCGTCGCAACCGGTAAGTTTTGTTTGCGGGTGTTCTCGTGAGCGCACGTTGGAAGCACTTGCTTCAGTAAGCCCGGCAGAAATTCAGGAAATTTTAGAGCAGGAAGGTGAAATTGTAATGACCTGCGATTATTGTCTGACTGAATATCGCTTCAGTCCAGCCGACTTTAATTAAGACATAAAAAAGCCTGCTTTTTGTTGCAGGCTTTTTCTTCAAAACTACTTTTTCTTTTTCAGAAATTTCATTAAACGTCTGCGCTTACGCTGCTGCGACAAGGTGAGCTGATTTTTCTTACCTTCATATGGGTTAACCGGTTCGCGGAACTCCACTTTAATGGGTGTTCCCATTACGCCCAGCGCTTTACGAAAGTAATTAATTAAATAACGTTGATAAGCACCCGGTAAGTCTTTTACCTGATTCCCATGAATAATGATACGCGGCGGATTATAGCCTCCTGCGTGCGCATACTTTAGCTTAACCCGACGACCACTGACCAATGGCGGCTGATGTTCTTCCTGAGCCATTTCCATAATGCTCGTCAGTTTAGACGTGCTAATACGCTGCGTTGCACTGGCATAGGCTTCTTCAACCGACTCAAATAAATGACCCACTCCGGTACCATGTAAAGCCGATATGAAGTGTAATCGGGCGAAGTTCACAAAGCCTAAACGGCGATCGAGCTCACGCTTAATTTCTTCTTTGTGATCACTTTCCAGACCATCCCACTTATTCACAGCGATGACAATGGAACGACCCGCGTTTAGCGCAAACCCGATAAGGTTAAGATCCTGATCACTAATAGTCTCGCGTGCATCAATCACAACGAGCACAACGTTAGCGTCTTCAATTGCCTGCAGCGTTTTCACCACGGAGAACTTCTCAATCGCTTCGCCTATACGACCCCGACGGCGTACTCCGGCAGTATCAATCAGAACATATTCCCGCTCATTGCGTTGCATAGGAATATAAACCGAGTCACGAGTAGTGCCAGGCATGTCATAGACAACAACACGCTCTTCACCCATTATGCGATTGATTAAGGTGGATTTACCCACGTTAGGACGACCCACAATGGCCAGTTTTAACGGCAGCTTATCGTAGTCGATTTCGTCATGAGCAAGTTCTTCAGAAACCGTCTCTTTCGGTACAATAACATCGGGGTATTCTTCCGCAATCGGCCTAAAGCAGGTTTCGAGTAGCAACTCAACACCGCGGCCGTGAGCCGCTGCTATGCCGTAAAGCTCTCCCAGCGACAAAGAGTAAAAATCAGCCATAGCCGAATGGGCGTCAATGCCGTCAATTTTATTGCAGACCAGGTAGACTTTCTTATTTTGTTTACGTAAATGATCGGCAATGCCCTGGTCACCAGCGGTGACACCGTCACGGGCATCCACCATAAACAAAACGACATCCGCCTCGTCAACAGCAAGCAGTGACTGCTTAGCCATTTCCTCGTCGATGCCTTCTTCATCACCATGGATACCGCCGGTATCAATAACAATAAACTGAAAACCGTCGTAATTTGCCTGACCGTATTTACGGTCCCGGGTTAACCCGGGAAAGTCCGCTACCAGTGCATCGCGAGTCCGTGTTAAACGGTTAAAAAGTGTGGATTTCCCCACATTTGGGCGCCCAACCAGCGCGACAACAGGTAACATCTCTTATTAATTTCCTGATTGAATATCGAGCGCGATGATATCACCGTCCCGAGTTTGTACATATAGAATGTTGTTATCAACGACAGGGGCCGCATAGACACCATCACCGCCAGCTTCGTAACGACCAGTGATGTTACCGCTGTCGCTATCCAGCCAATGCAGATAACCTTCAAAATCGCCAACAACAACATTTCCGCTCTGCAATGCAGGAGCGCTTAGCTCACGACCAAATAACGCTGTGTTACTCCACAGTTCGATACCGGCTTCTTGACCGAGCGCGTAAACGTGACTGTTTACATCGGTTAAAAAGATTTTGCCATTTGCTACGAGCAAGTTTTCAAACGATTTATAGTCGCGTTTCCAGCGTACTTCACCATTCATTAACTCCAATGCAACCAACTCGCCATTGAAAGCGATCATGTAGACCGTTCTGCCATCGATTGCAGGTTTTGCATCAATATCTGCTAACCGCTCTAATTCAGTACTACCGCTGGGCTCACCAACTTTCTGGGTCCAGGCTTGTTGGCCATTTTCAGCAATCAATACCATGCCAACACCATTGCTGTCGCCCACAACAACACCACCACTAATAATGGCAGGAGCTGATGCACCACGGACCGTTAGCATCGGTGCTTGATACTGATATTCCCATTGCTGTTCACCCGTTTCGGCATTCAAGCTAATGACCTTACCGCCGCTGGTATGCACAACAACCCGGCCTTCGCCTACTGCCGGATCGGACATGACTTCGTTATTCACTTCTGCGTGCCAGACCAACTCACCGGTTTTTTCGTCAAGCGCAACCACATCGCCATTTTCTGTTCCCAGAAAAATGCGATCATAGCTAGCCACTAATCCGCCTGAAATACGAGCCGGGAAAGGGCTTGAGAAAATGCCACTGAACCAACTTTCGTCTTTAGCTGCATCAAATTCAATCAGCGTGCGAAGATCAATTCTCCAGATCGGCTCACCCGTTTTCTTGTCAAACGCGCGAACGATGCCACTGCGATCAGCCGCAAACACTTTTCCGTATTCAACAACCGGATTAAGTCGTGAAAAATAATCCCCAATGCCATCACCGACAGAGGCATCCCATAAAACTTTTGGCTGTACTTCTTCGTTAATTGGTTGAAGTTCTGCAAACTTCGGCTCTTCTTCATCACCAAAAATGGAGCAACCAGAAATAAGGACGGCAGCAGTAAAAAGTAAACTGCCTTTAGTAAAGCGTTTTATCAATTGCATTATGACTTAGCCAGGCTGTTGAGTTTCATTTGCAACGCAGGAGTCAATGACTCCCCGGCTTGCAATGCGCGTTCATAAGCTGCACGAGCTTCTTCCGTATTCCCTTGCTCTGCAAGAATATCGCCTTCAAGCTCTGCGGCGAAACCAGTATAAGCTTCCGGCAACGGCTTCTGCACTAAGCTTAAAGCCATGTCCAACTGGTCCTGAGCAATTAACACTCGGGCCAGACGAATACTTGCTAACGCGGACATGTTTTTATCATCTGAATTATCAACGACCGATTGCAGCGCGGTAACCGCTGTTGCTAAATCGTCTTTATTCGTCGCGTACTCAGCTAATTGCAAAGCAACCAGATGCGCATAGATATTTTCCGGGTTTTCTTTGACAAATTGCTGAGCATTTTGCAGCGCATTATCGCTACCTTCAGACAACCCTGCAGTCAACTGTTCATAGTTAGCGGAAGCTTGTTGTTGAGTTTCTATCGTGTGCTGGTCGTAGTAGCGCCAGCCATAAAACAGGCCAAACCCAATAACGACACCCGCTACAATACCTTTACCGTGTTCTTTCCAAAACTCTTTTAAACGTTCTACTTGTTGTTCTTCGGTACTATCCACCTGACTACCCTCTTGTCAGCGGCTGCAGAAAGTCAATAAGTGCCTGCCAGCCCAGAGTTTGTTGTTCTTCAGCAGTACGCAACGGCTTAACCGCTACTTGCTGCTGAGCGATTTCATCTGCACCAATAATCAGTGCGACTTCCGCACCTGACTTATCGGCTTTCTTCATTTGCTTTTTCATGGAACCACCGCCACAGTGGGTCACTAGCCGCAGTTCCGGTAAATCATTTCTCAGCTGTTCGGCAATGCGCGGGGCATTTAGTTCCGCTTCCTCACCCAACGGCATTAAGTAGGCGTCCACTGTACGCCTTGGTGTCAGTTTACCCTGATCCTGCAGTAACAGCACCAGACGTTCCATGCCCATAGCAAAGCCGACCGCAGGCGTTGATTTACCGCCCAGTTGCTCAACCAGGCCATCATAACGTCCGCCCGCACAAACCGTGCCCTGTGCACCTAACGCGGTTGTCACCCACTCAAACACAGTGCGATTATAATAGTCCAGACCGCGAACCAGACGCTCATTCAAAGTGTAGGAAATACCCGCCGCTTCTAAACGAGCCGTTAGCTGCTCAAAGTGCTCTTTCGATTCACTGTCCCAATACTGCGATAACTGTGGTGCACCCTCAAGAATCTTCTGGGTATTTTCGTCTTTGCTATCCAGAATACGGAGTGGGTTACTCTCAAGACGTCGCTGACTGTCTTCATCCAACTCATTAATATAGTCCGACAAATAGGCCTTTAATGCGTCACGATAATTCGCGCGAGCCTCATTGGACCCTAAAGAGTTCAATTGCAGTTCCACCTGGTCATCAATGCCGAACTCGCGCCATAACCGAGCCGAAAGAAGAATAACTTCGGCATCTGCATCGGCACTTTCTAAACCAAAAGTTTCTATACCAAACTGATGAAACTGGCGGTACCGACCTTTTTGAGGGCGTTCGTAGCGGAACATGGGTCCCATATACCACAATCGCTGAATTTGGTTATACAGCAAGCCATGCTGATTGCCGGCACGAACGCAGCTTGCGGTTCCTTCCGGGCGCAAAGTGACACTGTCGCCGTTACGGTCATCAAAGGTATACATTTCCTTCTCGACAATATCGGTCACTTCGCCAATTGAACGTTTAAACAGTTGTGTGCTTTCCAGCACAGGCATACGGATTTCGCTGTAACCGTAGCTTGCAGCAACACGGCGTATTACTGCTTCTACCTGCTGCCACGCCGGGCTTTGCTCTGGCAACAAATCATTCATGCCACGAATTGCTTGTATTGTATTCGCCACGGAACCTTCTCGTCTGGTTATCGATACAGAAAATAAGCGGGTATTATAGGGACTTTGTCGATGCGGGTAAAATCAACCGTTAATTTCTTTTACATCAATTTTATTCGCTTCAATAAACTTCACTTGCTCACGAATTTGCGCTTCCAGTTCATCGACTAAGTTACGGTTATCCAGTCGCAATTTTTGTCGCGCGCCGCCAATGTACAAGCCACTTTTGTTTTTCGCACCGGCAAGCCCCACATGCGATATCAAGGCTTCACCCGGGCCATTAACAACGCAGCCTATCACTGAAACATCCATAGGCGTGGTAATGTCTTCTAAACGTTGTTCCAGCTCATTCACCGTGCTAATAACATCAAATTCCTGACGCGAACAACTTGGGCAGGCAATAAAGTTTATTCCTCGCGCCCGAATGCGCAGCGACTTCAATATATCGAAACCGACTTTAATTTCTTCAACCGGATCGGCCGCAAGTGATACGCGTAATGTGTCACCAATACCTTCGGCCAATAACATACCTAAACCTACCGATGATTTTACAGCCCCGCTGCGTTTACCACCGGCCTCGGTAATGCCTAAGTGCAGCGGTTGATCAATTTTTTGCGCCAGCAAGCGATAGGACTCTACCGCTAAAAACACGTCGGATGCCTTCACACTGACTTTAAAGTCATGAAAATCGAGCTTATCGAGGATATCAACGTGGCGCATTGCAGACTCAACCAACGCTTCTGCCGTTGGTTCGCCATACTTTTCTTGCAAGTCTTTCTCTAACGAACCACCGTTGACACCAATACGGATGGGAATATTACGCTCGCGCGCTGCATCAACAACGGCTTTAACCCTGTCTTCGCGACCAATGTTACCCGGGTTGATACGTAAGCAGTCGGCTCCGTATTCAGCCACTTTAAGCGCAATTCGATAGTCAAAATGGATATCGGTTACCAGGGGCACAGAGCTACGCTGTTTTATAAATTTAAACGCTTCTGCCGCTTCCATGGTTGGGACAGAAACACGCACAATATCAGCACCGGCCTGAGCTAACGCTTCAATCTGCGCCACGGTTGCATCAACGTCGGTGGTTTCGGTGTTTGTCATGGACTGCACAGCAATCGGTGCGCCATCGCCAATAGGCACATTACCTACATACAATCGGCGGGAAGGACGGCGTTTAATTGGGGTTTCGTGCATCATAACCTTAAGTTGACCTCTACTACTGTTCGGACAGGGGGACGGTAAAGCGCGCAACACGACCGCTGCGGAACTGACTCATATCAACCGTATTACCCTCAAAGCTCATTGTGACAGCTTCTGGCTTACATAAAGTAACCGAGAACGGGGCACTGCCGGGAACCGGCATGCGGTAACCCGCTTCTTTCACACCGACGGCCTGGGTTTCACCAGACGCATCGTCAATTTTAACCCAGCACTCTTCGTTGAATTCTAAAACCAAGCTTGGGGAACTGGCCTCCGGTTGCGGAGGCGGGACAGCTGCAGTTTGCTGATTTTCAGTTTCTGTAACTGATTCCACTGGTGCCGTATTTGTTTGTTCAGTGCTTTCACCGGGCGGCTGTTCGTTACTTTCTGTACTCGCAACCGTCTGTTCTTCCGGCAAATTGCCATTCTCCGGCTCAGCATTCCCCTCAGTGGTACCTTCCACAGGCTCCTGCACTGACTCGACGGCAACATTTGTATCGCCGGAACTGACTTCCGATTCCAGGACAGCTTCTTCTTCATTCGGTTTAATTTGAGGCTCCATCGGCTGGCTGGATACTTCAATGCCACCAACACTGCCGGCTTCGTCGTTTTCGTTTACGGAGCTTGACTCCGAGCTTTCCTGGACACCATTGGTATCTTCATTGAACCCTATATCAGGCTCCTGCCACCACCAAATAACTAAGGCAATAACAATGATAATAACCACATACGTAATCAGCATTAAACGGTTATCATTTTCCTGATGTTTTGTTCGGCGAGAGAAGCTTTGCATTTGACTACTTTCAACTTCCTGAAAGCCTTTAGCCCGATAGGCCTCAAATAGCTCCGTATCATCTAAATCGAGTAATTTCGCATAGGCACGGAGATACCCTTTAATAAAGGTAGGCGTAGAGAAGGTTGCGTAATCATCGGCTTCCAGCAGTTCAATAATCTGTTTTCGCAGACGCAGTTGGTCTGCCACCTCGCGTTGAGTTAAGCCTTTCGCTTCGCGGGCATCTTTTAATATCTCTCCAGGACCTTTGCTCGGCTTTTGTTCTGTTTCTTTTACCGCTTCTGATTCTGGCTTTTTGTTATCTTGTGTTGATTCGTTTTCAGCAGTCATGATTGTAAGGGGTTTCCCTGTTATGGTTGAGCTGCGTCGTGACTCACCCTTGCCAGACATCCGGCCTTGTTAGCCTTGGCTCTGGCATGATGTGGATACGCTGGATCCTCTGCCACTTTATCAAAATACGTCAGTGCGGTTTTCCAGTCACCAGCCACACACAGTGCAACCGCATAGTTATTGTACAATGCACCGCTCATAGGTTGCCATGATAATGTCTGTTGGTAAAGTGACAAAGCGGAATCAACGTCATTTGTCGCTAAATACCACTGCCCTAAGGCAAGGTTGGCATCCAGAGACCGAGGGTTGTTCTTTAATGCTGTTTGCAGATGCGGTTGCGCAAGCTTTAATTTCCCTTGCGCTAAGTAAGCAAGTCCAAGCTGCAACCGTACATCATTACCCACAGACACCGACTGTTCAGGGTTAGCGGTACAACCATATAGCCCTAAGGCTATCAATAATAAAGCGGCTCGCATTATCACACTCCTTGTGCCTGCGATTCTGTTAATTTACGCGGTCTTTACAGCGATTGCTTCTCCACCACGTTGTTTCTGCTGACGTTTCAGTATTCGTTTGGTGCGATCAATGACATCACCCACCAATTGCCCGCACGCAGCGTCAATGTCATCACCGCGAGTTTTCCTTACCATCACAGTAAATCCGTATTCCATCAGTACCTTGGCGAAGCGGTCAATTCGCGAGTTGCTCGAACGCCCGTAATCTGAACCCGGGAACGGGTTAAACGGAATAAGATTAATTTTACTGGGGGTATCTTTTAAGGTTTTTGCCAGCGCATGTGCCTGATCAGTCGAGTCATTGACATGGTCCAGCATGACATACTCTACCGTTACTTTACGCTGAGCTTTTGACTGCTCAACATAACGACGGCTGGATGCCAGAAATTCTTCAATATTGTATTTTTTATTAATGGGGACAATTTCGTTACGCAGTTCATCGTCTGGTGCGTGCAACGAAATAGCCAACATCACATCAATGCGCTCACGCAATTTTTCCAGCGCAGGAACAACACCCGACGTACTTAAGGTAACGCGGCGTTTAGACAAACCAAAACCCAGGTCATCCAGCATTAACTCCATTGATGGGACAACATTATTCAAGTTAAGCAAAGGCTCACCCATGCCCATCATGACAACGTTGGTTACCGGCTTAATACCGGTCTTACCATAAGCCCCCAGCAACTGATTCACTCGCCATACCTGGCCAATAATTTCAGCCACACTCAGGTTACGGTTAAAGCCCTGAGCGCCGGTTGAGCAGAAAGTACATTCTAATGCACAACCCACCTGAGAAGACACACACAAAGTAGCGCGGTCGCCTTCAGGTATCCAGACCGTTTCCACGTCCTGGCCATCAAACAGTGTCATCGCAAATTTAATAGTGCCATCCGATGACTGTTGTTGCTCACGAACTTCCGGGGCACGAATCTCAGCCACTTGCTTAAGCTTTTCGCGCAGCGCTTTATTGAGGTTCGTCATCTCATCAAAGTCATCGACACAAAAGTGATACAGCCATTTCATAACCTGTTCGGCACGAAAAGGTTTCTCACCCATCTCCCGAAAGAACTCTTTAATTCCCTCGCGATTCAGGTCGAGTAAGTTCACTTTTTTATCAATTGCGTTGGTCATAAAGCTCCGGTTTTCTTGATTTGGCCTGACGCAAACGTCAGGCCATATTTTCTTACGTCTTAGCGAGTGCGCTGGCAAACTTCTTCGTCGCTGAAGAAATAAGCGATTTCGCGGGCAGCAGATTCAGTCGCATCTGAGCCATGTACCGCATTTTCGTCTATAGTTTCAGCATAGTCGGCACGGATAGTTCCTGCCAGTGCTTCTGCTGGATTTGTTGCACCCATAATGTCGCGGTTTTTACGTACAGCGTCTTCGCCTTCAAGAACCTGAACCACGATAGGGCCAGAGGTCATGAACTCAACCAAAGCGCCAAAGAAAGGACGTTCTTTGTGTTCAGCGTAGAAGCCTTCTGCCTGTTCTTTGCTTAAGTGCATCATTTTAGCACCAACAATGCGCAGACCCGCAGATTCAAAACGGTTGTAGATAGCGCCGATTAAGTTTTTTGCAACTGCATCAGGCTTGATGATTGATAGAGTACGCTCTAAAGCCATGGTATAAACTCCAATAAAATAAAGGGATAAATTAGTCGCGCGGATTATACGTGAGATCAACACAGAAATCGAATCCCCAGTGATTGTTTTTTAATTCATTCTCGGCTAGGATGTCAGAACCAATTAGCCATATAGACGTCTATTTGACGATAAGGAGTTCTTAGATGGCGAACAACGAATACGAACAAGCGACACTGGGCGGTGGTTGTTTCTGGTGTGTTGAGTCCGCCTTTCTACAGGTAAAAGGCATACAGTCAGTGAAGTCGGGTTATACCGGCGGACATACCGTCGAGCCAACTTACGAACAGGTGTGCACTGGTAATACAGGGCACGCAGAAGTCGCGCAACTCGAATACGACCCGAAGCAGATCTCTTACCGTCAAATCTTAGAAATCTTTTTCACGCTGCACGATCCTACTCAGGTTAACCGCCAGGGCAATGATGTAGGGACGCAATATCGCACATCGATTTTCTATCATAACGATGAGCAAAAACGTGAAGCGGAAGACATTATTGCCGAGCTTGAAGCGGACGACGCTTTCGCAGCGCCTATCGTAACGGAAGTAACGGAGTTAGGAACGTTTTATCCGGCGGAGGATTATCACGACAATTACTACGCCAGAAACCCGGGAAACCCGTATTGTCAGGCCGTCATTTCACCTAAGCTGGCTAAGTTTCGTAAAACCTTTGCCGGCCTGCTGAAAGACTAAGCAGCCCCTCTTAACGTGCCGATAGTGCGGTGGATAAGCTCTACTGCGCTGTCGATGTCATCTTCGGAGGTGTAACGGCCAATACTAAAGCGCAACGAACTCATGGCCAGCTCGGGTTTAACACCTAATGCGCTCAACACATACGACGGCTCAACACTGGCTGACGTGCAGGCAGAGCCCGAAGAAAGCGCTAAGTCTTTTAACGCCATTAACAACAGTTCACCGTCAACGCCGGAAAAGCTGATATTCGTAATATGCGGCACGCGTTGCTGCTCTGAACCATTCAGGGTTACCCCATCCAACTGGCTAATTCCGGTCCATAATTGCTGACGTAAGTTCTCAACCCGTGCGGGCTCCAGCTCCAGCTCATTACCTGCTATTTCCGCTGCAACGCCCATGCCGACAATTTGGTGAGTGGGCAAAGTACCTGAACGCATACCCCGTTCATGGCCGCCCCCATGCATTTGCGCAAACAAGCGAACCCGCGGTGTGCGACGTACGTACAATGCGCCAATACCTTTCGGCCCATACATTTTGTGGGCAGAAAGCGACATGAGATCGACCGGTAGCTCCGCCATATCCATTGGAACTTTACCGGACGCCTGAGCCGCATCAACATGAAACACCGTGCCGTTTTCACGGCATAAATCGCCTATCGTGGTGATATCCTGAGTCACACCAATTTCGTTATTCACCAGCATGACGCTGACCAACACCGTATCTTCACGCAAGGCCGAGCGAAACAAATCCATATCTAATAGACCATCGCTACCAACGTCGAGGTAGGTGACTTCAAAGCCTTCTTTTTCCAGTTGAGCACAAGTGTCCAGTACCGCTTTATGCTCGGTTTTCAGGGTAATAATGTGCTTGCCTTTCGCGGCGTAATATTGGGCTGCACCTTTTATTGCCAGGTTGTCTGACTCGGTAGCCCCGGAGGTAAAGACAATTTCGCGTGCGTCGGCGTTAATCAGGTCTGCAATTTGATGTCGGGCAATATCGACAGCCTCTTCCGCCTGCCACCCATATTTGTGTGAGCGCGAAGCGGGGTTACCGAAAAGTCCGTCCTGGGTTAAGCAAGCCATCATTTTTTCTGCGACAACAGGATCGACAGGCGTAGTTGCAGCATAATCAAAATAAAGGGGTAACTTAGGCACGTCGTTGCTCCTGAACACTCATAACTAACGGCTAATGTGTCGATACTAACTAGAGGTGAGAGTTAAGTTTTATTTCTTCGTCATCATTTTTATGCAGAGAGTTTTGTCTATGCAAAACATCGCCCACATCGTCTTTTTTCATTAGCTCAGCCAGAGTAATACCATCCAGAAAATCGGATATTCGATCGCTGAGCCCTTCCCATAAGGAGTGGGTCAAGCAACGCTCACCACCCTGACAATTGGCTTTGCCCTGACAACGTGTTGCATCAATAGATTCATCTACCGCATGAATCACCGCACCGACAGAAATATCATTGGCCGGGCAGCCCAGACGGTAGCCCCCACCGGGGCCACGCACGCTGTCGACTAATCCGTGCTTACGCAAACGCGCGAATAACTGTTCTAAGTAAGACAGTGATATTCCCTGACGCTCAGAAATATCCGCTAACGGTACAGGACCATTTGCCGTAAATAGCGCAACATCCAGCATTGCCGTTACTGCGTATCGACCTTTTGACGTCAGGCGCATGGTGATTTCCTCTGCTGTTTAACTCATCATTATTATAACGAAATTCTACATTCCTGACCGTTTTAGTCAAGTATTGCTGGTCGATTTATCCACAGAGGCCAGAATGCCGCGTAAAATATTAATTTCATTCTCTTCCGGACGGGCACGATTAAATAAGCGGCGCAGTTTGGTCATCACCTGCCCAGGGTGATGGCGAACAATAAACCCGGTTTGGCCAAGCGTTTTTTCTAAATGCTCGTAAAATCGCTCTAAATCGTCGGCGCGCGGGTATTCCGGCAAATCTTCAGGCGACCGTTGCTGTGATTCCAGCCACTGCATTCTCAGCTCATAACAGACCGTTTGTACCGCCATAGCCAGATTCAATGAGCTGTAATCAGGGTTTGTTGGTATGTGCAAATGAAACTGACTTTGTTGCAGCTCTTCATTAGTCAGGCCACTATTTTCACGGCCAAAGACCAAAGCAACCTGGTGTTGCCCTGCTTCTTCCAGCACTTTGCCAGCACATTCACGAGGCCCTAACAACGGCCAGTCTAACGTCCGGTTACGGGCACTGGTGGCAATAACTAAGCCGCAATCGGCAATGGCTTCTTGCAGGGTGTCTACTATGTTGGCTGATGCCAGGATATCGGTCGCACCAGCAGCTAACGCCGATGCATGGCTATCAGGTTCCTGCACAGGGTCGACTAAAGTGAGTTTAGACAGCCCCATGGTTTTCATGGCACGGGCAACCGAACCGATGTTCCCAGTGTGGGAAGTGTTCACCAGAACGATGCGAATGTTATCAAGCATGGCGTTTTCCTTGGGTTTTTCTCGACTTATGGAAAAGTTTGGCATGATACCGTAACACTGGTATGATCCGCGACCGAAAATTGTTCTTTTACAGCACAGGTAATTGGTATGCATCCGATGTTAAATATTGCGGTGCGCGCAGCGCGTGCGGCCGGCAAAATTTTAGTTAAAAATTTCGATCAGGGAAGCCCTGTTGAAGCCGAATCAAAAGGCTTGAATGACTGGGTTACCGATATGGATAAAGCCGCAGAGCAGGCTATTATCAACACGATTAAAAAGTCCTATCCGGACCATGGCATCATTGCAGAAGAAAGCGGCACCCAGGCTGGTAAAGAAAATGACTTCCAGTGGGTTATCGATCCGCTCGACGGCACCACCAATTACATGCGCGGTATTCCCCACTTTTGTATCTCTATTGCTTTGCTCCACAAAGGCTCTGTTCAGCAGGCCGTTGTGTACGATCCTATGCGCGAAGAACTGTTTACCGCTTCTCGTGGTGCCGGCGCACAGTTAAATGGTCGTCGCTTACGTATTTCGCCTAAGGTGGAATTAAAAGGCGCTATTCTAGCCACCGGTTTCCCGTTCAAAATGAAAAATCGTACTCCCGAATACTTGGAAATGTTCAGCAAACTGTTTGAACATTGTGCCGATATTCGCCGTGCAGGCGCAGCCGCATTAGATTTAGCCTACGTAGCAGCCGCACGTCACGACGCATTCTGGGAAATGGGTCTGAAACCCTGGGATATGTTGGCCGGCGAATTATTAGTTCGCGAAGCCGGGGGCATTGTCAGTGACTTTCAAGGCGGTCACAACTACATTCAGTCAGGCAACATAGCGGCCGGTGCGCCAAAAGCATTAAAACAAATGCTGGCACAAATTCGCTAAACTGTTGTTGAAACGCTAAAAGCAAAACGCCGTCTGAGCTAAGCCAGACGGCGTTCTTTTTTATAATTGGATTTCTTCCAAATCCAGCTCTAGCGAGTAATCCATATCAGAGAGTTCTTCCCGCAACTGGTACTTCTCTTTGAGTTGTTCTATTTCACGCCATTTCCGTTTTGCGGCGCGACCCTTTCCAGACTTGTCATTTACCTTTTGCAGTTCTTCTGAATTATCCATGGTATGACCCTCTGCTTTTTTGATACAACTTTTTTAATTATGGTATTAGCGCTGTGGCGAATCTGTTTGTTAACAAAAAAACCACAATTCATAAGTACCACACACCCGGTCATTTTAAAAGACTTTTGTTACGGTTTTGTTAACAAACGATGGCAGAGGTGTGAAAAGTTTGCAAAGTGTCACTAGTTTATCGCTTGTTTAAGCGCCACTAATTGCTGCACTACGGTCTCAATATTCGAAGGCGCCCGTTTAGGCGTGTAGCTCAAAATATACTCGACCAGCCCTTTGCGTTCGAGCACAGGAACGCTTGGTGGTGAAGTCAACTTGACCCGCGCACCGCGGTGTGAAAAGAACACCACGCCGTCTATCCATGTTGATGCGCGGTTCCTTTTAAGGTGCTCCGCTAAAACATGAACCTGTTTTTTTAACTGCTTAATGGGGTTGCGAACTTTGGCGGTGTAGCGCCCACCTTTGCGCCCTACTTTGTGGGCTGTCCAGTGAGCCACCTGCTCGTCTCCGGTAACCTTAGAGTTGTTGTTTTTTACCTCTACAACAAACACACCGTTAGGACCCACCACAATCAAATCCAACTCGGTAAAGCCACGCTTTGCCCGTGGGTTGGGTACGTCAACCTGATTAAACAGTACATAATTATCGGGGAGCTTTTTTAAAAGTTTCAGTGTTTTCAGTTCGCCCCTGGCGCCGGAGCGCTTCGTCGAAGCTGCGCCAATAATAGCGAAGAGATAAATCAGCCCTATAATCCACCACAGATTAGGCAATTGATACATAAAAAAACCCGCCACGGGAGCGCCTATAATAGCGACCCATAAGCGGGTTTGGTTTACTTCCTGAGAGAGACGATTTGTGGTTATGTACTGCGTGTCCGCCATGACAGTTACTGCTTGTTCCTGATATCGATAGTTTTATTTAACCATTAAAGCAGCCACTCGTCAGCTTCAATCGACTACTGCTTTTGCCTTATCGCCTCAATCAGTTCCTCTTTATTCATCTGACTACGGTCATCAATATCAAGCTGCTGCGCCCTATTGTAGAGCTCATCTTTAGTGCGATGTTCAAGCTTGGTATTGGGGTTGCCGGTACCCTTGGTTGTGGCATTTTCGGTCAACCCCTCTTCCCTTCGCTGCTTGTTCACCGTACGACTGGCAATTTCCTCTGCCTCATCCGTACTCTTGCCATCATCCAGCTGTGACTGCTTGATATGCTGATACATCCGTTCGTCTTTATCACGCCACACGTCCGGCATAAGAGCCTCCTTACAAATGTTTACTGGGAGTCTTTTCCGCGTTGCTCAGGGGCAATTTGTTTGTCTTTCTGCGAATGTGTGTCATGAGTTGAACCTGGCCGGCTGTGATCTTCACGGCTCTGGTTCTCTTTGTCCTGCTGCGACTGCAGCTTGCGCTTTTCTTCTTCGGTAAGATCCTGCTCGTGTTTTTTAATTTTCGGATTCATTGGCCCTGTCATAAAGCCTCCTTAATCATTAAAAATGTCAGTGCGTTTTCTTTACTCTTTCACCATTAAGTGTAGAAGAAAAAACAGTAAAATAAAGCCATACGCTTGGTCTTTAGTTATCAACACTATCGGCATCATCGAAAAAAATACTTTCAACACTTAAACCAAATAGTCGAGCAGCTTTGAACGCCAGTGGTAAGCTAGGATCAAACTTACCTTTTTCAATGGCATTAATTGTTTGCCTTGATACCTCCAGACGAGCGGCTAAATCGGCTTGAGTCCAGTCCTTTTCAGCGCGTAAAACTTTTAGACAATTTCTCATTGATACCGCCTAACGCCAATCACCACTGAAATAAAATAAGTAACCGCCATGAGCATAACCAAGTGAGTAATTTCGGCATTCTGAGCAATTAAATTCACAGCATCAAGACTCGAATAGGCGAGCCCAACCACTAACCCAATTCCTAATGTCACACCCATAGCTTCTAATTGAATACGTTGCTGTAACTCATCCAAACCCATCAGATGTTTTTTATTAGACCAAATCATTACCAGGCCAACCGATAAATTGACCGCTATGGCAATTAACGTGAGTACACTATCTTCACCCCATAAATACTTAGGCCCAAAATTAACCACAGCCATTGTTATCAACCAAATACTGGTCCAGAACGCCAAACGCCTCGTGTTTTTCTTGTTGGTTTGGCAATAGTCCAAAGTAGAAAGATCCGTCATTTATCACCTCGATATGATTCGTTAAAAGTCGCTATAACATGACTTTATGTAAAATACACTTTACTTTTAACCCGATAAACTATGGATGTCAAGTTAACTTGTCATATTTAGATGCGATAGGTTCAGAAAATCGAAAACGCGGTATGCATTAGAGTACAGCTAAAGCCTGGTAGAAATGAAAATATCAATCAATAGAGCACTGCGAACAACGCTCTTCGCCCGTTAATAGCTTAGAAATACGGTTACGATTGCGCGCAAAAAACAAGTAGGTTTTATCAGCAAACCAGCGAATAACTGGCCAGCGTAACGGCGCTATCATCCAGCCCTTGCCCACTAATGACCAAACAGCGTGAGTAACATCCAGTCCGTAAAGCATGTCTCCAGAACGTGTTTGCCCGTGTAAATACTGGTTTGCTTTGGCAATGTCTACGTCGGGATAACGCTCATTAAAGTCCGGTTCGTTAATGTTCTCAAATTGAATCCGCCCTTCTTTATCCAGCCGTTTTAGATGGCGCATTTCTTTCACGCATAAAGGGCAACCGCCATCATAAAAAATAATAAATTCAGCGTTCTGCATGGATACCACCACCGTGGTTATGAATTGCTTACTTATTAATACGAGTATTTCCTGTTTTTGACTTCTCATTTCATGAAAAAATTCAGCTTGAGGCTAGTGAACAACTTCCGCCATTTTTACTTTTGAATTAGTATTTACAGACTTTTTGTAGATCTACTTTAGGGGTCGAAGTGCTTCAAAAAATAAAAGTTATAATTTGCACATTAATGATTTTTACTTCGGCTTCAGCCGCGGGGCAAAAAGCTGACGTTCAGTCTGTCTCTATTCCGTTTGATATTGAAAATAATCATATTTATATCTCTGATGAGAGTTATTCAAATCCTATAGGTATTCAAATCAAGTTTGATAAACCAGTTTCCTCTAATGGGGACGGCATAAAAAGCGTTAGTAGCATAACGATCAGTAGCTTGGGAAAGAAAAGTGATAGTCTACTAGAGTTGCTTTTCGATAAATTCGGTTTTAGATATGAAGGGGAAACGTTTGTAAGTGAATTGAGAATACCCGTTACACCTTTCATTATGGTTGACAGTGCAGGCCATAAGCTACACAAACTATTATTAGAGTCAAAAAGCAGTCGCCCATACGCAAGTATGCTGTTCGATTTCTACGAGTCAAAGTTTATTCTAGTAGAAAACTCTCCGGCCTCTATAGGCAAGCTCCTACTTCAGTTTTCTTTCGGGTTACCGACCCCCATGCCAAACGAAGAAGAAACAAACCGAATGAACTGCATATTTGATACTCTAGCTGAACGTTTTATTTGTAAACAGCCAAGCAGATCTAAATTGTAATTGAGCACCTATTGGGGTTGATCGCAAAGGATGTAGCCAATTCAGCTTTCCTATTTTTAATAGGTTTGGATGATACTCACTATGCACTACACTTCATTGGGCGTTCTTGTAATTTGTCATGGGGAGTAAATGCGATGAAAACAAATGATATTGGTTCTAACTCTGATTACACAGAAGAAGCTATTACATTTGAACAAGTTGGCGAGTTGTCCGGCAGCACTCTGCTTGAGTTTGGTACCCCTTGGTGTGGGCATTGTCAGGCTGCAAGCCCTGCGATAAAAGAAGTAGTAACTGAACATCCGGAACTCCGCCATATTAAAATATACGACGGAAAAGGCAAACGACTGGGCCGTGCGTTCAAGGTAAAGCTTTGGCCCACCTTGATACTCCTGCAAGATGGGAATGAAGTGGATCGTCTAGTAAGGCCATTACGTTCTGACGAGGTTCGCCAGTTAGTTTCTAAAACCAACTAAATAGGGCTAACAAGTTAAGGCATCGGACGCTGTAGGCTGTCTCGCTGTCTATTTAACCATGACACCCTCAAAATGCTTCCATTCTTGGGGTGATAAATCGTAGCCCGTTGGAATTTTATGCCACTTATTATCAATTTTAAGCCAAACGGAACCTATCGCTCCAACGTCACGCTTCAGTGTTGGTGGAAAATGCAGCTCTGAAACAGAGCCCGCGGGTATATGCATTTCTTTACCCCGTTTATTATAAAATAGCCCTTTTTCGTTAAAGCGATACTTAAGTAAAGGAGTCGTGACAATCCTGTATGGAACTATGGTATATCCAATACCAAGAACGACTAAGCCCCAGAACATTAATAAAGCTAAATTGAAGCTTACATGGCCAGTTTCTATCGCTGAATAAAACTGCTCTTTTCTTTGGAAAACTAAATAAGTAATCAACAACGTCATTAATACGGGAAGAGCGGCCCATTTTGTACTGTATGTAAAATACTTCATCATTACTTTCCTTCATTCTAAATAGAAGCGGAACTCTATGCTAAGTTAGGCTTCCTAATTTAAAGCAGACAATTCGTGGCCTCCCATAATACGTCTTTCAAATTCTAAAACATCGCAATAAAATTAAATACCTAAGTCGTTGCTTTTCGCCCCGAATGTTAAGTGGTGGGTTACGAAAATTCTGATACGCTTACTGAAGCCAAAATTGCTTTCCAAAACACGCTAAGTGAGACACGCCATGAACTCAACCAAAATTAACTACATTGAATTGCCAGCCCGCAGCCTGGATGCAACTAAACGCTTTTTTCAACAAGCCTTTGGCTGGGAGTTTGTGGATTACGGTCCGGAGTACGCCGCTATCCAGAATGCCGGACTCGATGGTGGGTTTTATCAGTCTGACCTGGTGGCAGAAACCGCTATCGGCAGTGCCCTGGTGGTGTTATACAGCAAAGATTTAGAGCAAAGCCTGAAAGAGGTTGAAGACGCCGGCGGTAAAATCATCAAGCCGATATTCGACTTTCCCGGTGGCCGCCGTTTTCAATTCACCTGCCCCAGCGGGAATGAGTACGCCGTGTGGTCTGAATAAGGACAATACTGGGCGATTGAGACTAATTGACGCCCTTTGGCTTTTTACGTAAGTTATTAAAAATAAATAAAAAATAGGAAGAGACAATGTCTAAGTTTACGGAATACAAAGTGGTTCATATTGCCGAAGGCGGTTGCGGCACTTTGCTGTTGGGTTCAAGCGGTTTGCCGCTGAAGAATATTGAGTCGACCCTGAACAGAGAAGCGGCTGACGGCTGGCAACTGGTGTTTCAGGTTATTGAGCAAAAGCGTTTTTGGTTATTCTGGTCGCGCGAAGCGGCCATTCTGACCCTGGGTCGATAAGCGGCACTATGTTGAAACGGCTTCTTTTAGCCTCAATTCGATGGTATCAGCGTCGTGGCGGTTCGCGTCGTTTTTTTAATACAGAATGTAACTTTGAGCCGAGCTGTTCAGCCTATACTTACCAGGCCATTAGCCAATATGGTACGTGGCAGGGTTTTAAGCTTGGCATTGCGCGCATGCGGCGCTGTAATGATCCGGACTGCGTGCATAAAAAACACGATCCGGTGCCTTAGACGAGGTAGCTACTATGTCTGACAAAATGTCTTCCGAACAGTTGCGCGATGAAGAAGAAGCACTACGCACAAAAATACGCGAGCTGACACCTGAACAGCGAAAAGAATATTACCGCCTTGAAGGTCAGCGCTTAAAAGACCCCGACACCTACGCCGTTCTAAACTGGTTTGTGATGGCAGGCTTACACCATTTTTATTTGGGCAAGACACAGCGCGGCGTTATCAACCTGTGTGTCATGCTACTGGGGCTGGCGATGTTGCCGTTTTTACCCTTACTCGGCATTATCATTCTGCTTGCCATTGTCATTATTGAACTGCCTCAGCTGTTTAAATCGCAACAGATTGTGCACGCTTACAATAATAACCTTATGCGCGAGCTGATTGACGAGGTTAAGTCCAGTCATACCTAAACAGAACCTAAGCACGGCTCACGAAAAGTCTTTCAGCTTCAGGTGGCTGCTGATGGAATCAGCCAGCGTTTTCGGCACGTCATGCGCTTTAGCCAATTGCGGCCACTGAGCCACCGACTCAATCACATCATCAATAATGGCATCAATTTCCTGTCGCGGCACTTTTGGCAAATGTACATCTGAAAGTGCGTAGAAGTCCGCACGAGAATGATCACTGCGTTTGCCGTTTAACGACATCCAGTGCTGCTCTACCCAGGGATTTCCGGGTTTATAGCTAAACGCCACGTCGTAGGCTGGGCTCAGCCGCCACTGTGTACCTTCCAGCATAAAGCCAAAGTTCTTTGAGTGGTCATCGTGGTTAGTGGCTACGTGGTTGAACACCATACGCCGGAACAAATCCATAGCGTCTTCGCGTGGCAGCCTTAGCTGACGCGCCACCTGAAATAACTCTTCATAAGAGAAAGAGCCAATGTCGTGATAGTTCACATGCTTAATTGCGGTCAGCGTTTGAATATGTTTTTTCTCATTGCCGACTCTGTCAAAGCGCTTGGTCACAAAGTGTCGCCGACTTCCTTCTTCAAGCAGGTGGCATGGCATCATATGAATGCCAGCCTGAGTCGCCATTAAGTAATACACATACTCCATGGCACCGTAGCCCAGAGGGTCGCCGAAGGTTTGCTGAGACGGGTCCCTTTCTCTTACGCCGTCAAACTTTAACAGGTAGTGCTCAAAGCCTTCAGGCACCGTACCCTGCCCTGAGCGTACCTGACTGAAGTCGTCATTAAAGGCCAATACCGCCTTCGGCCTTGCTCCGCCGGCGCTGGTGCCCACGGCCAGCAAGGCCTGCATCATTTCTCTGTCTTCCGCCTCGTCAAAGTGCGTGCGCTTCCGGAAGCCTTTGCGCGCATCCAGAACGTCCTGCGCCAGCCGCATTAAGCTCTCAAGCTCAATGTCTTTGTTTTTTGACAGGGTTTGCTTAGTGCGGGCTGGGTGATATTCCAGCGCGCCCATGCCCCGCTCGCCGGTATACTGAAGTCGCTCAAGCGGACTCAGTGGTTCGGTACGGTCGGGCTGTTGGGCAACCCACTGGTTCAGTACCGCATTGCCGAAGTCGTCCGGCAAGGAGTCCGCCAGCATGCCGGGCAGGCCTCTGAAAGTATCCCAGTTTAGCCCCGGAAAGGCGTAAATCCGCCCTTTTTCAGCGGGCATAGTGAGCGGAGCCAGCGGTATATTCTTGTCGACAAATTCAGACAAATATTCAAACCGCGCGGCGGTATCGCCCTTGGTATAACTTAAAGCGCCTACCGGCTGGTCTTTGTATCGTACTTCGATAGTGTCTATCACCAATCCAGCTCCTTATTGTCAGCAGGTTTCACACGCGTTTTACCGCTGGCCCGTTTTTTCTGCTTAGTGCTGCTTTTCAGCAGTTGAACAGGAGAAACCCCCTCGTCCGGAAAGGCCGCCAGTAAATTATCGACATGGCCTAACGCCTGCAGAATAGCGACATAAGTGGGCAACGTGCTTTTACCACTTTCGGCCGATTTAACCGCATTCAGAGAGACATTAGCCAAGGTTGCTAAGTCCTCCTGGGTTAAATCCTGATTCAGTCGATACTGCTTAACTCTCTGACCAATAACGACGGAAAGACGTTCGGAGTCCATATAACGTACCTTTTATAGACTTTAAATACATAATTAGAGTTTAGCAGACTATTTAAGGTACGCAATTATATTTATATAAAAGTCTTTATATGGGATGTAAAGTCCGAATTTATCTATAAAAGCCCTTTCAAGGGCTATAAAAAATATTCCGAAGGTATAGAGCCTGGGGCTTGCGTAGACATAAGTGACAGCCAGGAGCGGACGTTAACGTCAGCTTAAATTCTTTGTGAGCAACCTACAGTCTATTTAGTAGTTTTACTAGTTCATCGAGCACAAGTTCAGGTTCTTCATCCTGAACAAAGTGACCACTATTGTTGGTAAGAACAGCTTTGCCTTTAGGAAACTGGTTTACCCATTCACTTTGATATTGCCCCCACAGTAGGCGGCCTTGTTCACTCTCGAATACACTTGACGGCTGTTCCGGTACTTTGACTCCGGCGATTAATGTTACGGGAATATCACCAATATCTGAGAAACCAGCAGACTGAGATTTATCCCAAATCACATCCAAGAAGCACCATTTCCCGTCACCCATCGCATAATCATTCTTTTTCATTGCTTCTATTTCAGCTTGACCTCCTGACGGATCCAGCTGAGTGACTATATCTACATCACGAGGATTTGCAGGGTCAATCATAAGCAACGCTGACACATCGCCTTTGTGTTGGGCAGCGAAATTCCTAGCCGTTATTCCGCCAAGAGAGTGGCTGACGTAGACAATTGGTCTTTCGATATTCAATTCAGAGAGTAACTGATCAACCTCATTCACGTAGTCTGAAGTACTCCGTTGTCCTGAGCAGGCGTCTGAATTTCCTTCTCCCAACCGCGAGAACCTGATAGCGGTTATTTCTGCTGGCAAGTCATCCCATATTGAGTTCCAACCTGCCATTCCGGATAGCGCACCAGCATCAAATAGAACGACTACATCCCCACCCTTTTTAACCTCGTATTCAATACTGTTGCCATCAACTTCCAACATTGAACCCGCTTCGACTTGAGCACTAAAAAGAATGAAAATAAAAATACTTAAAACTTTGAGCACAAGATTTCCCTACTTTAGATTACTAATATTTGTTGGAATCCCCAAGCTGGGGACATTGTGGATAAACCTCAAACTTACACTTATTTCCTTCTACGCAGCTCAAACTCTGTAGGTGCTTTCAACTTACGTGATGGTCTGTTGCCACGAGCGGACACTCAACCATTGAGAATATGCTTCCGATTTAAGAGACTTTTCTAGTTATTTACTAAACATTTTATCCTCATAACAAGCTGTCCCAATATAGCTCATTGAACTCACAAATGACGTCGGAACCATTCCACTACCTTGTTTCTAACCTCTTCTTGGTGCAAGAACAGGCCATGACCGCCCGTCTCATACTTAACAAATTCATAGGGCTTTTCAGCCTGTCTCAGCGCTTCCGCCATTTTTACTGAGTGCTCGAAGGTTACCCGCTCATCATCCTTAGCATGGATAAGCAAGGTTGGCGCATCAGGGAGCTCGGTCGCCCACTGAACTGGGGATCTTGACCTTAGGGCATCATCACCTTTGATATTGTAGTTGGGGATTAGTTTACTAAGCATAAAAGCGGTTTTTTCATCGCGATCCCTAAACATAATGACATCACTAATACCAGATACCACAGCTATAGCTTTTGTCTTTTGATAAGCTTTAGCGAACAAGAAGCTTTGCATGCCTCCTCTACTACTTCCATAAACTCCTATACGCTCGCTGTCTGCAATCTCTAACTGCTTGATAATGGGAACCAGTGCGAGTACATCCTTAACATCAACACCTCCAAACTGATCTTCCGTACCGTCGGCAATAAAATTCTCTTGTTTCTTTCGTTCACCTGACCAACGATACTGGCTGCCTATCACTGCAAAACCTTTTTCGGCAAGCGGCATGAGATCAAACATCATCTTGCCGAATACAACGCGGCCATAATGTGTGTTTCCGCCTCGGTTATAGATTATTGTTGGTAAGGCTTTTTGAATATTTGCAGGGTAAATCAAAAACCCATCTACCGCGACACCGTCTACGTCGTAATTGAAAGTGAGACATGACAAGCTCGATTTGAAGTGTTTAAACTGCTTCTCTGTAAAAGGAAAGCGCTCCATAGAAAATTTTGGACTTTTTGAGAGCATGCCGACCCACGCATCATAAGTCGTGAATGGGCCCCTAAAACAATCCCCCTGAGCTGTTATCCCTTTAATCTCATCTAGCTCTACGCTATATGCATTG
The DNA here is from genome assembly GCF_033052755.1 of Idiomarina solivarensis. NCBI lineage: Bacteria > Pseudomonadati > Pseudomonadota > Gammaproteobacteria > Alteromonadales > Idiomarinaceae > Idiomarina > Idiomarina solivarensis. The sequence continues at coordinate 218,294 of NZ_JAVFHZ010000002.1, read as the reverse complement.
AAGCTAAATATAATCATGATCCCAGTTAGAATTTTCCACATATTTCTGTTCCTTAGAAAGGTGAAGCTGCTTAACGATAGCACGAGTGTCAGCGTATTAGGTTTGAGAAACAATTACAGTCCTATTTCTGTGTCTGCAATTGGCTCATAGCGGCTAGGCAACTTTGTTCCAGGAGCGGAAGTTCAGACTAGTTTTTGCGATTTTTGATGGCAAGAAATTAATCTATAAATTGAATTGTAAGCTCATCGTCACTTTATTAACTTCTTACCTCTTGGTAGGTGAAAGCTTTAATCTCTCTGAGTACGAATATTCCTCAAAACCAATAAAGTGGTATAGTCAACGACGACTGTTATAAAGCCTAATAATATCGGTACAGCAACGTCAAAGATACTGTCCAAAGGGCCTGTCTCGTCTATAGTACCCAAAACGTATTTATCGAAAAGATCTATACCGAAGTAAGCGACTACGAAAATTCCAATACAAGATAATGCTCCAAGAGGATATTTTAGACCTATTTTCCTGTTAATTAATACAATAAAAGCAATAAATAGTATTGGAGCCAAAATTCTAAACAATGACGTTAAAAGATCTGTCGATTCCGACATTAGCGATTCCCCGAGTTGTTAAATTCTTATGTTAATCATTTAATTTTTTATCGCAACGAAATGAGTTTTTAAGCTATGGTTAAGCCCAGCGTCCACTTATCGCCCTGAGACTTTCAGCAAGTTTTTTATGCCATCAATAAAGGCGATCGTCTTTCTCGTAATGCCTTTAAATATTTCGCCTCATCGTAGCGGGTTCTGGTTTTCCAGCAACGGTAGATGATGCGTATCCATTTAAATGCTAATGCTCTAACGGCTGACTGGTGTGATTTGCCCTTTTCTCGTTGTTGCTGATAATAAAGTCCAGCCCAATATGATGAATACACCGTCTTGGCAGCCCATTCTACGAACGTCTGTCTGACGAACTTGGCACACTGCCATCGCCAATGCACTCATGACTTCTGTCCGCTGTGTTCGGTCACGGGAGCTATACCCGCATAATTTTGTGTCTCTTCGGCACTGTTAAAACGATTACGCCCATCACCTAACGCAGCCAGCATTCTCGACCCCATACACGGATCCATACTCGTCAGTACACATGACTTAAATAAAATGGACACCCCACGAATACTAGTCTCCGGTATCCTTCAATATTCGAATATGTCCATTAATCTCGTATCAAAATAGACAACTATCAAATATGTATTCAGCCTAAGTCACGCTTTTATTTGGAATAATCTCATATAATTTCTAGTTGGCACTACTACTAAAATTGTTAATAGCAACTTGAAAATTTATTAGATCAAAGCATTTCAACTAGTTGTTAGTGATTGGTTTTTAGCAGTCATGATTCAATTTTCGGACTAAGATTCCATCCGTTATACAAACAAATGCTTTCTTAAAGTCGTCATCTGCGCCCATGATTACGTGCAGCATAAAGCGTAAATCATGTCTGGACTGATTAAATACTGACTTTATTGTTTTTATATCTTTAACAGAGGGTTCTGGCTCACTTTCAAAGTGACTATGCCAATCGCCTACATAATGAAGCCCACGTTTAAAAAGCCTGTCAATTAGCTTTTGGCTCTCTAGCTTATCGTGCTGAAAGAAGTTCTTAGAAGTTACATCTTTATTAGTTGTTGTTGAAATAAAAGTTATTCGAATTTCAGATTTGTCAATGACATTGCAAAATAGCATCCCACCATTCTCATTGCGGCTATTGCATTGATGAAAATCACAAAATATGTCGGCCACTTCATCAGTAAACTCCACACTAAAACCTGTATCCGAATCTAAAAACTTAATAGTCACAATTCAAAGCACTCCAGTTCTCCTCAGTATATCGATATTCAATAGCTTTAAGGCCTGCTCCTATTTGGAAACGCTCGTTTTCCCAGCACATATTCCATTTCCCACCTAAGTGTTTAAGATCTTGGGTAGCATTAAACCAAATTGACAAAGATGATATATGGTTAGCGCCATCAGTACTTAGCAGTAAACTAGAAATCTTGCGAGCGGCTAAAGCATGGACAAACCCAATATCTATCGCCCCATAGGGCTGAAACTCTCCAGCACAAGCTGGTATTTTTCTTATAGTTTCCCTATCCCATAGCGTTACTGGCTGCTTGAGCTTGCCGACATCAGAGCCACTACAAATATGTAAGCTATTAAAGGCGTCATCATCTGGCACGTTGACAATTACTTGTCCAGCCATTGCATGCGCTTCTACAAAAGCGAAGACGAGAAAAAAGTTTAAAATTTTCTGAAGTTTCAACAACTGTTGCTCGGCATACCAGTCACTTGAAGTGGAGAGAACCAAGTCGACAGATTCTAACTCGCTCCTGAAGTAATCGTCCAAACGAAAATCTTTTGATACTGCCTTTATCGAAGTACTCGGGAACTCTTTATTTAGTTTCATTTTTAGAGCATCAGCTTTTGGTTGATAGATGTACTCGAAACCGAGATCATGCCGGGTAATATTCTCGGTTTGAAGAACCTCGCCATCTATCAAAACTAAATCTCTTAAGCCCGCTTTTATTAAAAGCCTTGCTATGCTAGATCCAATTGAACCACACCCAATAATCGCTATACGATGCTCAGATATCTTTTTGTAGTCTGGGTTCTCGTCTCTACCATATATCCAGGACTGGTCAGCTCTTTTTATTAACTTTCCATAGACTTTATAGTTGGATGTCCGATTTAAGATAGTATCAAGGGGAACTCTATTCCTAAATCCATCGGTAACGGACTTGCGATTATTTCTCGAGTATATGTTCCGTTCAAATTTCAATCCAACAAAGGATCTACCATTATCAGTTTTGAATGAAAGTAGTAGCTCAGGTTGAACTAGGGAAGGCTGGCTTAGACATTTAGCGATTAACTCAAGTACGCTCTCCGCGCAACCACCAAATTCTCTATGAACTAGGGCAAATAGGTCACTGGCTGTTTTTGGATATTCTTTTGGATATAAAGCAGAATCAAAGAAGATAACGACCGAGCTTCCAATCCTCTCGACTACATTCTCTCTCGCTCTTTTTCTATCAGTTCCTGGGAGTTTACATTGATTATCAAGCCAACTTATAAGCTCCCGTTTTTTGTCAGCAAAGACGACCTTCCTATTCGAAAGCTTGTAGAGTGAGATCTCTCTAGTGATGAGGTTATCAGGGTTTACTAACGAGAAATTCGGTATGATCTCTTTACAATAAAGACGCCAATAACTCTCAAATTCGCTATTGAATTCACTATCAATTTCTCCCTTAGTAGATTTTTCTAAAAGGTCAATAGCGTCTGAAACTAAGTCCGTTATGTAGTTTAAATTGTCTAAGTCCGCAATATTTCTAGAAGGCCACACACATAACCTTCCTCCCGACTCTACATGAGGAAGCGTTAACGCATCTATATTTGGCTTAGATATTAAAACATCCGGAGTATTCAAGTTAGGTAAGCTTTCAAATAGTATTCTTAATTTAATGAACTCACCTTTAAAGAAGACTGGAGACGTTAACTGCCATCCAGCGATATAATCTCTGGTTTTATATAGCGATAGCTCTGGCTTGTACAATCTTCTAGCGCCATAAGGTGCCAGAAGATTATCAACTTCATCCAATATCGGCTCGCCAGCCTTAGGCATAGCCATCACCACCAGCTCGGTTTACCGCTTCGCTTGGTTGCCCAGACTTATTCGCCGCTGAAGTTGCAGCCGTAAGCTCTACTTCATCTCCGTTGAAAGTTATAACCATCGGGATATTCTTACCATTTTTCTTATGATTTGCCACACACTTAAAGTCGCCCTTTTTTTCTTCCAAAATACTCTCATACTCTTTCTTTGCACGGAATGCCGGCGGATCTTTTTCGTTGTCTTCAATCATCTCACTACTTGAAACAATGAAACCTCCGTCTTTAACTCTGTTTAGAGCATTCATTGCTTCCTCACATACTTCTGCGTCCTCTCCCTTATCAGATAGACTATCTCTAGAAAGAGAGTGCCATGAGCAATGATGTGGTGCTTGCAGTATATCGTAATCAAGATATTCCAAAATTTTCGTACTCGATAAGCGTTTTTCCAGGCTTTCCCAGCAAGCTACTTCTGCATCTCCCCCGCTTAAAAAATTAATCGATTTACCACCAGCTGATAAACAATAATTGATTATTACGCTCGAATGATTCTTTCCTAGAGTTTCCTCTTCTTCATCTAACTCCGCTTTAGAGGCAGGTCCAAGCAATCTAGCTTCAAAGCTTTCTTCATAAGACCCATTTATTTTGCTACAGCACTCATCAAGGTGAAGCACAATATCTTGTATATTATCTGTGTTACCGTTCTCATCTTCACCCAGTACCAATACCCTGTCACCAGACTCAAACTGCTTTTTATCTTCGAAAAGCTCTACCCTACGTTTTACTTCCTTCCGTAAAGCCTTCGCGTCGTCACAAAGTTTATTATTAGTCCGGTTTGCGCGTTTGTATACCATCGGACTAGACCAAATCTCATTTATAAAAATCAAGTCTTCTTCATCCGACCATTCTTCTGGCGGCCCTAGATGAAAATGTTCCTCTATTCCTTGGCAGTGATCCTTGTCGGGATGACTCCACACAAATAAGTCGACTACTTTTTTACCGTCTTGTCTATCTCCCAGTGCGTCTCGGAGCATTTCAAGTGCATTGGGGTAATCGTCATTCTGCCGAATTCTGCAATCTATGAGTATTTTCTTTTTAGAATCAGTTTCGATCAATGTCATATCGCCATTCCCAACTGGGAAAAATGTTATTTTAACTGTCATTCTGGATCCTCTTTACTTGAATTTTTCGCATTTCTTGATTTATCGATACCGAAAATGGACTTACCAACTTCCTCTATTCTTTCAACGAACTTATCAACATTTAATCCAGCAAGAAAAGCAAGAGCTAAATAGCCAAAGTGGCCTTCTCCGGATGCAACGTCGGATGCGTTTAAAATGATTAATCCCGCTTTAAGAAATAAGTAAGCGACTACCCCGCAGATAGAGCTAGTGATAGGCCTAAGGTAATACCAAACTTCCCACTCCGTACTCCATCGATTTCGAACACACCTATTTAGATAAACAGAACGTAAACAATACAAAACGCCGCCAAGCGCTGAAATCATGCCACACCGTATAGCTAACTCAGCTGAAAGGAGGTACTCAGGGAGGGAACTTAGCTCTATTTTTATAAAGCCGACTAGAATCAAAATTAAACACAAAAGCAAGAAAAATATAACTTTTTTCATGGGTTCTCCCTGATTTCTAAGCACCTTATTTGGGTTACTTCAAAAGTGCTGTTGATGCGCTCACCTCAAGTACAAACTTTAAAAGCATTGCTAGATAAAGCACATACCGGACGTTCACCACACTCAAAAACTTTTTCAACTTTTGCTGTACCATCCAGCGTCCTCAATAATGAGCGAGTCTCCCTCACACATCAGCATCACGACATTATCGTCTTCAAAATATGATTTAACGTTAAAATTATTGAGGATAGCTCGGTAGTCTTCGTCTGTACTTGCGACTTGATCAATAACTTCGTCATTGCTCAGGCCTTCTACATCCTCTAGCGCATATTTGAAATTCACTTTTTGCACGAAATCAGAAAAATGAGAGGCAGTTTCATAACGATTTTCCGTATCGCATAAAGTCTGATTTTCAGCTGCGCAAGCATTAGTAATTAATAAAGCTAAGATAATCAGTAATAGTTTCATGATACGTTCTCCCATAAGGTCTGCTTATCTGAGTCTCTATCGACACCGTTATCTAAATTCCAGTGTTTGAACATACTGGTATCTCCGTCATCAAATACCGCTGCGGCCAAAAACTCCCAATACGTCCGGACATTACCAACTGCCAGGTCAAATATTTCATCGTAATCTTTATTGCTAACTGGAGTTTTCAAATTGCGGATATAAGTAAAGTCGACTTCTTCGCGCAAGGGATAACCACTGCCAGAGTCCACTGCAACATGCCGCGCCCACTCAAAAAGCTTGTGCGTTTCTTCAGCTGTACCGGTAATTTTTCTAAAGCCATCGTGCCAACTTTCAATATTCGGCGGCGATTGTTCGAACTCTTCTGGGTATACCTCTCTGAGTGCAGCCGACCAAACTTTTTGAATAGTGGGATTAAATTTTTCATCAACGTCGTACTTGGTTAAATTCTCAGAAATACGCTCACAGTAACCAGGTTCACCCAGCCCCGTTCTTTCAAACCATATGTAGGTATCTTGATTCATTTCGCAAATCCGATGCGCTTTTTCATTACCCTTGTAGGGGCCAACCCGACATTCAACCACTGGGTGAATCGTCACATCAGCGATAACATGCGAAATGTATCCGGCTAACCACGGAAAAACGAATAACTTATTCTCGTCACTTAGCGCCTTTGTATTTTCAATAAGAGCTTTGACAATTCGCTTCGTGTCGCCGAGATGCATATAGTCAGCCCATTCAGTTTGCGCGTTGCGGCCAAACAGCGTTAAGGTCAAATATGGATAATCTGGACTAACCGAACCCAGCTCAATGAGTTCTAGATGACTTCCTAGTTGTGCTTTTACTTTTGAGTCAATATTTAAATTTTTGAGCTCTTTAAACTCTTTTGCAACATTAGCTACACTTAAATGAGCGAATGCACCTGGCATGACTGCCTCCCGTTTTCGTTTTTCTAACTCCGGCATTTTTCATTTGAGATGCCATTTAATTACTCGTTAGAAATAGTGCTTAATAAGTTTTATTTTGTTTTTTTCGAATTCGAACAAAGTAACCAGCATTTGTTCGTTTTCTTTAGGATCAGAGCTTCCATTTTTATCAGTGCAAGGGTGTAAATATTCGACGGTGACAACATTAAGCCCTTCAATGACATTTTTTACCTGGATATCGCATTCACCATATTCTCCTAGATAGGAAAGCAGGCCTTTTCTGTATTCGTCTTTTGATTGCACGGCATTAAACTTGGGATGCTCGAATGTTGCATCTTCGGTGAGCAGTGCTAGTAGGTTACTAACATCGTTTTTTGTTGAGTTTTTATGCTCCACAGCTTCTTGCGCTTCGAAATACTGGTTTACTTTAGCGGTCAAATCACTTGCGAAAGCAACATTAGAAAGCAGTAACGAAGCAAACATTACATGACAATATTTCATCTCTCCTCCTTGAGGCTTGTTAGTTGTTAGCCAACTAAACTACTCCTTTGCAACAATAAAGCAACTCTGGGATAAAACATCTAGCTTGAACGATAGCAGTTACTAGCGGCCAAGCATCACCAACACATAAAGTAGTCAATATGCCTTAATAGCGATTCAGCATTAACTAATTGAACTGAGCTCATTGCTATATAATTGTGTTCCTTGCTCTGTTAGTTTTCGTTGCAATCGTTTACGATTGGTTATTAAAATGAGCTAATAAATAATTATTTATGAAACAAAAAGTCTATTTTAATAATGTCGGTCAAGGTCTTTTTGCTGAAGTATATTTAGGCGATGATAGTGGAAGTGAATTCCGAATAGTTTATGACTGCGGCACGTCTAATCGGCAACAAGTCGTCCAGGATGCAATATCGGCTTCAACTCACCGAGCTAAGAATAGACCTATTGACCTGTTGGTTATTTCCCACTTCGACAGAGATCATATCAGTGGTGTTATTGATTTGATCAGAGCACAGCAGGTTCGCGCGATAATGTTGCCAAAGTTCAGTTATATTCTTAGAGTGGCGTTCGCAAGTCTCAAAGACAACAGTGAGCGGTTAAATAGCGATGTCCGAGAGGTTTTGGAGAATCCAGTTTCTAAACTTTCAAAGATTCATCAACAAAGACACGACACTGAGTCGCCGCGCTTCATATTGGTCGGCGCAGAAGAAGGCTATGAGTTTCCTTTTAATAATTCTGACAATTCTATACTTCGAGAATTAGACGTTGTTACGATTCCTTCGGGTAAGCCTGAGAGAGTTGATATTAAGCCGCAAGCAGCTGAAACTGAGGTTTTCGAAATTATCCCATACGTCGACGATCGAGTGGTTTTGAATAAATTAAAGACTTTTGAGCTAAAAGCTGGTCAAGAGGTGAGTAAGCTGCTGGGTAACGGAGATAAACTCGAAAAGCAGCATGCCTTAAATAATTTAAAGGATTTGTATACGCAGACTTTTGGCGGCTCGGCTTATCGGAAAAATGTCATTTCCCTGTTCCTCTGTATTGGCCCCCTTCGTAATCAGCGCAATACGTCGACGCTTACTTATAGTTATCGAGACAAAAAACAGGAAACCGTTGTCTCTGATATTCAGCAGCGAAGCAACATTTTATTCACAGGGGACGGCTTTCTGAATACGCTCACACGATGGAACGCTCTGGTATCCGAGATGACACAAGCACGGTTAGATAAAGTGGCTATTTTTCAGGTAATGCATCACGGTAGTAAAGGTAGCTGGTACCGAGGCTTAGCCTCCTGTGTTAACCCGTTGGCTTCGGTATTTTCATCTGATCCTAACTTAAGAAACACAAGGCACCCGAGTGAGTCGGTTATCAAGGACTTCATATATTTTAATCCTATCCAGGTAGATCAAGAACACAGCTGCGAGCTCACCTTGGAAGTTTAACGTTCTATTAATAGAACCGTAAAAAAGAAAGTAGATGCTTACCAACGAACAATCCAAGCCCAGCTTGCCGACCCAGCCGTGAAATATCCGGCTGCACTCTCCTCACCAAGAAAGCCGCGCAATGACACGCTTCTCATCGGTGAGCAGCGAAAATGACCAGCCATTGCGCTCACACATCCGTTGCACAATACCCAGGCCCAAACCATACCCTTGAGACGACGTTTCAATTGGCGTGTGCCGCTCATCTGCTTCACTGCTAATTTGGTTAGTGACTAAAAGCTCGTTATCTTTCACACGCACCGTGACCAGCCCCTGCTCGTCCAGCGTGTGCTCGAACGCATTTCGCACCAGGTTATTAATCGCAATAGAAAAAGCTTGTGGATGTCCGCAGACTATAGGCTCTGCAAGAGCGTCGATTTCAACATCAATGAACTTGCCGTTTAATAGATAGCGCTGCTGCTCGACCGCCTGGCTCACCATAGGCATGACTGAAAATTGCTCTTCATACAATCCATCATCGGTCTCGCGAGCAAGGCACAAGAACATGTCAATTGTGGTTCTCATTTCGTGCGTTGCACGCCGTAATCGGGCTAGCACCTTCTCATCAGCCGGTGACAAATCGCTTTGCTCCAGCAACTCCAGCGCGCCGGTTATCACCGTTAGTGGCGTCCGCAACTCATGACTGGCCGAACCGGTGAAGTACCGTTCCCTGACAATAAAGGCGCTGATGCGCTCAAGCGTCTTTTCAATGGTTTCAGCCAGCATACCCACTTCATCATCGCCAAACCGATTAGACTCAATGCGTTTATGATCGCCGGCCGATAGATGCTCCAGGTCGATGCTTGCGACCACGTCGGCGAGTTCCACGACCGGGGCTACCGCTTTGCGAATTACCATTAGTCCCAGCCCAAAGCCAAGCACACCAAGCGTTCCTACCACACCGGTAATAACCAACAACCACCACCAATCCTCTGAAGACTCGGCTTCAATTTCAGCAACGTCAAATACCACGAAGGCTCGCCCCTGTTCGTTGCCTGCGGGTATAACCGCGACATGAAATTCTTCGGCAGTGAACTCGTAGGTTCCTTCAGCGGGGTCTGTTCGCGCCCAGTCCCTGAGCTTTTCCGGCAAGCTGTCTACCTCATCGTAACCGCGGGGGTTAATCGTCACAGCGGGATAAATTTCGGCGGCATGCTCCAATTGTTGCGTCACCACCCTATCTTCGCTCAGCTTAATGGCAGCGAAGAAAGCGAACCCCCAAACCACACTGAGTACAGCCACACAGACCGCAAATGCAATGGCCACACGCTTGCGTAAACTGTGACGGTACATTACTCCGGTTCCTCAGCAATTCGATAGCCAATACGATGCACCGTATGAATGAGCGCGTTGTCGAACGGCCTGTCGATAACCTGCCGTAACTTATACATATGTGAGCGGAGTGCATCACCATCGGGGCGCTCGTCCGCCCATAACAGGGTTTCGAGCTCATCGCGAGACACCACAGACGGCGCCGCTTCCATCACTCGTTGCAGCAGCCTTATGCCGGCAGGCGTAATATCGATATGCCGGCCGGCGCGATGCACCTGCAGCGTGGACCGGTTCAACCTCAAATCCCCGACGGTTAACAGGTTGGTCGCTTTTCTGTGACTGCGTTTGTACAGCGCTTGCAAACGGGCATGCAGCTCTTGTAACTCGAAGGGTTTGCTTAAATAGTCATCGGCTCCCGCAGTAAAGCCTTTGAGTTTATCGTCCAGCGTATCCCGTGCTGTTAGCATCAGAATGGGCGTTTCTAATTCGGCCTCGTCACGCAATTTCTGGCAAACGCTGAGACCATCCATCCTTGGAAGCATCAAATCCAGAACAATTACGTCAAACGAGTTCGACAGCGCCAGCTGCAGCGCGCTTGTACCATCATAAGCAAAATCCAAAATATAATGATGCCTTTCAAGGTACTCGGCAATGTTGCCGCAAATGTCGCGATTGTCTTCGACAATCAAAGCCCTAATCGGCGTCGCTGCAAGCGCCTGTCCCATTTAGTGTTCTCCTTACCAGGCGTAATCAAATCGCAGGCCAATAAGTGGTTCCGCTTCGCTATCGTCATCCACTTGCACGCCCCGGCGATAGTCAAATTCGGTGTCGTCGCTCGAAGACGCCGCCGTTACGTTAATAACATCAAGAAACGCGGTTACATCAACCGGGCCAACGGCACGTCGGTAATCTACTCGAAGGTTAAATATGCCCGAGCCACTTTTACGACCAATGTTACGCTCTGTTATTTCTTTAGAGTAGCGCAAAGGTTGCCCTGGTCCCAGCACGTCGGCGTGAATAATAAAGTTGTCATCTGGCCTGCCGGACAAGTATTTGTAGCGCCCGGCCACCTTCCAGCGGTCGTTGATTTCCCAGGTTAAGCCGAGCGTTGCGACATGGTCGCGACTAAATTCTGCAGCAACCTCACCGCGGCCGTCTTTGCGGTCGACTACGGCATCGTTATAGGAGTAAGTCGCGGTAGCGTAAATGCCCTCGGTAATCATACCGTTGGCCACAATATCAACGCCGTAAGATGTACCGTCACCGATATTAGCGAACGTTCCGTTGGCTCTATCAAGGTCTACCACGAGGTTATCAAGGCTCTGGTAATAGGCTTCTGTCAGCACCGACCAGCTCTTGCTCGGGAAGAACTGAAACCCGACACTGCTGTGCGTGATTTCTTCGTTCTCAAGGTTGTTCGACTCATTCGCAGCCAGGTCTAAAAACCGTGGCGACTGATGAAAGAGCCCCGCGGTCGCGAAGTATCTCATTGTTGTACTTGGCCGCCAGTTTGCGCTGAAACGGGGCGAAACCAGGCTTTCGTCGGCAAAGCCGTCGCGCTCTAAGCGCAATCCGGTACTAACATCCCAATCACCGAACTCAAAAACCTGCTCAACGTACCCTGCATAGTTCGTCTCTTTTTGAACCAGTGACGAATTGATGTTTTCAGGCATCAAGACAATATATTTCTGATCAGGGTCGGGGCGAAAATCATCGTCGTCGTAAACATACCGGATCCAGTCGCCGTCTAAAACGGTGTCATAATCCAGTTCAAGTTGCGTTAATCGAACACCTGCACTTAACAAACCCCATTGGTTCATTGTCTCGAAGTCGCTGCGCAAGCCGATTTCAGTTTCACCCTCACCAATAGTAATAATGTTTTCACGCACAGGAAAACTCGACGCGGGGGCTCCTTCCGGAACACGCTCAGGAAAGGCTTCACCCTCTGAGCTAATTTTGTCGCTTTTGCGATAATAAACCTTGTTAGTCCAGATAGAGTTCTCACCAATCCACGACCGCAATGTCAGGCCGTACAAATCGCTGTCTTGTTCAGAGTCTTGCAGTGCCGTATCTTCGAAATTCGGCGATTCGGCAACATGAGTCACGCCACGCGTATAGTCCTCGTGTGTGTCTATCAGCAGAACTTCTAACGTGTGCTTATCGTTAATGGGTGTGACCGACTTTACGATGACGTCGCGCAATACCGGCTCTCCGATATCAAGCTCTTCAATGGTTTCAAATAACTGACCGAAATCGAGTCTTCGGGCAGAAACCAGTAAGGTAGAGTCTTCGGTGATACCACTCGGACCATCGTAACCTACTTCATAGCCCGCAAGGTCGTAGCGAAAACTGGCTGAAGGGCTTGGGTTACCATCGGCGACTTCCAGCTTGAGCAAGGATGCAGCCCGGCCCCCATAAGCGGCACTCCAGCCACCCGGTGAAAACTCGGCGCCACTAATCACGTTCGGTGCGAAAATCGAGAAACGACCGCCGCCACCTATATCTTCTTCTTCACCCAGGGTCGCATCAAAGTGAATCGCTTTATCAAACGGAAACTCATCAACAAATAACAAATTGTCTCTTGGGCCACGGCCGCGCACGCTGAAGCTCGCAAACTCACTGGCGGATGCCAGGCCCGGTAAACCGTCCAGCGAAAGGAGTGGATCGGCCCCACCGCCAACAGCACTTCGCAGGGCTTCTCTGTCAATATAGGTACTGCTTCCGGACCCGTACGCTTCGGCGCGTTGCCCTTGAACCAGCAGTCTCTCAATGGCCTGTTCAACAAGTTCAAACTCAACTTTCACATTCTTACGAGTGATAACGCGGATGCTTGGTTCATAAGCTGGAGCGAACCCGTCTTTGGCTACGCTAACGGAATAAAGGCCGGGGTCGAGTTCTTCAACAACAACACGACCTTGTGAGTCAGTTTCTACCGATTGTGCGGAATTGGTTTCGCGTTCCGTGAGCGTAATTTGCACAGTTGGCAGCGGACGGTCAGTCTTCTGATCTTTAATGATAAAAGTCAGCGCTCCGGGATCTTCTGCGGCGTGCGTAAAAAGTGGGAAGCTCATTAAAAAGCCCCACAAGATTAACAACGATACCTGTTTAAAGTGCCTGCCCATTTCCTGTTCCTCCAGCTATCTGCTCTTATTAAATTAGTGAAGCGCTGACAGGTTAGCAAAGCTAATGTGACTAAAAAGTCGCTGAAATAGGAACATCAAACAGGAGCGATATTGCGAGGGTGTCTGAAGGATCAAATTGTAATCCCACCATTTTAAGCAGCTTCTAATCAGACCAGTAACATCTTTACAAAAGATCAATTGCGAATCATTTGCATTTGCATTTAACCGCGTGCTAGCCTTTCCGCACTGCCGAGAGAGCGGCGGTCAAAAAGGAATAGTCCGGGGGAGGACCGTTACTGTGACTGTTCCTATCCCTGGATGACTTGTCATTGATGACAGACTTGAATCAATTGCAAAGGAGGCAAAAGTGGCACGTACCAGCATAGAATCTGAAAGGGCAAGCAATGACCCAGGCTATGGTACCGCCGGTCATCTGCAGTTCGCTCCCCACACCGAGCTCTTTGGTATAGCTCCTGAGCACCACTATACCCGCTTGATGCAGCTGGGGATGGAGACCTTAAAAAATCGCCTTGAACAACTCGATGGTCCCAGCAGCGGTATTCGCCCCGAAGAGCTGCAAAAAGCATTTTCCAACATCGATCTCGATCATCCTTTGGAGAACATTGAGCAGGTTCTGGCTGAGATCGACACCCTTTATCTAAGCCATGCCATTTATTTTCAACATCCAGACTACCTGGCCCACCTCAACTGCCCTGTGATGCTCACATCCCTATTGGCGGAACAGTTGACTTCAGCCATCAATACCGCAGTGGAGACCTGGGACCAGAGCGCCGGCGGCACTTTGATAGAACAAAAGGTTATCGACTGGGTCTGCCAACGTGTGGGTTTTCAAGAATTTGCCGATGGCGTATTTACCACAGGCGGTACCCAATCCAATCTGATGGCGCTGCTGCTTGCCAGAGAACTAGCAGGCAGTCGCGAGCCGGGTCACAGAGGCAATGTCTTGGCAGGCCTGTCACCCAATGCCCGCCATTACCGCATCCTATGCTCTGAATTCAGCCATTTCAGCATTCAAAAGGCCGCCTCGCTTTTGGGGCTGGGTCACGAAGCCGTGGTGAGCATAGGTTGTGATTCCAACCGGCGCATGGATCCCAAGATATTGGCAAGCAAACTCAGACAACTCAAAGCTGCAGGATTAATTACCATCGCCGTGGTCGCCACCGCAGGGACCACAGACTTTGGCGCCATAGATCCGATATCTCCCATAGCCGCACTGTGCCAAGAGTTTGATTGTTATCTGCATGTAGATGCGGCTTACGGCGGTGCCCTGTTGCTATCACCGACCCAGCGCCAACGCCTCGAAGGTATAGAGCTCGCCGACTCGGTCAGTCTGGATTTTCATAAATCCTTTTTCCAACCAGTGTGCTGCTCAGCGTTATTGGTTAAAGACAAAGGGATGCTGGGTTATCTCACCTATCATGCCGATTACCTCAACCCCAAGTGTCAGGCTCAGGCCGGTGTGCCGAATTTGGTCAACAAAAGCCTGCAGACCACCCGCAGGTTTGATGCTCTTAAGCTGTGGCTGAGTTTAAGAGCGGCTGGGCCGGATGCCATAGGCGAAATGTTCGATAACCTGATTGCCACCACGGCAGCCCTTTATGAGAGATTTTGGCGCTTCCCTGAACTGCAGGCGGCTCAACGCCCTTCATTGACGACCTTAGTGTTTCGCTTCAATGATCCGACACTTGATAGCACCCAACTGGATCAGTGCAACCGCCATATCCGTGGCCGCCTGGCTCGCGAAGGGCGGGCCATGATTGCCGCTACCAAGGTGGCCGGCAGTCAGTACCTCAAGTTTACCCTGCTCAATCCTCATACTCGTCTCGAAAAGATCGAAGCCGTATTGACCGATATCAGCAAAATTGGCCGTGAGCAGGCCCGTTATTACAAGACCGGCGCCCCTTCCAGCGCCTGAGGACGAACCGATGCAAACGAAAACCTACGATATTCTGGGTATAGGAATAGGCCCATTTAACCTAAGTTTGGCGGCCTTGGCCGAGCCGCTAGAGGATCTTGAATGCCTGTTTGTCGATGCCAACGATGGTTTCGACTGGCACCCCGGTATGCTGCTGGAATCATCCAGGTTGCAGACCCCCATCATGTCGGATTTGGTGACCATGGCCGATCCTACCAGTCGTTATAGTTATCTCAACTTCGCCAAACAAACCGGCCGGCTGTACAGCTTCTACATCCGCGAAAGCTTCTTCTTGCCACGGCAGGAATATAACCTCTACTGTCAGTGGGTCTGCGCTGAGCTCAGCAACCTTCGATTTAATTTCAAGGTCACCCAGACCAGTTTCGATGCGGAAACCGACACCTACCTGATCAAAGGCCAGGACACAGCTAGAGCCGAAGAACGGACCTTCCGCGCTCGTCATCTGGTGCTGGGAACCGGCACTCAGCCCTGGATGCCTCATTTCTGTCCCAGTGCAGACAGTCGGGTCATGCACTCAGCTAACTACCTGCATCGTAAGGAGACGCTGCAGAGCCAGAGTGAGATCACCATAGTTGGTAGTGGCCAGAGCGCAGCGGAGATCTTTGAGGACTTACTGCTGGATATTGACAAATACGGCTATCGTTTACGCTGGCTCACCCGCTCGCCAAGGTTCTTACCGCTTGAGTACACCAAGCTGACGCTGGAAATGACTTCTCCGGATTATATCGATTATTTCCACGCTCTTCCCCAAGCTCAGCGCCGCGAGATTATCAATTCACAGAAGAATCTCTATAAGGGGATCAACGCCGATCTGATCAACAACATCTATGATCTGCTCTATCAAAAACGCTTGCATTGTGACTTCGATGTGCAGCTGCTGACCAACACGGTTCTGCAACGCGTTCACAGCGACGGACAACAACTGTTGCTGGGTTGCAGGCACACAGAGCTTGCGCAAGATTTTGAACTGACCTCCTCGGCATTGGTGATGGCTACCGGTTATTGCTACCGACTGCCAGATTTTCTCGAGCCGCTCCACTCGCAACTGCTGTTCGACCCAGAGGGTCAGCCAGATGTTCAACGCCATTACCACATAGACAAGGCCGGGCGAATTTTTGTCCAAAATCTAGGGCTGCACACCCATGGCTTGTGCTCACCGGATTTGGGCATGGGCTGCTATCGCAATGCCACAATACTACGGCAAATCTTGGGGGAAGCGCCTTACCATATAGAGAAGCAAATCGCCTTCCAGAGCTTTGGAATCCCGGGGAGCACGAATCAGCAGTTGCAGCGGGAGGTCTCCTGATGGCCTCTCAGACAACAGTTCGCTCATCTCCCCAAACGACCGACTTCAGTGCAAGATGCGGTTTTACGCTGGGCAAGCGTCTTAAGGTGAATGGCTTTGACTTTTGCGCATATCAAGAAAGCGAGCACTTTGACACGCTCAACGGCTGGCTCGAGCGCGACTACGCCGCCTTCTGGGGAGCACAGTCTATGACGTCTGCTGAGCGGCGTTCCGAGCTTGCTCCTACGACAAGTAAATTCGGCTTGATGGCCTATCGAGGCACTGAACCTGTGCTTTATACCGAGCTGTACGATCCTCGCTTCGATGAAGTAGGGAAACACTATGAATGCCAAAACGGTGATTGCGGTATGCATTTACTGCTGGCCCCTGCCAGTAAACCCCAGAGCGGCTTCAGTCGCCGAGCAATTACGGCCGTGGTTTCGTTGATACTACAACACTTAGGCTTTGTGCGCCTAGTCGTTGAGCCGGATATTAACAACCAAAAGATACATCCGCTGAACCGGACGGTAGGCATCTACTACAGCCAAGCCATTCAACTGAAAAACAAAAAAGCCATGCTGGGTTTTTGCACCCTGCCTAGCTTCAATGCCGCAGTAACAAAAGGAACCTTACAATGACAGTGCCCATTATCGACCAAACCCATATCAGCCATTTGACACCGACCATCTGGAATTTGGCAAGCCGCCATCTGCTAGCCAAAATTATAAGCGAATTTAATCATGAACGACTATTGGTTCCAGAGCTATTGCCACAAAAAGATCGAGAACAGCAGGCAAGTTGGCAATTCCATCTGGATACGCCTGATGGCCAGCTTTGCTATCGTTTCACTGGACGCCGCTATCAATTAGACCACCTGCAGATAGAGCCAGAGTCTATCGAGTGTTTCAAAGACGGCGAACAACAGCAGCCAGACGCCATGCTACTAATCATTGCTCTGAAGGATCGTCTTGGCATAAGCGATGCACTACTGCCCACTTATCTTGAGGAGATTACCAGCACCCTCTATAGCAAGTCCTTCAAACTTCTATGGCAGGCAAAACCAGTAGAGGAACTGGTTGATTGTGATTACCAGCAGATAGAAGCGGCTATGACCGAAGGCCACCCTGTATTTGTTGCCAACAATGGCCGCATAGGCTTTGACGCCGTTGACTGTCACGCTTTTAGTCCAGAGAGCGGTCAACCGCTGCAACTTGAGTGGCTAGCAGTCAGCAAAGAACACACTAGTCTGGCTTTGATAGAAGGGCTCGACTATAGCCAACTACTGCTAGACGAGTTGGGCGACGATCTGTTGCTACAGTATGAGCAGAAAATTCAACAGCAGGGCAAAAATCCCGACGATTATTTTCTAATACCTGTTCATCCGTGGCAGTGGCGCGAAAAGGTCAGTCGCATATTTGCTGCCGACCTAGCCCGCGACCGCCTCATTTACTTAGGCCGAGGCCGTGATAAATATCAAGTACAGCAATCCATCCGCACCTTCTTCAACCTGAGCCAACCCAAACGCTGTTACGTAAAGACGGCACTTTCCATTCTCAACATGGGGTTTATGCGGGGCTTATCGCCCTACTACATGAATCGTACGCCCAAAATCAACGCGTTTGTCGCCGAGCTTATTAACAGCGACCCCTTCTTTGCCAATCAAAGATTTGTTCTGCTCAGGGAGATAGCCGCTATCGGCTACCACCACAGGTACTATGAGCAAGCGTTGGAGAAAGATACTCCCTACAAGAAAATGCTCTCGGCGCTGTGGCGTGAAAGTCCCTATGATCTCAGATTCAGAGGCGAGCCTTTGGTAAAACCGGGGCAGCAACTAATGAGCCTAGCGGCCCTTCTGCACCAAGATAGCCAGCAACAAAGCCTCTTGGCGGCACTTATTCAGGCCTCTCCCCTGAGCGCTCACGACTGGGTGAGTCGCCTATTGGACCTCTACCTACAGCCCCTGCTGCACGCCTTCTTTGCCTACGATCTGGTGTTTATGCCTCACGGAGAAAACCTTATTCTCGTGCTGGATGAAAAGGTGCCTGTCACTATATTGATGAAGGACATTGGCGAAGAAGTTGCGATTCTCAACGGCAGTGCGTCGTTACCAAAACATGTGGCAGAGTTGGCCGTATCGCTCGAAGAAGATATGAAGCTCAACTACATACTACTGGATATTTTTGACTGTATTTTCCGCTTTATAGCGCCACTACTCGATCGCCACACCAGCCTTAGTGAGCATGGATTTTGGGCGCTAGTCGCCGATAAAGTGAGAGAGTATCAAGCATCCCACCCTCAGTTTGCTGATAAATATCACCGCTACGACCTATTCCAAGCGACCTTTGTACGCACTTGTCTGAACCGTATCCAGCTCAACAACAACCAGCAGATGATCGATCTCGAAGACAGAGAACAAAACCTAAGGTTTGCCGGCGATATTGAGAATCCGCTTCACCGTTTTACCGCCAGCCATAGCTTTGGCGTAAAACCAACTAAGGCCGAAAACCTTGCCAAATCAGCTTTATAAACCATTCAAGGATTAACAGAAAAATGGATATTAATATGCAACCCTCTCATTACTTCAGACCAACCCCAATTGCCCTGTTCTGCTCTGTCTTAATGTGTGCCCCTGCATTCGCCACCGACAAGAGCGAAGCAAAAGAGCTAGAGATATTGACGGTGGTCGGTACCCAAAGCGAGCCCATGAGCTACAAAGCGAGCGATATGAGTACGGCTACCGGCATGAATCTCTCGTTTCTAGAGACGCCACAGTCTGTCACCGCGGTAACCGCCAAAGCGATTAACGACCAACAGCTTAATTCTGTCATCGATGTAATGACCAGTGTTGCCGGAGTTAACGCCCGTCCCTCTGACAACGACAGATATTCCGTCAGCGCTCGCGGAATCTCGGTCAGCAGCATTCTTTATGATGGCGTTCCAACCACCTATGACACCCGCTTTAATTACGGTGATAATCTGATGGACAGTGCTCTTTATGAACGTGTCGAAATAGTGCGTGGCGCCACCGGCTTGATGCTTGGCGCCGGTAGCCCCTCTGCCGCCATCAATTTAGTGCGAAAACGTCCCACGACAAACTTTCAGGGAAACATCAGTATAAGCGGCGGTTCCTGGGACATGCTGCGCAGTGTGATCGATCTCTCTGGCGGACTCAATCAGAACGCTTCCGTCCGCGGCCGAATCGTATTGGCTTATCAGGACAAAGACAGTTGGCAGGACAGATATGAGCAACAACGGCAAACCCTTTACGGCATTCTGGAAGCGGATTTGGGAACCAATACCCTGCTGACTCTGGGTAGTGATTTTCAACATACTAAACCAGAGGGCACCATGTCCGGCGGATTGCCACTGTTTTATAGCGACGGTAACCGTACCGATTACGACCGGCATGTCTCTACCGCCCCAAGTTGGGCCTCAGCTGAGACAAACGCGCTCAACAGCTTTGTCACTTTGGAGCATCATTTCAATTCAGATTGGCGCCTTAAAGGCAGTTACATCTACGGCGACAACAGCCTGGAATATGATGTGCTCTGGCCGACAGGGAATCCGGATCCCGTCAGCAACGAGGGCATGATCCCCGGCTCTATGGCCTTTATCGACGGAAGTCGCACCCAGCACACCATCGATCTCAAGCTGACAGGAAGCTTTAATGCCTTTGGCCGCAACCACCAACTGGTGGCCGGTACCAATCAACAGGAGCAGAATTTTGCCAACCCCTACTATAGCGCCCTCGGTCCCAAACCAACACTGGGAGACTTTAGCAAATCCAACTTCGATTACCCAAGACCACAATGGAGCGATGAAGTGCTGTATGGTTCATGGGGCGAAACCACGCAACAGGCAGTGTATGTCGCGTCTCAGCTTGAGCTGAGCACAGCCTTGTCTGTTGTACTCGGTGGGCGTTTAGATAACTGGGAAACCGATCAGGACAATTTTGGGGCCACACATGACTATAAAATCGATAATGAATTCACGGGCTATCTGGGACTCACCTATGCCTTGAGTGAGGCGTACGCTCTGTATGCCAATTACACGGACATTTTTACTCCGCAAAGCAAGGTCAAGACCGATGGCAGTTATCTGGATCCTATTAAGGGCATCAATTATGAGGCCGGAATCAAAGCCACTCTGTTCGGCGACGCTCTCGATTTGTCGTTAGCTGGCTTTGAGATCCGTCAAGATAATGTCGGAGAACAAACCGGTGAAACCTTGCCAAACAGCACTATTCCCATTTATCGCGGCGTCGACGATACTCAGACTCGCGGTTTTGAGTTTGAAGCAAATGGCTCTATCAATAAAAATTGGGACATTTATTTAGGCTACACTCAGTTTGAAACCGAAGACCCCTATGGCGAAAGAATTAACACCATCAATCCGGAGCAGCAACTCAAGCTTTTTACCGGCTATGAGTTTGATGGATGGCTTAACGGACTGCGCATAGGCGCTGGCGTGAACTGGCAGAGTCACATCTACAACCAAGTCTCCAAACCAGATAATAGTACAGCCGAAGTGGAACAAGGTAGTTACGCGCTAGTGAAGTTAATGGCGAGATATAAAATCAATAAACAGCTGAGCCTGAGAGCCAATCTGGATAACGCGTTGGACAAAAGCTATTACAGCCAGCTCGGCTTCTATAACCAGTTCCAATACGGCGCACCGCGTAATTTCAGCGTCACCTTGAGCTATCGCTTCTAAGCCAAGTTGTGCTAACAGTGCCGGCAGGTGTACAAAGATCGCTGCTTCTGTAGCAGCTCAAAGAAACTTTCTCACTGACTAATCCTGTTGAAAAATAAACCGTGTAGACCAAAAAAGCCCGCTAAAAAGCGGGCTTCAGATTCATGTCAGTGAGATATAGCACCTGAAGTGAACGTCAGGCTACATCACAAAGTTTACCTATACTCTTCAATGCTCGGGCATGAGCACATCAGGTTACGGTCGCCGAACACGTCGTCAATACGGTTTACGGTTGGCCAGAACTTATCGTAGCCAACGGCTTCTACCGGATACGTCGCTGTTTTTCGGTCGTATGGGCGGTCCCACTCGGCGTCGGTAATGTCGGCCAGAGTGTGTGGTGCGTTAACCAGTGGGTTGTTGTCTTTTGGCCAGTCGCCTGCAGCCACTTTTTCGGCTTCAGCTTTAATGCTGACTAAGGCTTCAATGAAGCGGTCCAGCTCGGCTTTAGACTCAGACTCTGTAGGCTCAACCATAATAGTACCCGCTACCGGGAAGCTCATGGTTGGCGAGTGGAAGCCGTAGTCCTGTAAACGCTTAGCCACATCAATTTCGGCAATGCCGGCGGCGTCTTTCATTGGGCGCAAGTCAATGATGCATTCGTGCGCCACACGGTTGTTACGGCCACGGTACAGAATTTTGAAGTGCTTGCTCAGCTTCTCAGCTAGGTAGTTGGCGTTCAAAATAGCCGTTTCTGAGGCTTCACGTAAACCGCGTCCGCCCATCATGGCAATGTACATCCAGGAAATGGTCAGAATGCTCGCGCTACCAAACTGAGCACCAGACACCGCGCCATTACCTGCTTTAGGGCCTTCAATATTCACAACCGAGTGGTTTGGCAAAAACTCAGCCAGATGCTGTTTAACACCAATAGGACCCATACCCGGGCCACCGCCACCGTGCGGAATACAGAAGGTTTTGTGCAGGTTCAGGTGCGATACATCAGAGCCAATGTAACCCGGAGAGGTAACACCCACTTGCGCGTTCATGTTGGCACCATCCATGTAAACCTGACCGCCGTAGCTGTGAACCAGGTCACAAATGTCTTTAATGCCTTCTTCGTAAACACCGTGCGTTGACGGGTAAGTCACCATAATGCACGACAGGTTATCGCCTGCTTCTTCGGCTTTAGCTTTCAGGTCGTCCATGTCCACGTTGCCGTGCTTGTCACAGTCAACCACCACCACTTTCATGTTCATCATCTGAGCGGAAGCCGGGTTGGTACCATGAGCCGAACTTGGAATAAGGCAAATGTTGCGGTGCCCGTCGCCGCGGCTTTCGTGGTATTTCTGAATAGCCAGTAAGCCGGCGTACTCGCCCTGCGCACCCGAGTTCGGCTGCATAGACATAGCATCGTAGCCAGTCACATCAATTAACCATTCAGACAAGGTTTCAACCAGCTCGTAATACCCTTCGGCCTGTTCTGCCGGGCAGAACGGGTGCAACTGACCAAACTCAGGCCAGGTAACCGGAATCATTTCTGCTGTAGCGTTCAGCTTCATGGTGCATGAACCCAGTGAAATCATGGAATGGTTCAGGGCTAAATCTTTGTTTTCCAGCTTTTTAATGTAACGCAGCATTTCAGTTTCTGAGTGGTACTCATTGAATACCGGGTGTTGCAGATACTGAGAGGTACGCACTAAGTCAGCAGGAATGGATTCCACGTCGCCACCGGCAACGCGGCTATCTAAAATATCAATGTCTAAACCGTGGTTTTCGCCAAACAGAGCTGCGAATAAGGTTTCAACGTCGTCACGAGTTTTTGCTTCGTCCAGGCTGATACCAAATACGCCTTCGCCGTCAACACGCAAGTTAACGCCCAGCGCTTTACTGCGAGCCAACACGTCTGCTGCGTTTTCTTTCATTTCAAAGGTTAAGGTGTCGAACCAGTGGCTGTTCACCAGCTCCACGCCTTTGTCCTGCATGCCTAACGCAACAATGTCGGTTAACCGGTGAATACGGTTGGCAATGCGGCGCAAACCGTCAGGACCGTGGTAAACGGCATAGAAAGACGCCATGTTCGCCAGCAGAACCTGCGCGGTACAAATGTTGGAGTTCGCCTTTTCGCGGCGGATGTGCTGCTCACGAGTCTGCATAGCCATACGTAACGCAGGGCGTCCGCGCGAGTCTTTAGAAACACCAATGATGCGGCCAGGCAGTGAGCGCTTAAACTTGTCACGAGTAGCAAAGAACGCTGCGTGAGGACCACCGTAGCCCATAGGGACACCAAAGCGCTGGGCGTTACCGAACACCATGTCGGCACCCATTTCACCCGGTGCTTTCACCATCAACAGGCTCATGAGGTCAGAAGCAACGGCGACAATGGCCTTTTTCTCCTGCAACTCACCAATCAACTGTTCAATATTGTGCAGCTGGCCTTGCTTGTCAGGGTACTGCAACAAGGCACCGAACACATCGTGGTCAGACGCTTCACGCGCTGGTCCAACAATAATGTCGAAACCAAAGTATTCTGCACGGGTTTTCACTACGTCGATAGTTTGCGTGTAAACGTTATCGGCAATATAAAACGCGTTCGATTTTTTGTTTTTAGAAACACGTTTCGCCATGGCCATAGCTTCGGCTGCGGCGGTTGCTTCATCAAGCAACGACGCACTGGCTAAATCCAGGCCGGTTAAGTCCATGGTCATTTGCTGGAAGTTAAGCAGCGCTTCTAGACGGCCCTGAGCAATTTCCGGCTGATACGGCGTGTACGCTGTATACCAACCCGGGTTTTCCAGCACGTTACGCAAAATAACGTTAGGCACTACGGTGTCGTAGTAGCCCATACCAATGTACGAGGTGCAAATTTGGTTCTTTTTCGCAATGCCTTTAAGGCGAGCAAGAGCTTCACGTTCCGTTTGCGGCTCCCCGGTTTTCAGGAAGGGTTCACGAAGAATAGCACCAGGTACCGTGTCTTTGGTTAGTGCCTCTAAAGAATCAACACCCAGTTCAGCCAGCATGGCTTTTTGCTCATCGGCGCTTGGCCCAATGTGGCGGCTGATGAATTCATCGTGGTGTTCTAGTTGCGTCAGGGTAGTACTGCTCATGTAACTCGGCCTCGTACATTTATCGGGAATTTATCGAAAACTTATCGGAATTAAGAAACAATGAACCCCGGCTAATTTCCGGGGCTCAGGACGCTCTGTGTCATTGGTGCTATGCGCCAATGGCCTCAGTCTTCGTCTATTGAAGCCTCGTAGGTGTTTGCGTCCAACAAGTTGTCCAGCTCACCGCTGTCTTCTGCTTTTATGCGGAATAACCAGCCATCACCGTAAGGGTCGTTGTTAACCGTTTCAGGGGCATCTTCCAGATCTTCGTTAACCGCAACCACTTCACCGGTCATTGGTGCGTAAATGTCTGACGCCGCTTTTACTGATTCAGCGACAGCAATGTCGTCGCCTGTGGCAACTTTATCGCCCACGTCTGGTAACTCAACAAACACCATGTCGCCAAGAAGTTCCTGCGCGTGTTCAGAGATACCGACAGTAAAGGTACCGTCGCCTTCATCGCGGACCCACTCGTGGGTTGATGCGTATTTCAGATCTGCTGGAATATTGCTCATTTTACTTTCCTTCTAACCGGCATAGCCGGAATGTATTGAATCTTATTCGATTATAAAACAGATTGACCGTTTCTGACGAAACCTGGCTTAACCACCTTCACCGGCATTTGTTTCTTACGCATTTCTACTTCCGCTGTATCACCAACAGAAGATGGAACGCGAGCCATTGCAACCGAGAAACCAAGCGTAGGCGAGAATGTACCAGAAGTGATGATGCCTTCGCCACCTTCAACGGTCACTTTCTGACCATGGCGAAGCACGCCTTTCTCTTCCATCACCAGGCCAACCAGCTTGTCGTGGCCTTCTGCTTTTTTCTGCTCTAATGCTTTACGGCCAATAAAGTCACGGTCAGCCGGTTCAAACGCTACGCTCCAGCCCATGTTGGCTTCCAGCGGCGTGATCTCTTCATCCATATCCTGACCGTACAGGTTCATGCCAGCTTCTAAGCGCAGGGTATCACGTGCGCCCAGTCCACAAGGAGCAACGTCTGCTTTTAGCAGAGCATCCCACAGCGCTTCAAGCTGGTCCGCAGGAACCACAATTTCATAACCCTTTTCGCCGGTGTACCCGGTGGTCGCAATAAAGTAATCGCCAACGTCTTTGCCCACAAAAGGCTTCATGCCGTCAATTTCAGCGTACTGATCGCTGGTTAAAACCGTTTGGATTTTTTCAGCGGCCTTAGGGCCCTGTAAAGCTAACATACCCATGTCGTCACGCTCTTTGGTGGTGACATCAAACTCGGCCGCTACTTTTTCAATCCAGGCCAGGTCGCGGTCACGTGTCGCAGAGTTAACCACCATGCGGTATGAAGTCTCTGAAAAGTGATACACGATTAAGTCATCAATAACACCACCGTTTTCATTCAACATACTGGTGTATTGTGCTTTGCCTTCGGTTTTCAGCTTGGCAACATCGTTAGCCAGCAGGTAGCGCAAAAACGCCTGAGCCTGAGGGCCTTCAACGTCAACGATGGTCATGTGAGACACATCAAAAACACCGCAGTCACGGCGCACAGCATGGTGCTCTTCAATTTGTGAACCGTAGTTCAGCGGCATGTCCCAGCCGTGAAAATCAACCATTTTTGCACCCGCTTTAACGTGTGCATCGTACAGTGGCGTTTTGCTACCCATACCGTGTTCCTTATTCTGTTCACTTTATGTGCGTGTGTATGGGCGCAAATTATAGGCGTGATTTGCTTAAACTTAAAATCAATAATGCTTATAATGGTATTAATTTTTCAAATAACTGGTCATGACTTTATAAAGTGAGCCAATGAAACATTTATCCTTAGAAGCCTTACGCAGTTTTAGTGCGGTTATAGAATTAGGCAGTATGACATTGGCCGGAGAGCGCATGGGGCGTTCGCAGCCTGCCATTAGCCTGCAGCTGAAAAAAC
The DNA here is from genome assembly GCF_033052755.1 of Idiomarina solivarensis. NCBI lineage: Bacteria > Pseudomonadati > Pseudomonadota > Gammaproteobacteria > Alteromonadales > Idiomarinaceae > Idiomarina > Idiomarina solivarensis. The sequence continues at coordinate 192,286 of NZ_JAVFHZ010000002.1, read as the reverse complement.
TGGAACAACAACTGGGTGTTGAGCTACTGACCCGAAAAGGCAGCGGCTTTGCGCTCACCGCCGACGGCGATCTGCTGTTCGATTACGCTCAGCGTATGCTGGCACTGAATGATCAGGCCTGGGCACAATTCGAGCCCCAACAAGTCAGTGGTAAAGTGCGGCTGGGTATTACCAGCGAGTTTGCCTCCAGTCTGCTGCCCAAAGTGCTTGGCCAGTTTGCTCAGGTGTACCCACAGGTCACACTGCAGGTAACCTCCGCACTGAGTAAAGACTTACTGTCCGGGCTTGGGCAACAGTTCGATATTATTCTTGCACTGCGCGAACAAACCAATAAAAGCGATGTTTTGATTCAGCGCGAAGAATTGGTTTGGGTGGGGTTACCCGGCTTATTAGAGCAACCCAGCTGGCCGATGGTAGTTGCCCCGGAAGGCTGCATTTACCGCCGCCGCGCAGAACAAAGTTTGCAGCGCACCCATCAGCCTTACCGTATCACTTACACCAACACCGACTTTTCCGGTTTAACGGCCGCGCTCAATAGTGGATTGGGAATGACCGTGCTGGCTAAAAGCACCGTGCCACAAGATATTCCCATTTTAGAAAGCTTCCCCGACAACCGGCCCTTACCCGATCCCGGCTCGGTTAACGTCATTATGCGTTTGGCTGGCGGGTCTTCGAGCGCAGCTTCACAGTTAGCTGATTATCTGAAGGCCAGGATTTAAGCATCTCACCTGACGTGAACGTCAGGCTACGATCTCTCTGTCCCCAGAGCCACTTCGGCTAATTTGCGTTTTATGAAAGTCAGCTTGTTGGGCAGTGCAAAAGCCAGGGCGCGTAGCCCTTTTATCACTGGGTTAGCGGTACCAAAGCCGCGTTTGAACATTTCCATGGCGGCAATCATTAGCTGTGTGTCGGCTTTTCGTTCGCGCTGGTAGGCACTTAACGAGCGTTGCAGTTGCGATAGCGACGACAAATTAACGCCCTCAAGCTGTGCGGTTAAGGCTTTCACATCACCAAAGCCCAAATTAGCGCCCTGCCCGGCTAGAGGATGAATGGTATGAGCGGCGTCACCGGCTAACACAATGCGATGCTGATACCACTGGCGAACGTACTGCATTCTGAGCGGAAAAGCTTTAACCTCAGAAACGCATTCGCAGGCACCCAACACTCGACCTGACTCGGTCTCCACCTGCTTAGCGAAACGTTCCGGCGCTTCATGAAGTAACTCAGAAGCCAGATCCTCATCCGCCGACCAGACAATAGAAACGGTATGAGGATCTGGCGTTGGCAGCAGCGCCAGCGGCCCGGTGGGTAAAAACACCTGACGCGCAACGCCGTTATGCGGCTGTTCGGTGCGGATGTTCGCGACAATGCCTTGCTGACCGTAATCCCAGAACGTTAATGGCAACTCAGTGTGCTGACGAACTTTGGAGCGGCCGCCATCGGTACCGACCAGCAGATCGGCCGACAGTAACCACTCACCCACATCAATTTCTACCGGGGTAGTTTCATCACCCGAACTGAGTATTGACCACTGGTCTGTCTGTAACATTTCAACGCCGGTCTGCTCAGCGCATTGCCATAAAAAATGTTCGACCACGTTATTCTCAGCAATAGCGCCTAAATCGGCAGCGTTAATTTCCGTTGCTGAAAATTCAATGTGCGCCGGGCTGTCTTTGTCCCACACTTGCATACTCTGGTAAGGGCCGGTGCGGTGCGCCTGTATCAAGGGCCAGGCACCGCAGCGATTCAATAAGGCGCGACTGCGATCGTTTAATGCACTCACCCGCAGCGCCAGCTTGTTGGACAGTTCAGGTTGCGCATGCCGTTCCAGCACCACCACCCGGCGGTTTTGCTGAGCCAAACCAATTGCCAGGCTCAGGCCTATCATGCCGCCACCCACAATCACGACATCGACTTTTTTGCGTTTCATTGTCATGGCCGCATTCCCATAGTTAAGCGTGCAAAGGCTGATTTCAACGGGCCGCAGTGCTGCAGCAACATCAGCGCACTGTTGCGGCCAAGAACCGTTGGCCAGTAATGGTTGGAAAACCCACGAACCAAGCCGTCCGTTAGCTTAATAATGGCCTGGTAGTCCTGCTCGCGACTTTGTTCGTAACGCTGCAGCGCTTTAAAGCTACCCGGGTCATCCGTTGCCGCCAGCGACTGGCACAGTTCTTCTGTGTCGCGCAGACCCAGATTAAAGCCCTGCCCGGCAATAGGGTGCAACGCGTGCGATGCGTTACCAATAATGACACTGCGATGGTGCACCGACCGTTTGGCACGGCGTAAAATGAGTGGGTAGAAGACTCGTCTGGACACCCCGGAGAATAGCCCCGCACGGTAGCCAAACGCCTGCTGACAACGACGCAGGAACTCCGCGTCTGACCATTGCTCTGCCGCGTCGCGTTGCGCTTCGGTAAAGCTCCAGACCAGTGAAGCCTGATTACCCTGCATGGGCAACAACGCAATGGGTCCGGCTTCTGTAAAACGCTCAAAAGCCCAGCCATTTAAGGGTTGCTCAAGATCCAGCGTGGCAATACAGCCAAATTGACCATAGTTATAGACATCGGACTCTAACCGGAGTTGTTCCCGCACAAGCGAGTTTTGGCCATCGGCGCCAATCAGCAGTTTCGTCTGTAGCTGTTGCCCGTTATTCAGGGTTAACTCAACTTGCTCTTGCTGCTGTTGCAGCGACTCGAGCCGAACACCCGACAACCAGGTTAAATTGGTTTGCTGCTGACAACTCAAATACAAGTTATTCACCAGCTCAGACGCAGCAACCACACGGCCCAGTGCATCAACCTGCTCCTGCTGCGCATGCAGTTCTGTTGCACCGGCAAAGCCGCGGTCGGAAATGTGAATATGCTTTATTGGCGTACTTTCAATGCCCTCGAGAACACCTAACGTCTGCAACCGCTGAGCTGAGGCTGCCGCTAACGCAATAATACGTTTGTCGGTGGGCGGTCCCTCTGCTCGTGGTTCACACACCACAATGCGCCAGTCGGGACGTTGTTGCGCCAGCATCAGACCGGTTAAGGCGCCAACCAAACCGCCACCGGCTATTGCAACGTCCGTTTGAGTTACTGGCTTTTCATCCATGTCTCAATCTCTTCAATGGTTTTCGGAGCATCGGCGGTCATATTGTCAAAACCATCGGCGGTTACCACCACATCGTCTTCTATGCGTATGCCAATACCGCGCCACTTGGAATCAACATCGGCGCTTTCCGGAATATAAACACCGGGTTCAACCGTCAGCACCATGCCCGGTTTAAACGCAATGGGTTCACCGTCACTGTTGCGATAACGCCCCACATCGTGAACATCCAGACCCAGCCAGTGGCCCAGCCCATGAATAAAGTAGGTTTTCCAGCGCTGTTCTTTAAAGTTCTCATCGGCATCGCCGCTCAAAATACCCAGTTCGGTCAAGCCGTCACTGATAACTCGGGCGGCCGCTTCGCTGGCCTGAACCAGATTGCTGCCGGGTTTCACCTCCGCAAAGGCGGCCTGCTGTGCCTTTAACACCAAGTTATACAGTATGGCCTGCGGTTCACTAAATTGGCCATTGACCGGGAATGTGCGGGTAATGTCTGCCGCGTAGCCCTGGTATTCAGCACCTGCGTCCACCAGCAGTAAATCACCGTTTTGCAATGGGTCACGGTTATCGGTGTAATGCAGGACACAGGCGTTGGCACCACCGCCGCAGATAATACCATAAGCCGGTTGCAGTGCGCCGTTCATAGCAAACTCATGGTGCAATTCTGCCGCCACCTGATATTCCTGCTTACCGGCTTCGACAAAGCACATAATGCGGCGAAACGCCTGAGTACTAATACGAGCCGCTTCTTTCATTACCGCAATTTCATTCGCCGATTTAATCAGTCGCAGAGAGTCCAGTTGCGGCCTCAAGTCCGATAAACTTTGTGGACCTAATTTACCGCTTCGTCTGGCTTTTACGCTGAGCTCGTCGCGCGCATCACCGACCAGTTCGGCCAGCACTGAATTCTCTCCCATGGGATAAAAAGCGGACTCAATGCCTTGCAGTAACTCCGGCAAACGCTCCGGCAAGGTCTCGAGGTCTTCTGCGCTGTCCACCGCTAAGGTCTCCACCGCGTTCTCATAACCCAGGCGTAACCCGTGCCAGACTTCATGTTTAGGATCTTTGTCCTGACAGAATAAAACACTGCGCGGTTTATTGTCGTTGATCAGCAGCAAAACCGCATCGGGTTCATTAAAGCCGGTTAAATAGAAAAAGTCGCTGTTTTGCCGAAAAGGGTATTCGGTATCGTTGCTGCGCGTCACTTCACTGTGTGCAGCGACTAACGCCATGGAACGTTCCGGCAATAACTGTAAAAGCTGTTGCCGGCGCTGTTTAAATTCATCCTGAGGAATAACGTCTCTCATCAACGACCTCAACTCCGTCAGTGATTAGTGTAAAGTTTTGGGAGGCTGGTTCGCTGGGTGCTCTTTTCGGCCCAGTTCGGTGTAGCACATCATGGCCGAAATACGCAGATACTCGACAATTTCAAAGTACGCCCGCTCTTCCTCTTCATCACCGTCGTCGGTAAATTCAATTTTTGCCAGCTCGACCATGTCTTCAATGGCTTCTTTTAAATCACCACTTAAGTTGGTCATGTTTTCCTGATTCACGCCATAGCCAACCAAAAAGGCATTGACCCAACCGGCCAGCGCATTTAAGCGCTCTGACAACGGCGTATTATCGTCCGGCAACAGTAAGCGATAGCCTAAATCTTCATCGCCCAGCGAATGCTCAATTTCTTCCGCCTGTTGTTGTAGTAAGTTTTTTAGCTCAACCGGTATCCCCTGTCCATCGTAAGCAAGGTCGGACATTAGCGTCATTAAATCTTCACTTTTTGCATCGCTGCCAGTGGCTAATAACCCCGTCAACATACCCTGCACTTCTGATGCGCTCGGGGTCATATCGTACTGTGCGTAAAGTTCAACTAAACGGTCATAATTAAAACGTGTCGACATTCACATTCTGCCTTTGGTTAATCTTGCCTTAATCCTAACACTGGCTTTACATAATCGCTAGCTGACAAACACCGGTAGCTCATGCCATAATGCCCTCATCAACGCTGTTGAGTCAGTTGCAAGGAGTCTTTGAATGACCGCAAAAACCATGGATATAAAATTGCTGGAACGTAATTATAAAGTGGCATGTCCTGTCGGGCAGGAAAGTGCGTTACAGCAAGCGGCAGATGCGCTTAATGAAAGACTTGAAGAAACCAAGGAACGGACGCAGCTAACGAATGTCGAACAAATAGCGGTCATGACAGCCCTGAATTTGTGTCACGAGTGGATTCGGGATCAAAATGATCAGGCAGCTAAAACAGCTAAACTGGAAGAAAAAATTCAGTTACTTCAGGCAACCATAGAGCAGGCAATGAGCGAACAACGCTCGCAGCGTAATCGTTAACCTGGTACTTGTTAACCTGAAGTCGCATTGTAACCCTTTTGCGGTTTCCTGGGGTGTTAGCCAGCAGGCTTATGTCCCTGAGCCGATGCTTGTATTATAAGGGGATCACTGGCCTGCCATGTGCAAGCCCGGCATGAACCGGGAAGCCTACGGCAGATACCATTTGCTCCCCGCCTTGAACCAATGGGTTCAAGGGCTACAGCCAGCAGCGGCACCTTGGGAAACCACCCTTATTCTTGGCGCATCGCCTTTTCTTCAGCAACAATCGCTTTGACATCTGCCAACAGTTGCTGAGCATCAAAAATGATGCCGTCTTTAATGGTGTACTGAATACCTTCCGTGCGCATAGGCTGGTTATTCTCATCCAGTTTGAAATGCCCGGTCCCGTACAGCACTTTAAAGTTGTCCATCGGATTTTCATTCACAATAACCATGTCGGCCTTCTTACCAATAGCCACAGAACCAATGTCGTCTTCCATGTTCAATGCTTCGGCGCCAGCCAAACTGGCCGCATGAATCACTTCTAACGCATTTAAGCCAGCTTCACGCAACAACTCCAGTTCACGTATATAACCAAAACCGTAAGTTTTATAAATGTAACCAGAGTCTGAGCCGGTGGTAATGCGGCCACCACTTTCATGGAAGTCTTTCAAAAACGCCATCCACTTCTGGTAATTCTTTTTCCACGCAATTTCATTGTCAGTGGTCCAGTCAAACCAATACGAGCCATGAGCGTAACGACTCGGTTCAAAAAAGTCCCACAGCCGCGGCAAGGTGTATTCATCGTGCCAAATGGCCTGACGTTCGCGCATTAAGTCACGCGAGGCTTCGTAAATGGTTAAGGTTGGATCGATGGTAAAGTCCAGTTCAATCAACTCGTCGCGCACGGAGTTCCACTTTTCAGAGCCCGGCTCTGCCGCCTGCTTCCATAGCCGACCGGCTTCTTCAAAGCGATGTTGCTCGTTGTTGTAGTTATAGTTTGCCGGGTAATCCTGTACCACCTGATTCTCGAATAATGCTTCCGGCAAGCCGCACCAGTGCTCCATAGAAGTTAAGCCCAGCCGCGCTGAATCGAGAGCGTTCATTGACATAACATTCAGCTGCGCATGGTGCATCATGGTGCCTAAGCCTTGCTTATTGGCTTCGTCCAGCGCCGCTTCCATCACTTTACGAGAAGCGCCAAAGAACTTAATGCCTTTTGCCCCGCGCTCTTTAATGTAACGAACCCAATCGCGCGCCTGCTCTGCGTTATAAATAGGCTCTTCCCAGCCTTGACCAAAGCCAACGTAAGGAATAATACGGGGCGACGTAATGCGGTTATCGGCCGCTCGCTGCTGATGCCACTGAACCCAGTCAAGACCGTTAAAACTTCCGGGCTCGCGAATGGTGGTGACACCATGACCCAACCAGAGCTTCAATACATACTCAGCGGGAATGCCTTCTGCCGAACCACCAATGTGCGCGTGCATATCAACAAAGCCGGGCAGAATGTACTTCCCGCTCACGTCCAGCTCTTTGTCACCTTGCCTGGCGACAGGACGTCGTTCCTGCTTAATGGGCACACCGGGGTTGCCGACGCTGACAATGTTCACGATGCGATCGTCTTCAATCACGATATCGACCGGGCCGAACGGTGGTGCCCCTTCGCCATTAATTAATGTGCCGCCGCGTAAAATAAGGCGTTCATAAGGACCTTCACCGCGGTCGCGTTCCGGCGCTTTCGGTGGCGCTTGCATAGCCTGGGCTGCAACCGTAAAAGCCATAACAACCAGGGTTAAAGCTATCGTTTTTATTGTTTTCATCGGTTATCCTCAGATGATTCGTTCAGCATTTTCGATAAGCAGACTTTAGCATGACTCGACACGACCTCCGACGCAAGTTACAGCAAATTCGCCGCAATTTAACTCCGGAACAGCAGGAGGCGGCAGGATTACAAGTAGCCAGTATACTGGAGCAGCGTTTACAAGGTTTACCGCCCAGTCAGACAACCGTGGCTGTTTATAAAAGCTTTGCCGGCGAACTGCCCACCCAGCCTATTATTGAAATGCTCTGGAAGCTCGGGTTCCAGGTGGTTTTACCGGTACTTCACCCTTTTACCAAAGGGCACTTGCTGTTCTTACGTTATTCTCCCGACACCCCACTGGCCATGAATAAATATGACATTGAAGAACCTGTACTCAACGTTCAGAACGTGGTGCCGCTAGACAACATTCAAGTTTTGCTTATGCCGCTGGTCGGTTTCGATAACCGCGGCAACCGACTGGGGATGGGTGGTGGCTATTACGATCGCACACTCGCTCAGTGGTACAATGGCCACCGACCTAATTTGTCTCCTATAGGCTTGGGATATAACGAACAACGAGTGGAAGAGATTCTGGTGGAAAGCTGGGATATTCCGCTTTCTGAAATCATTACACCGGAAAAGCACTGGTACTTTTAAGACAAAAGAAACGTCGATAAAAACCAACAAATTCCTTATACTGGCGCATAAAAATTAACGGGAGAAAGGTTCATGTCACACAACGCTGACGCACTCAAGAAAGCCGCCGCAGAAGCGGCGATGCAGTACATTGAAGACGGTACGGTTGTGGGAGTGGGTACCGGCTCCACGGTCAATTTTTTTATCGACGCCTTAGCCGAACGTAAACATGATATTGAAGGGGCCGTTTCCAGCTCTGAAGAGTCAACCCAACGGCTCAAATCTCACGGTATCGAGGTATTTGAACTGAACTCGGTTGGCGAGGTTCCGGTTTATGTTGACGGCGCCGATGAAATTAATGAGCACGGCCAGATGATTAAAGGCGGTGGCGGCGCGCTAACCCGCGAAAAAATCATTGCCGCTGTCGCTAAAAAGTTTGTTTGCGTTGCTGATGAAACCAAAATGGTTGGCCGTTTAGGCCAGTTCCCTCTGCCAGTTGAAGTGATTCCTATGGCACGCTCCTATGTTGCCCGTGAAATTGTGAAATTGGGCGGTGACCCAGTCTGGCGTCAAGGCTTCACCACAGACAATGGCAACTGGATATTGGATGTTCACAACCTGGACATTATGGAGCCGATGAAACTGGAAGCTCAACTCAACAACATTGTCGGAGTAGTCACTAACGGATTATTCGCCCAACGCGGCGCTAATATTGCTCTTATTGCGCGCGACGATGGTGTTCAAACCTTGAAGGTTGGCGGCTAATGCATAACTCTCTGGCAAAGGATAAAATTAAAGTTCTTTTACTGGAAGGCGTGCACGACAGTGCTATTCAGCTGTTTCAACACCACGGCTACCATAATCTGGAAATATTACAGACCTCACTGAGCGAAGACGAACTTTGCGAGAAAGTTAAAGATGCCCATATTCTGGGTATACGATCGCGCAGCCAACTGACTGAGAATGTCTTCGCTGCCGCTGAAAAACTGATTGCGGTGGGTTGCTTCTGCATCGGCACCAATCAAATTGACTTAGACGCAGCCAAAAAGCATGGCGTGGTTGTCTTTAACGCCCCCTTTTCTAACACTCGCAGTGTTGCCGAATTGGTATTGGCGGAGGCCATCATGCTACTGCGCGGTATTCCGGAGAAAAATGCGGTAGCCCACGAAGGCGGCTGGCTAAAATCGGCCAAACAGTCTTATGAGGCGCGCGGTAAAATTCTGGGCATTGTTGGTTACGGTCACATAGGCAGTCAGCTGAGTGTACTGGCCGAACAACTGGGGATGCACATTCGTTATTACGATGTTGAAGACAAGCTGCCCATGGGTAATGCTCAGCCAGTGGCTACTTTAGACGATTTGCTGACACAAGCCGATATAGTCACTCTGCATGTACCGGAAACCGAACAAACGCAATGGATGATGGGCCGTCGTCAAATTGAGCGCATGAAGCCCGGCAGTCTGTTGATTAACGCGTCGCGCGGAACTGTGGTGGATATTGACGCTCTGGCCAAAGCCTTGTCATCAAGACACCTTGGCGGTGCGGCTATTGATGTTTTCCCGGTGGAGCCCAAAGGTAATAACGACGAGTTTATATCCCCGCTGCGGGGCTTAAAGAACTGTCTGCTGACACCGCATATTGGCGGCTCAACCTTGGAAGCTCAAGAGAATATAGGCGTTGAAGTAGCGGGCAAGTTAGTGCGTTACTCAGACAATGGCTCGACCCTGTCAGCAGTCAACTTCCCTGAGGTGAGCCTGCCTACGCACGCCACTGCACAGCGGCTGCTGCATATTCATAAAAACCAGCCGGGCATGCTAAACGCTATTAACCGTATTATTAGTGATAACGAAATTAACGTGGCCGGTCAGTACTTACAAACGGATGAGAGCGTCGGTTATGTGGTGATGGATATCGACAGTGACAACGGCGCTAATATACTGCAACAGCTTAAGGACATTCCGGGCACTATTCGCGCCCGGCGCTTGTTCTAGTCTTTTTTTACCGCCCCTTAACCGTGCGTTCCATGCTCTCTGGCGAGACATGGCGCACGTCTTTGCCTTTTACAAAAAAGATAATGTATTCGGCAATGTTCTGGCAGCGGTCACCGATACGCTCTAGCGAACGGGCGGACCAAAGAACATTCATGATTTTTGGAATAGAACGGGAATCTTCCATCATGTAAGTCATTAACTGACGTGTTAAGGCTTCGTACTGGCGGTCAGCCTGCTCATCCTGTTGGTGGACATTATAAGCCGACTCTAAATCCATACGGGCAAACGCATCCAGTACATTACGCAACATACCCAGCACTTGCTGGCCCAAATTTTCCAGGCTCACTAGCAGCTGTTGCTGGTCGTTGCTAAAACTTTCTTTCGCTACTTTTGCAATACGCTCTGCCTCATCGCCAATACGCTCAAGGTCCGCAATGGTTTTGATAATGGCAATAACCAAACGCAGGTCGCTGGCTGCGGGCTGACGTTTCGCAATAATGTGCACGCACTCTTCGTCAATCTGCACTTCCAGCTTGTTTACTTTATGGTCGCTGGTCAGCACTTTCTCGGCCAGTTCAACATCGCCTTTCTGAATAGCCAGAAGTGAGTCCTGCAGTTGCTTCTCAACCAAACCACCCATGCTTAATACACGGTTACGCACAGCTTCAAGCTCGTCATTAAACTTGCCGGAAATGTGCTTACTCATATTCATCTTATCCATGACTCGCCCCTTAACCGTAACGACCGGTAATGTAATCTTCTGTCTGCTTCTCTGTTGGCGTGGTAAACAGAGTATCAGTATCTGCGTACTCAATCAGCTTACCCATATACAGAAACGCCGTTTGATCGGATACACGCGCTGCCTGCTGCATGTTATGCGTCACAATAACCACGGTGTATTTGTCTTTTAGATCAGTAATCAACTCTTCAATGGTCAATGTGGATATGGGATCCAGGGCAGACGTTGGTTCGTCCAGCAACAAAATTTCCGGCTCTATGGCAATAGAGCGGGCAATCACCAGCCGTTGCTGCTGACCACCGGACAAACTAAAAGCACTCGCGCTTAAGCGGTCTTTCACTTCGTCCCATAGCGCCGCGCCACGAAGCGATGTTTCTACCGCTTCGTCCAGCACGCGCTTATCTTTTACGCCCTGTAAGCGCAAACCATAGACCACATTCTCGTAAATAGACTTAGGGAACGGGTTCGGCCGCTGGAACACCATGCCCACGCGACGACGCAGAGCCGCAACATCGACACTTTTGTCGTAAATGTTGTGGCCGTGCATATCAATCTGGCCATCGATATGGCAAATTTCGACCAAGTCGTTCATGCGGTTAATGCAGCGTAGTAACGTTGACTTACCACAACCCGACGGACCGATGAACGCGGTGACGCGATTGTTCGGAATACGCATAGAAATATCGTACAGCGCTTGATCTTCACCGTAGTAAAGGTCCAGATTTTTAATATCTAAAGCCGTCTGCTCTGCTGGCAAGTTGTGTAAGTCCAGCTTTTCTAAGTTGCTTGTACTCGGGTTTACCGAAATCATAAGTTCAGACCTTTTCGCTAATTCATCAAAACTTTCGTGCTCAACTTTAGTGCTCAAGTGAGCGGTATTTTTCACGTAAATGGTTACGCACACCAATAGCCGTTAAATTCAGACCGACAATAACAGTAATCAGTAAGAATGAAGTGGCGTAAACCAGCGGCCGCGCCGCTTCGACATTCGGGCTCTGGAAGCCGACGTCGTAAATATGGAAACCCAGGTGCATAAACTTGCGGTCCAGATGGAAATAAGGAAAGTTTCCATCCACCGGCAGCATGGGTGCCGACTTGACCACCCCAACCAGCATCAGTGGTGCCACCTCGCCCGCTGCGCGAGCTACTGCCAGGATCAAGCCGGTCATAATGGCCGGGGACGCCATTGGCAGAACAATTCGCCAGATGGTTTCCCATTTTGTTGCCCCTAAAGACAAACTGCCTTCACGTAGCGTTGGCGGAATGCGGGACAAGCCTTCCTCAGTTGATACGATCACTACCGGCAATGTCAGAATGGCCAGTGTTACAGCGGACCATAAAACCCCGGGCGTACCGAAGGTCGGGCTTGGCAACGCTTCAGGGTAAAAGATCTGGTCAATATTGCCGCCCACCATATAGACGAAGAAGCCTAAGCCAAATACTCCGTAAACAATGGATGGCACACCCGCCAGGTTAATTACGGCGATACGAATCAGCTTGGTCACCGCATTCTTACCAGCGTATTCATGCAAGTAGACAGCGGCAATAACCCCAAACGGCGTGACAATCACCGACATTAGCAGCACCATAAACACGGTACCAAAAATGGCCGGGAACACACCGCCCTCGGTATTGGCTTCACGCGGAGGCTCGGAAACAAACTTGCCAATTTGCTGGAAAAAGTGCCCGAGTTTCGCAAAGAAGCCCATGTCATTCGGAAAATTGACATCCAGTACTTCCTGCATCGGTAACTTAATTTCTTCCCCACGCATGTCGCGCATGATAAGGGCGTCGCGTGCGGCTTTATCGCGCAGCGCAAACAGCTTTTCTTCATATTCCAGATACTGGTTCTGCAACGCTTCACGACGCTGTTCAATGTCAGCAATTGCCTGCTCAGTCAGCTTACCTTCAAGCTCCAGCGCTCGCCGTTCAAGGTTGAGTTGGCTTAATTGATAGTTAATAGCACCAATCTCGTCTTCCTGCAGTGCCATCGCCTGCTCGTTGAGCTCAACCGCTCGCTCTACGCGTTTAAACAGCTCTTCACGGAAGTCCCCTTGAATGGTTACTCGCTCTCCCTGCTGCAGTATGGCAACCGGGTACCCGTAAAAATTACCGTCTTTTGTACGTTCAATAACGGCCAGGTCTGGTGGTGTTGTATCTTTTTCAATTGCCGGAGCCAACACCCACGCAAAATCCAGAGGAACATACTCCCGGTTACCTATTTTCATCAGATAACGAGTCACAGTTTCTTCATCGAAACCATCCAATATCACGCCTGACTCGATAATTCTCGTTGTAGGCACGGTTTCGTTATCGTAAATCTCACCAATTAACGTTCGAGTTGAACCATCAGCCTGCTCAATCGACATTTCGTGAATAGCCGACGGCCAGAAGAAGGACAACCCACGCCAGCCAATCATGATCACCAGCCCGATAACCGCTATCAGACTAATACTCACTGAACCGGCGGTTAACCAGATCCAGGGCTTTCCGGATTTAAACCATGTATTCATTGAATTCAACCTCTGTTCCGGAATTACATCGAGCTGTATTTGTCACGCAAACGTTGGCGCACAAATTCAGCAATGGTGTTAAAGAAAAAGGTAAATATGAACAGCACAAAAGCTGCCAGGAATAAGATTCGATAATGTGAACTCCCGACCTCAGACTCCGGCATTTCAACTGCAATATTCGCAGACAAGGTGCGCATACCTTCAAAGATGTTCCAGTCCATAATGGGTGTGTTACCCGTCGCCATGAGCACTATCATCGTTTCGCCAACGGCGCGCCCCAGCCCCATCATCACCGCGGAGAAGATACCAGGACTTGCGGTTAGAAGAATGACTTTGGTCAGTGTCTGCCACGGTGTAGCCCCCAGTGCCAGCGAGCCATTAGACAAGTGTTTAGGCACACTGAATACGGCGTCTTCAGCAATTGAGAAAATGGTCGGAATAACCGCAAAGCCCATCGCAATACCCACAACCAATGAGTTACGCTGGTCGAAAGTAATGCCGAGTTCGTTGGTTAAATAGCCACGGACATCACCGTTAAACAGAACCTCTTCCACCCAGGGACTAAGGCCAAAGGAAAACCAGCCCACCAGAAGTACAACAGGTATTAACAGTAATGCGGCACGTCCGTCATTAACCTTACTGCGAATATTCGTGGGCAGTTTCGACCATAAAAACGCGGTTAAAATAATGGCCATTGGCACTAAGATCAGAACGGCTATCAACCCCGGTAAATACCTTTCAATGATGGGTGCTAACCATAACCCCGCCAGAAAGCCGAGTATTACCGTTGGCAGCGCTTCCATAATCTCTACCGTAGGCTTCACATACTTACGTACGGAAGGCGACATAAAGTAAGCTGTGTAAACCGCAGCCGCTAAACCAATAGGCACCGCGAAGAGCATGGCATAGGCCGCTGCTTTTATGGTTCCGAACGCAATAGGAACTAAGCTAAATTTTGATTCAAAGTCGTCAGAACCCGAGGTGGACTGCCAAGTGTAATCAGGCTCAGGGTACCCTTCGTACCAGACTTCCTGCCACATTGCACTCCAGGTCACTTCGGGGTGTTCATTGTCGACATCAAACACACTAAAGCGATTATCGCTTTGCATAATAAGGTAGTTCGCCCGCGGGTCGACCATTACGTGGTCTATTTTGGACTCGAGTGGGTTTCCGCGATACAAATCGGCTTCCGATGTCGTGTGGAATATACCTAACTTGCCGTTCTCTGAAACTGTGTAAAAGGTGCGCCGATAGTATTCAACTTCAATATCTTCAACCGGAGAGCCAACCTCAAATGAGCGAATGTATTGGTATTTACGACCTTGATCGGTCGATACCTGGAACCATTGTGAAACTTTTCCGGTATCGTGGGTGACAAGTATTGAGCTTGCCCCGGCCAATAAGTAAAGACCTGTAGCGTTCCCTTGTTCACGGGCGTTAATCTGCATTAATTCACGTTCGCTGACTTGGCCGGAAATACCGATATCAAACACATGAATGCGATTCCCGACACGCGCCATAACCTGACCCGAACCCGGCGTAACAATCACGTCATCGATAGTGCCGTTTAAGCTGACTTTATGAAAAGCCGGCTGTAAGGTAACTTCACCGGTCATAAAGTTTTCTTCTGCTGTGTATTTTGTCATGAGCAGGTTACTACCGCCCTGCACCGCAGCAAACATCATGCTGTCACCGTTGGTGTCGTAAGCCAGCTTTTCGAGTGCCTGACCTTCTTTATCAATCACCACCGGCTCGCCATTGTTCATCAGCTCAACACGCGGCGTTATGGTACGTTCCAGTGCGCCGCTCTGGGGGTCCTCAGCAAAGGACACCTTAAACTTAGGTTCAACAACTACTGCCGTACCATCGTTCAGGCCATAGGCGTATTGTTTATTCACCGGCAGGGAACTGGCAAAGCTGGTGATTTTATCCGTTGGAACCACTTGCTCTGAGTGAATAATATCGCCGGCTTTGCGTTTGACTATCGATTTATCCGCCAGCGCAAAAAATTCAAGCTCTCCTGACTTCATCAGGCGATAACCAATTTCAGCCTGCTCCTCCATACCCAAGGCTTCAACAGCATCACTGTTTGGCAGGGAGAAGCTCTGTTCTTCTTTTAAAGACACAGACTCGAAGATGGGTTGAACAACATAGAGTAGATAGAAAAATATAAGCAGCAGCGCGATAAGCACCATAGCTCCGCCAAGGGTAACGCCGTAGCGTGCCAGGCGATCTTTAATGAGCCTTCCTCGGTTAGCTGCAAGTTGCTGAGCTGACAGTGATGCCATTTGAAACCTCAAATTTGAACAAACTTCACTAAATATCTGCACACAGTTTAGATGAAGAATATGACAGTATTGTTACACTGCTGTCATATTTCCTTAATAATGCCGCTGTAGCGATAAAAAAAGCCGGTAGCAAGCTACCGGCTAAGCAGTCACAAACCCATATTAGTTTAGACCAAGCTTCTCAAGTTCCGCATCAACAACCGCTTTTGGCAGACCAATGTAACCGTCTTTATTCACAATGTGTTGACCCGTTTGAGAAAGGATCATACGCAAAAATTCAGCTTCAGCTTTACCTAATGGTTCAGTTGGGTGCTTATTCACATAAACATACAGGAACCGAGATAATGGGTATTTGCCGGTTAACGCATTTTCGCGGTTTGGCTCAACAAACTCCTGACCTTCTGCACGAGCAAGGGGAACCGCTTTGACACCAGAGGTGACATAGCCAATACCTGAGTAACCAATAGAGTTAACCGAGGTAGAGACCGACTGAACAACAGAAGCTGAACCCGGTTGCTCATTTACTCCAGAGCGAAAATCTCCGTCACACAACGCCGCTTCTTTAAAGTAGCCATAGGTGCCCGATACTGAGTTACGACCATAAAGCTGCATGTCACGGTTCTTCCAGGCACCTTCCATGCCTAAGTCGCCCCAGCGGTTGATTTTTTCATCTAAACCACACTTGCGGGTGGATGAGAAAATGGCGTCAACTTGAGGAATCGTCAGACCGTCAATTGGGTTGTCTTTATGGACAAAAACCGCCAAAGCATCAATTGCCACACGCACCGGAGTTGGTTTGTAACCATGACGCTTTTCAAAAGCCTCAATTTCCTTTGACTTCATTTCGCGACTCATAGGGCCGAAACTTGATGTACCTTCGGTTAAAGCCGGAGGAGCGGTTGAAGAACCGGCCGCCTGAATTTGGATATTGACGCTAGGGTAAAGGCGTTTAAATTCTTCCCCCCAGAACGTCATCATATTAGCCAGGGTGTCTGAACCTACTGAAGTCAAATTCCCCGATAAGCCACTGACTTTTTCATATTCTGGTAATTTATCCGTTGCTGCAGCTAATGAGCTGAATGCCAGCGAGCCCGCGGCAACTAAAACTGTTAACGTCTTGTTCAAATTGGATTGAAACATACTCTATTCACCTCTGAAGGTTATTGAACTCTTTTCGAATTATGATCAGTTTAAGGCAGTTATATGACAGCTTTGTGACAATATGAAAAAATTATGACTAGTTGACTAACAGCCCACTGGGAATGCGAAATGAGAAGCGACTGCCCTTTTCTAATGAACTGTTAATATCGAGCTGCGAGTTATGATGTTCTATGGCTTGTTTAACAATAGAAAGACCCAACCCCGTTCCGCCGGTCGCACTGTTACGGTCACCTTCCACCCGGTAAAAACGCTCAGTCAAGCGCGGCAGATGCTCCGCCGGTATCCCTTTACCATTATCGGCAACACTGAACTCTGCACCGCCCGCCACGGGTTTCCACGACACCGTTATTTTGCCGCCGTCTGGGGTGTAATTAATGGCATTGGTTATCAGGTTTTGCATGGCGCTGCGTAATAGATTTTCTTTACCATAAATTCTGACCGGAGCAACTTTAAACTCAATTTGGTGCTGCTTGCCTTCGTTCAGGCGTTTGGCTTCTGCTTCTAATTGCTCAAGCAGTGCAGGCATATCCACTTCGTGATCAAAAACGTCATCACTCGGCGTTTCCATACGGGAGAGCGTCAGCAATTGGTCAACCAGGTTCGACATTCTGGTGCTTTGTGCATTCATGTTTTCAACGGCTTTTTGCAGCATAGCCGGCGGTGTTTGTTGAGGGTCGTCCATCATTTCCAGGTAGCCCTGCAAAACCGTCAGAGGCGTCTTTAATTCGTGCGAGACGTTGGCCACAAATTCACGCCGTAAGTTTTCCAATCGCTTCAGCTGGGTCACGTCGCGGGCGACCAGTAAAAACTGATCTTCGCTGTAAGGCATAATACGAATTTCAAGATCCAGGCTTTCCCGTATTGGGGACGGAATCGTCAATTCGTCTTCGAAGTTACCCTCGTTAAGGTAAGCATAAAACTCAGGGTGACGAATAAGGTTCGAGAGACGTTGTCCTGCGTCATCTGGCCAGCGCAGACCAAAGTAGAACTGTGCCAGCTTGTTACTCCAGAGCAAAGCGCCGTCGGCACGAAAGACAATGGCAGCATCGGGTAAGGCTTCAGACGCTTCACGAAAACGGCGCAGCAAACGAGCTAACGCTTTACGTCGTTTTTGGCTGCGCCGTTGCGAACGATAAATACCGTCGTAAATGTAGGACCAACTGCCCGGTGCTGCGGGAGGCATGAGTGTGCGGCTTTGCCACAGCCATTTAATTAACTTTTGTTGGTAGTAATAATGCCAGCAAACCAACCCCAGCAAAGCCAATGTGGTTATTGGCCAAAACAAATCAAACAACCAACCAACAAATAAAAAAGGCAGCAGAAAGAGAAAGAGGTTAGTGAACGACTGCCAGTTGGAGTAATTCCTGTCCATACTAAATACGCCTGACGTTAACGACTGGAGAAACGATAACCAACACCTCGTACCGTTTGAATCAAACGCTCATAACCATACTCAGTTAGGGCTTTACGCAGGCGGCGAATGTGCACATCAACCGTTCTGTCTTCAACATAAACGTTGGTACCCCAAACGTGATCAAGTAACTGCTCCCGGCTGTATACCCGCTCTGGGTGCGTCATAAAAAAGTGCAGTAATTTGAATTCGGTAGGACCCATATCAATGCCTTTATCATTGACCGAGATACGATGTGATACAGGGTCTAGTTTTAACCCTTCAACGTCCAGAGGTTCATCCAGAACGGTAGGAGCGACCCGGCGAAACACCGCACGCATACGAGCCATCAACTCTTTGGGTGAAAACGGCTTGGTAATGTAGTCATCCGCCCCCACTTCCAGCCCTTTGATTTTATCCTCTTCCTCACCCCGTGCGGTTAGCATGATAATGGGAATGTTACGGGTAAAATCATCACTTTTAATCTTTTTCGCCAGCTGTATACCGGAACCGCCCGGCAACATCCAGTCTAACAACACCATATCGGGATATGGCTCAGCAATTTTATTGACAGCAGCATCAAAGTCATTGGCTTCTACAGCTTGATACCCGTGTTGTTCCATAACAAAGCTCAACATCTCACGAATAGGCGCTTCGTCTTCCACAATTAGAATTCTACGCGACATGCACTGGTTCCCTAATATGAACTGATGCTGCAATTATTACCAAAGAATATGACACTTTTATGAATCTGGACATATTTCTGAAAAACTTCTTATATCAATGCGCAGAAAGCAATTGCAATAACTCGTAAACTATCGGTAAAGAAACAAACGCAAAGAGGATTCCGTAACCCACCATAGCGGCGGATAACCTCGGTGCCAGCCCAGCCATAATAGCCACCGCACCGGCTGTTATCATAGGCGGCATCGCACTTTCAAACACCGTTACCTGAACCAGCGTACTGTCAAAGCCAAAACTAAAGAGTAACCCAACGGTTAATGCCGGCATTAAAACTAACTTTGTCAGCAAGCCGATAGTCAGAGGCGTTTTACTGCCTTTCGGTAAACGAAACTTCAGCTGAAAGCCAACGGCTATCATAATGACAGGCACTAACGTTACAGCGAGCGAGTCAATCAGCCGCTGGAAAACGTCGGGGTACGTTAAAGATTTGGTCAACAACGCGATGATTAACGCAATAAAAGGCGGAAAGGTAATAATTTGCTTAGCAATACGAGCAACCGTTGGCTTTTCATCCTGTTCGCGGTAAAGCGCTATAATAATAGTTGAATAAATTGCCAGGCCAAAAAAGGAGCCAAACTGATCGTACAACAAGCCATAAACGATGGCGTCGCTGCCATAAAAGGCTTCTATCATTGGAAAGCCGAAAAACGATGTATTACCCAGTGGCACGCAGATAAGCAAGGCACCAACAACTTCCTTTGGCCATTTGAAAGCCCGGCCCAGCAGCCAGATAAAAACCGCACTCGCAATTAATAAAACCCAGGGAATAACAACCGGAATCAGTAAATCAGACGAAAACTCCAGAGCCGGAACTTTGCTAAAAATAACACCGGGCAATGCGGCATAAATAACGTAGAGGTTAAGGACTTGCGCGGTGTTTTCCGGACACTTGCCGGTACGCTTCAGGATAAAACCAATAAGTAAGTAAAGCCCCAATACGGCCAGGTTGATCATAGCGTACAGATAAGTTGAGAGTGACGGCTATAGTGTAGCCCGACAACCGATGTCAGGCTACATTTGTGTCCTTTGCTTACCAGGAAAAGTCGTGGCGAATACCAACCGCTATATAATCTTGCTCTATACCCGGAGTCGCACCGCAGCCGCGGGTTGAATAGGAAGAAATGTCGCAAGAACGGCCGGTGTACCAGGCATAAACGCGCGTATCACCGCTAAAGAAGTAATCAGCGCCCACCGACAGTGAGCCGTCACTTTCATTACCGTCATCGATGGCCTGATACTGAGCTTTAAACACCCAGTTTTGGTATGGGTGCGCTGCACTCACCAAATAACCATCGGAATCATTTAAGCCACTGATAGTTTCAAATTGCTGCAACACAACACCGACACGGGTTTTACCAAACTTAGTGGCACCCGTCAGTTGGGTAATGTCATAGCCATTCACGTCACGGTCAAAAGCTAAAGCCGCGTAATAAGGGGTTTTCTTTAATTTACTGTCACCGTACATTAAACCAAAGGACAAGCCGTCATCGGTGGCGTCTGTTTCTGACGCAATGTACGTCACGCCAAAACTGAAACCTTGATACGATGGCGAGTAATACGTGACCGAACTCTCGGCTCTGTTTTCCCCACGGAACAAGCTTTTAAGGTCGGCCTCAAAGTCTTTGAATTCATCGACCGAGCCTTGCGAATCTTTTAAAAAGGTATCGTAACGGCCAATCATGACTTCACCGAAGTTGCCACGTAAGCCAACTATCTGGTTACGGTTCGTCACCGCATCGTCATCAGAATCGGAGTCCGCTAAATCAACGCCAAACTCTATTTGATAAAAAACTTCTAAATCTGATTCGAGCTCACTGGCTCCTTTAAAACCGAAGCGCGAGGAATTACTCACCACTTCAGTTTCTGAACCATAGCCATAATCGTTACTTTGAAACGACACATTCGCCCGACCGTAAACGGTTAGACTGTCATTGTCGTTAGCAAAAGTCGAAAAACTGGCTGCCGTAGCAGCAATTAGTAGCGGAACCGAGTACCTTTTCATTGTCATCCTCACGAGCTTAAACCCAAAACTGTATAAATTTTACGCACATTATAGTGCCCTGACTATTTATTGCAGTTATTTTTCTGTCGTGAGTCAATTCTATGTCTTTTTTGTGACATTAATATGACAAATTAACCTTTTGTGTACTATTTATTTCAGTTTTGCTACCTGCTGCTGATGCTCATACTGACTCTTCGCATACTTCAGCCACTGTTTCGCCGAGCGCGACACCGCCTCGTGCTCTTGTGCCAACTCGAAAGACGCAACCGCCTGTTCATATCGTTTCAGGTTCAGCAACGCAATTCCCTCAGCCAAATAGAGGTTCCCGGCACTGTCGAGATCCCCTTTAACCTGCGCTTCATTAGCGTATTCAAGCGCCATTTCGTTATTGCCCAAATTCAGATAAAGCTGCGCAATTTGCGCAGAAAAATTACCGTGCGAGACTTTATCGGACGCTTTTTTATAGACATCCACAGCGCGTTGATACTCCTTTGCCTGGGTGTATGCCTGAGCAACGAATTTCAGGTTGTCGACTGAGGCTTCTATTTTGTTTTCCTGCATTGCCTGCTGCAGAGTTTCTGCCGCTTTAAAGGGTAATTCATTAAAATAGTAAGCCTGAGCCAGTTGTCGCCATTCACTGCCTTTTTCAATAAACCCTTGCTGTCGGGCAGCTTCTAATACCGCCAGTTGCTTTTCGCTTTGCTCAAGTTGAGCGTAAACACCCGCCAGCTGCAGCCAATACTCCGCTTTGCTGTAAGCCGTTACTAAGCGTTCCATTACATCAGCTACTTGCTGAGTTTGGTTCATTTCATAATGCAAAGCGCGTTTTAAAATAAGCCAGTTTTCGTCTGGCGTCTCTTGCTCTGCATCAGCGTGTGCAATAGCTTTGTCGATAAAATTTAAGGCCGTCTGAAACTCATCTGACTGATAATACGCCTGCGCTTTCAATACCCAGGACTTACTCATTTCGTCTTCTGTGGCTAACGCTTCCCACTGCTGCAAAAACCCAATTGAGCGTTGAAACTGTCCGTCGCTTAACGCTAACTGAGCCAAACTGAAAAGTGTGCTTTTTTGCAGCGAATCGGGAATGGGTTTCTCGTTAACCACCTTTTCAAAATAGTTAATCGCTTTTCCGGTATTGCCTTGCTCGTAATGCATAAACCCATAAAAGTTCCACATCATCGCGCGCTCGTAGCTGTTCATACTGTCGGCTTTTTCTTCGACCGCTTTCAGTATGGTAAGCCCTTTTTCCACATCCCCTTTATCTGCCTGCTCCTGAGCCCGCGCTAACTGCCCGTACACCTTTTCTCTTAAGGCTGGAACGCGCTCCGTTTCTTGTGCCAGCGCCGGCTGCACTAATACTAGCCAGCAACTAAAAACCATCAGTGTGAGGAGTCGCAGTGTCATAAATCACCCATTTAGTTCATTTCGAAGGTCATTCGATTGCGAACACCATCCACTTCGACTGGTTCACCATCAATAACCCGAGGTTTGTATTTAAACTTCAGCACCGCGTCCATAGCGGCTTCATCAAAAATCCCTTCAGGCTCAGCTTCAACCACTACCGGATTTCGCACCGATCCCTGCTTTGTTACGGTAAACTCAACCACCACATACCCTTCTATGCCCCGTTGCAGTGCGCGTCGGGGGTAAGCAGCCTGCACTTTAACAATAGGTAAGTATTCGCCGTCGCTGGCCTGTAACGACAAGCCGTTACCAATATCCGCTCCGCTGCTGACATCAGCCGAAAAGTTATACCCGGAACCTGCGTCAGCATTCACGACATCGTTATTCATTTGTGGTTGAGGCAACTGTTCCGGTGGCTCTTCAGGCTCGGGCGGACGCTCGGGCTTACGTTCTTTTTCCTGTACCTGCTCTTGCTCCGGAGCGCGCACAAAGTCCAGCACGCTACCCTGCGGCGGTTCGCTCATAGCACCTTCGCCACCACTAATTAGCGACTGCATCAAGTAAAACAACCCAATGGTGACGAAAGCCGCAACCAATAATGCTGCCAGGAATCTCATCATTTACTCTTCATCCGTTGCTACAGAAACGTCGTAAACGCCCGCCGAACGGGCCGCATCCATCACTTTAATTAGCGCTCGGGTGTTGGACTCTTCGTCGGCCTGGATAACCACCGACCCTTGTGGGTTTTCTGCGTACAAGCGTTCGATATTGGCCTGTACGGCGCGAATATCGACCTGACGTTTATTAATCCAAATCTCATTGTTTTCGCTAATAGCGACTAAAATGTTGGCGCGGTTTTTCTGAACAGCGGTTGCTGCGTCCGGGCGGTTTACATCAATACCTGACTCTTTCACAAACGACGCCGTAACAATGAAGAAAATCAACATAATGAACACCACATCCAGCATGGGTGTCATATCAATCGCACTTTCTTCCTCTTCAACTAAATTGGCAAAATGTTGCTTCATAATCTTGTCCCCGACATCACCTTAGTGACGTTCCAGTAAAATTTTGTCTTCCAGCTTCATCCGCTCACGGCGGGTGGTTCGCTGCAACCAGGTGGCGGCAAAAACACCAGACAACGCCCCCACCATGCCGGCCATAGTAGGAATAGTCGCTTTTGAAACCCCCGATGCCATTGAGCGTGCACTGCCGGTTCCGGTAATTGCCATCACATCAAACACTTCAATCATGCCGGTGACCGTTCCCATTAATCCGAGCAAAGGACACAACGCCACCAGCGCTTTTATGACTGGCAGGTTCCCGCCTAACGCTAAACTGACGCGGGAGATCATCGCTTGCCGAATCTGCTCTGCATTCCACGATGATTTATCTTCCCGTTGTTGCCAGCGTTTTAAGGTCGCTTTTACACGAGCCCGATGGCCCTTCAGGTAATAAAAAATGCGTTCAAGAATCATCAGCCACATGGTAAAAATTAGGATTCCGATGACCAGCAGAACGTGTCCGCCGGCCTCGATGAAATCTCGAATGGCATTACTGAATTCTATGAGGAATAACACGGTTACTCTCCTCGCTCAGACCGCTCCGCAATAATGCCGGATGCTTGTTCCTGCAGTATGTGAATCAAGTTCTTGCTGCGTGTATGCAAGGTTGCAAACAGTAACGTCATTGGAATCGCAACCACCAAGCCTAAGACCGTTGTCACCAACGCTTGTGAAATGCCGCCGGCCATCAGTTTCGGGTCACCCGTACCAAACAGAGTAATGGCCTGGAAGGTGTTGATCATGCCGGTCACTGTTCCTAGTAAGCCCATTAGCGGGGCCACCACAGAAATAATCTTAATAAACGTCAGATTCCGGGTAATTTTCGGCACCTCACGTAAAATACCTTCGCTGAGTTTAAGCTCGAGTGTTTCGGTGTCTGCTTGTGGGTACTTGTCTTTAATAAGCATGACGCGACCCAGTGGGTTGTCCTCGCTCGGCTTGTCTTTCTTCAACTGACGCTTCACTTTGTTGCCCAGTAACATCAGCGAGACAAAACGCTCAAGAGCAAACAACAAACCAATAACGCCCAGTGCAATAATGATGTATCCAACGGTGCCGCCTTGATCAATGCGCTCACCTAAACTCGGAGCCTGCACCAGTAAGCCCAGAATTGAGCCGCCGGTAGGGTCAAGCCCAAAGGTAACAATGCCACTGTCCTGTGCCTGAATTTCTTCGGCAGTACTCAGATAGCGCCCTGCGGGTTGACGCATCAGTTCGACGACGGAACCCGTTGCATTCATGCGCTCCAGGTATTTACCGTCCGATACCAGGTTAAATGTGCCAACACGAACTACCTGTTGTTCCGCTTTATCGCCGTTTGCAGCAGTGACCTCGGTGGTAAACTCAGCAATTTTGCCCGACTCTGTCATCTCTTGTTGCAGTGCAAACCAAACACTCTCAATGTCTTCAATAGACGCCATTTTTGATGATGACCCCATTTGTTCGGCAAGCTGCGACATACGTTCGGCGCGCCCCGGATATTGAGCCGATATCACCGAATTTTCGAAATTACTGGCGGCGTCGCTGGCGACCTGCTGCAGTACACCAAAAAGCTCTTTTAGCGAGCCCATACGCTGCGTCAGGGTGTCACTTAAGTTGCCTAAATCCACTTCGTTCTGCTCGAACTCTGTTTCCAGTTGCTCTGCACGCTTTTCTAGTCGGTTCCGCTCAGCAATCGCGTCGGCTAATAGCGCCTTCTGCTCTTGCTCTTTTTCACGGAAACGCTGTTCGCGTTGTTTATTATTTTCCGACTGCGAAAACTGACCTTGTTGCAGTTGCTTTAGTAATTCATCTAAATTAATTGGGTCCTGCGGAGCGGGTGCCGCCAGCGCAGTAACGGAAGCACATGCCAGTACCGTTACTGAAAACCACTTTGCAAATCGCTGTTTCAAATTCATGGCTATCACTCCCTATTGGCCTGCGCTATTTTGAGTTGAGGTTGATTTATGCGCGAACAGCGGCATCATCAGTAAATCAGGAGCCAGCTGTTTTCTGGCAATACGAATGGCTTCTTCTACTGCAGGTAAGTGCTTACTATCAAGCTCTTGCCAGCTGCGCTTCTCCTGATTCCAGATACCCAATTGTTGCCCGTCACGGGTTTTGTATATAAGCGCAACGCGACCAATGCGGAGAAAAGTAACGTCTTGCGGCTGGCCGTTAATGGAGTGTTCAGCAGTATAGGCTTCAATGTTCCGGCCGTAATCCGCTTCTATTTGGTAAGCCTCCATTACCCGTCTGAATTTTTCCGACACATCAACGTTGGCTCTTGTCATTAAGTCGTTTAACTGTTGTAAACGCTCACTTCGTTCGGTCTGTAAAAAAGGCACATCTAATTCAACGAAGGACTCTAACGAGTCAATCATTCGCAACATGAGAGGCGTAATTTGACGCTCGACATAACTCACCTGATCAATGGAGTTGTCGATATCCTGCTTTTCGGTTTCCTGACTGCGAATTTGCTGCTCAATTTGTGCGGTATAAACTTTTAATCCATCAATTTCTTTTAGAATGCGTTTATACTGCTGCAGCCGTTCTTGCATATCGTCGGAAATTTCATCGATAGTTAGCTGAGATTTGCGAGCCGATTCATTAATAGAAGAAGCTTTCTCAACCACGGGCTCAAGTTTTTCCTGTTGCGAATATGCGGGGGCTACCATCAAAGCGGCAACAGCTAAAGCGCCAGCAGAAGTAATTAACTTCATAAGTTATGACCTTTGTGAATTAATTTGTGGCGACTTTAGTCATTTTTCATGACAGCTTAATGACCGAAACGTGTCACTTTTATGTCAGCGTTTTTATTCGCCTAGGTCCTATTGCTTTATTGCGTTATGCTGGTCAATGAATTAGTTTATCCCTATCCGTTCAATTCGTTGACATTAGTCTATGGCAATCAAAAGCATTTCATCCTCATTGCTGACCCGGGTACTGTCTGTTTACTTTGTGCTAACGCTGATTGTCACTGCGGTACAAATTGGAGCAGAATACTTTGATACCAAACGGGTTTTGATTGCCGAACTGCAAAACCAACAAAGCACCTTTAATGGCTCGCTAACTCGCTCTCTCTGGGAATTCAACAGCAATCAAATTGACACCATTGCCGACGGACTTATCAGCATACCGGCCATTGCTGGTGTTCTTATCCGCGACGACGCGGGCAACATACTGGTGCAGTTAGGCGAAACCACCGAAATGAGTGACCTGCCCGATGACAACAGTGAAGGGATGCTCTTACCGGAAAGAAAAGGAATTTTTGGTTACTACGACTCATTAATCTTTGAATTTTCCGGACACTCAACCAAAGTCGGCGACGTCAGCCTGTTCTCAACCCGCGACATCGCCATTGATCGCATCAAAGTCAGCCTAGGCTTTATTATTGGTAATGCGATTATTAAAAGCACCTTTCTTATTGTGCTTTTCACCATTGCCTTTAACCGCATGTTAAGTCGTCCTTTAAATGACCTGACCCAACAAATTAAAGGCTTTAGACTGGATAACCTTGAGCGTTCCAGAATTCGCCTGAATGATCAGCACAACAATGAGTTGGTGCTTGTGGAACAAGCCTACAATCAGCTGCTGGATAATATTGAGGAATATCAGGCCGACCTGGATCGCACGCAAAAGAAACTAAAAGCGGCTAACCGTCAGCTGGATGAGCAGAACGCCATACTGGAACAGGAAGTGGCGCGCAAAACCTCACGCCTGAGTCAGGTCATGCTGGATCTTGAGCAGCGTAAAAACGAGCTGGAAATGCGCCAGGAAAAACTGGAGCGAGAAGTTGGCCAGCGCCGCTCTATCGAGAACACCTTGCGGCAGTCAAATCAGCGGCTGGAGTCCTCGCTTAACCATTTGCGAGAAACCCAGCAACAACTGATTGAGTCAGAAAAAATGGCGTCTTTAGGCGGCCTGGTGGCTGGCATTACCCACGATGTCAACACCCCCATTGGCATCAGTGTTACCGCGTCGTCCTATTTACGCGAAAAGCTCGATATGCTTGATCAGTCTTTGCTGAATAAAGAGCTGACACAGGCACAGTTAAAGAAGTTTATAGATGAAGGGCGAGAAAGTCTTAACTTACTAGACAACAATTTGCACCGCGCCTCGGATCTTATCAGCAGCTTTAAGCAAGTGGCCGTTGACCAGGCATCGGATGCCATCCGTGACATTAACCTCAAAAGTTATATCGAAGATTTAATTCAGTCGTTGCAACCACATTTGAAAAAGAGCAATCATCAGGTCAACCTGGAATGTGCTGATGATATTTTTATTCGTTGTCCGGCCGGAGCGTTATCGCAAATTTTCACCAACTTGATTCTCAATTCACTGAGACATGCGTTTGACGGTATTAGCCAAGGGGTAATGAATATCTCTATCAAATTGGACGGCGAAACGCTTGAGGTACATTACTCCGACAATGGCAACGGTCTGTCAGAATCGCAGCTCAACCGATTGTTTGACCCCTTCTTCACCACCAAGCGCGATCAGGGCGGTAGCGGCCTGGGTACTCATATTGTCAGAAATTTGGTGACTCAGACCTTGTCGGGCGATATCCGGGCCGAGAGCGAACCGGGTGAGGGATTAAGTTACTTCTTTTCGTTTCCTGTACAGGTTTTAAACTGACAGCCCTGAGCTTTTTAACTGACAGCCCTGAGCTTTTTAACTGACAGTTCCGCGCTAACGGGATACAATCCCAGCCCTAAATTTTTCTATGTTGCGACAGGAACAGCTTACCTATGTGGTTTAAAAATCTTCGGTTTTATCAATTCAGCGAAACCTTTTCACTGCCTGATGATTTCTCTGAGCAATTAGCAGAGCACAGCTTTCATCCCTGTTCCCGTTCAGATCAAAGCTCCTTTGGCTGGAGCTCGCCCTTTGGCGCAGATAACGATGTGCTTACCCACAGTCTGAGCAACTGCTGGCTGCTGTGCGCAAAACGCGAAGAAAAAGTATTACCCAGTACCGTCGTCAATGCGCAGCTGGACGAAAAAGTTCGCCAAATTAGTGATGCAGAGGGTCGTTCGGTACCCCGTAAAGAAAAGCAAAATCTAAAAGAAGATTTAATTCATCAGTTGCTACCACAGGCATTCAGTCGTTTTCGTCAGAGCTGGGGCTACATTGACCTCGACCGTCAAATTATTGCAATTGATGAATCGGCCGCGAATAAAGCCGAGGACTTTTTAGGCCTGTTACGCTCATCCGTGGGTTCGTTACCGGTACGTCCGGTCAGCCCCAGCGATGCGGTTGAAACCTACCTGACACATTGGTTACAAAGCACCGATTTACCCCAGCCTTTTGAGTTTGGCGATGAAGCGGAATTGCGTTCGCCTCAAGCCGATGGTGGCATCATTCGCTGTAAGCAGGAAGATTTAACCCGGGAAGATATTCAAGCCCATTTATCCGGTGGCAAACAAGTCACTCGTCTGGGACTGGTCTGGCAGGAAAACTTAGAGTTTATTATAGAGTCGGACATGGCATTAAAGCGGGTCAAACCAACTGATCGCCTGCTGGATACCAAAGATGACCTGGTTGACCCAAGCCCGGAAGAAAAAATTGATGCTGACTTTGCTCTTGTGAGCGCAGAAGTCGGACTGCTATTTGATGATTTGAAGCGTGCCTTTGGCTAAGACAATAGCTCCAACATTTGGTGGTAGGCGTCCTGAATGGATTCCTGCTGCCAAAAGTCATCGGTTTTAATCACGCCCCGCATTTGATACTCAACAATAGTCACGCTGTTTTTGTTCGGTTTGGCATTGCCGGTTAATAAGCTGGCCAAATGCACAATGTCACAATAATTCACAGTTATTGCATCATCTAATTCCATCCGACCGGTATAAAAGTGCAGCGGTACTTGCACTAAATTAGAGGTGAACTGCCAATAACGCAGAATATTGCTGCCTAAGCCCGAGCTGAACTGGGTAATGCATTCGTTAATAAACGACGGATTAGCAAAGCTGTCCTCAAACTCATTCGCCATACTCAGAATTGGTGCCACGCCAATACGCGACACCATGCCAGCTAAGAGCGACACATCCTGATGCAAACGATGACCAATTCCGCGACGCTGCAGGTCTTGTGTTATCACAACCGACGCCGCTGCAATTTGCCGGCTTTCCGTAATAAACTGTTCGGAAAACATTCGTATAATGTCGTTGCTGGGATTAAACACCTGCTCCATAGCCATAGCCAGCGCTAATGTTCTTATGCGGCGCATACCAATACGGGTTAATGCCTGCATCAAACTTTCGGCTTTACTGCGCCCGCCTAAATACGCGCTGTTAGCCAGCCGGATAAGCCGTGCCGTGAGCACAGTATCCTGCTGAATAATGTGGCTTAGGTCGTGCAAGTTACAGTCGGGATCCATTGTCGCATTACGAACCTGCTCTGCCGTTTTAGGTAAACTGGGCAGTTTCAACTCATCACGTTTTAGCCGTTCATCAATGAGAAGGTGTAACGCATTTTGCGATGACATTTGGGATCCTTATTATTATTATGGTTTTCTTGCTTCTCTAAAAGCTAGGCAGTAGATTAACAGAACTTTCAAACAACACAATTTCTACAAAAGTCATATTATGAAAAAAACTCTTCTTAGCATAGCGCCGTTGACTCTTATTCTGTTTGGTTGCAATGAACCACAGACATCTCCTGATGTAGCCGTCGATCGCTACGAGCTGGTAGACGGTGCCAAAGATCGTTTAGATATCTACACACCTTATCAACTGGATGCAGACTTGTCGCATTTATCGAGCGACCAGAAAAAGATGGTCAGCTTATTAATAGACGCCTCTAAAATTATGGACAACCTATTCTGGAAACAGGCTTTTCCGGGCAACAAGGAGAAACTGTTAAGCAATGTTGAGGGTAATGTTCAGGAATTTACCGCGATAAACTACGGCCCATGGGATCGTTTGAATAATAACCAGCCTTTTTTAACGGGCTTTGAAGAGAAACCGGAAGGTGCCAACTTTTATCCTACGGACATGACAAAAGTTGAGTTCGAAAACGCCGAGCTAGCGAATAAGACCAGTCTTTACACGCTTATTCGCCGCAATGAAAAAGGTGAACTCATTACGGTGCCTTATTCAGAAGCCTTCAAAGAGCCTCTGACCGAAGCGGCTAATTTACTTCGTCAGGCTGCTGATTTAGCAGAGAATAAGCAATTCGCTGAGTATTTACGTTTGCGTGCTGATGCGTTTTTAAGCAATGAATACCAACCGTCAGACATGGCCTGGATGGAAATGAAAAATAATGACGTCGATGTTGTTATCGGGCCTATTGAAAACTATGAAGATCATTTGTTTGGCTATAAGGCGGCCTTCGAGTCCTACGTTTTGATAAAAGATAAAGCATGGAGTGAGCGCCTGGCTAAATACGCTCAGTATTTACCTCAACTGCAGAAGGGCTTGCCCGTTGAACCAGCCTACAAAGCAGAAATGCCGGGGGCTAACGCCCAGCTGAACGCCTACGATGCAATCTACTACGCAGGCCACTCAAACGCAGGCAGCAAAACAATCGCCATTAACCTGCCGAACGACGAAGAAGTGCAATTAGAAAAAGGGACACGTCGCTTGCAGTTGAAAAACGCAATGCGCGCTAAGTTCGATAAAATTCTGGTGCCTATTGCAGAGAAGTTGATTGTTCCGGAGCAACGTGACGACATTACCTTTAACGCCTTTTTTGCCAATACCATGTTCCACGAAGTGGCTCACGGTCTGGGCATTAAAAACACCCTGAATAACAAGGGCACGGTTCGCGAAGCCTTAAAGGAACACGCTTCTGCTTTAGAGGAAGGCAAAGCCGACATTCTTGGGCTCTACATGGTTACCCAACTGTTTGAGCAAGGCGTTTTAGACGAAGGCGAACTGGAAGACTATTACACCACGTTTATGGCCAGTATCTTCCGTTCCGTTCGTTTTGGTGCCTCCAGTGCACACGGCAAAGCGAACATGATTCGTTTTAACTACTTTGCTGACGCAGGCGCCTTTAAGCGTAATGCCAGCGGTCAATACGCTATAAACATGGAAAAAATGCGCGAAGCTATGAACAGCTTGTCGAAAAAGATCCTGACCCTGCAAGGTGACGGCGATTACAACGGTGTAGCTGAACTGGTTGCGACTCTGGGTGTTGTCAGCCCACAGTTAAAAGCCGACCTGGATGAATTAGCAGACGCCGGCATCCCCGTAGACGTTACCTTTGAGCAAGGCAAAGACGTATTGGGGCTGTAGGGCCAGGTTGTCACTTGCTTCGCTTGAACATTGGGCCCCCTGTGACGGAGACGCTACGAGTTCATCCATGAACGCTTGACGAAGGCCATCCATGGCCTTCGACACTCCGCCACAGGGGGCCCAACATTCATAACGCTCACAACTGAGCGACCTACCCTATCTGCCCAACCTAGGATTGATATCAGGTTAGGAGCTGAAACAGGAGCGCGTCCGACGGTTCCTGTAACCTCAGCGCTCTTGGTTCAGTCCTTAACCTGTTGCAATCACTATATATTCGGATTACCATATATATGGAATATCGAATATATGGTGTCTCCCATGAGCACAAAAGTCCTATTTTTATGCACTGCAAACTCTGCTCGATCGTTAATGGCGGAAGCCATTTTGCGTCAGTTTGGCAACGACGAATTAGACGTCTACAGTGCCGGCACTGAACCCACCGAACCTAAACCGGAAGCTATTGAGGCGCTGAATACGCTTGGTGTAAGTACAGATGGTTTGCGTTCAAAAGCGGTCTCGGATTTAAGCATTTCAGAATTCGATTACGTGATTAGCTTATGCGACCGCGCTCGCTCTGAGTGCCAGCTTCAGTACAAAAATAATCACTTTATTGCCTGGGACTTTCCTGATCCCTCCGGCAGCAATAAGCCCAACGCCTTAAAAAAAACCGCTCATGAACTGAGTGAGCGGATTAAAATGTTTTTATTGATTCTGCGCAAAAACAAAGACAGTCAGATGCCTCATTTATTCAATGCTCCGGAAGGCTTTTTCAAAATCATGGCCG
Organism: Idiomarina solivarensis; assembly: GCF_033052755.1. Taxonomy (NCBI): domain Bacteria; kingdom Pseudomonadati; phylum Pseudomonadota; class Gammaproteobacteria; order Alteromonadales; family Idiomarinaceae; genus Idiomarina; species Idiomarina solivarensis. The sequence goes on along the minus strand of NZ_JAVFHZ010000002.1, from coordinate 160,126 downwards.
ACCCGCTACGTTTAACCATGATAAGCCTGCTGGCTAAGCATAAAGAGTTGTGCGTCTGCGAATTTGTGGATGCGACCGGCATGTCACAACCTAAGGTTTCACGTCATCTGGCCCAACTACGCGAATATGGGCTACTCACTGACCGCAAAGATCAACGTTGGGTGTATTACCAGCTAAACAGTGCGCTGCCTGACTGGATGCGAAAAGTGATTATTACGACCGCAGAGTACAATCCACAGCTGATTAAGGATATCGAAAATGGGTGTGTTTGAACGCTTCCTTTCCGCCTGGGTTGCCTTAGCAATTATTACCGGCACCGCTTTGGGTAAATTTTTCCCATCCATTTTTCAGTGGCTTTCAGCCATAGAGTTCGCTCAGGTGAACTTGGTTATCGCCGTATTAATTTGGTTAATGATTTACCCGGTTATGGTTCAGGTTAACTTTGGTTCCATTAAACAAATCACTAAAGAGCCGAAAGGATTAATTCTGACCCTTGTTATTAACTGGCTCGTTAAGCCTTTTACGATGGCCTTTATTGGCTGGCTATTTTTCAAAGGGATATTTGCCGACTTTATTCAACCGGAAACCGCTAACCAGTACCTTGCCGGTGTTATCTTACTGGGGGTCGCTCCCTGCACTGCCATGGTGTTCATTTGGAGTCAGCTGACCAAAGGTGATGCTAACTACACCCTGGTACAAGTGTCCGTTAATGACATCATTATGATTTTCGCTTTCGCGCCTATTGCGGCCCTTCTATTAGGCGTTACTGACATTATTGTCCCCTGGCAAACCTTGCTGTTAAGCGTAGGACTTTACGTTATCGCCCCGCTGATTGCCGGGTTTATAACGCGTCAACGTATTACGCGTTCTACTGAAGATAGTGAAAAATCGCTGGCTCACTTTGACCAGACAATGAAACCCTGGTCAATTGTGGGGTTACTAATGACCGTGGTATTGCTGTTTGGCTTTCAGGCAGAAGTCTTACTAACCCGGCCATTGGATATTGCCATGATAGCCACCCCGCTATTGCTTCAGACCTACGGTATTTTTGCTATCACGTTTATTATTGCTTTACTGATTAAATTACCACATCGCATTGCAGCACCAGCGTGCCTTATTGGTACCTCTAACTTTTTTGAGCTGGCGGTTGCAGTGGCTATCAGTTTGTTCGGTTTGCAATCGGGGGCTGCGCTTGCCACGGTGGTTGGGGTATTGGTTGAAGTGCCGGTGATGTTGTCTTTAGTTTGGTTCGCAAATAGAACCAAGCATTGGTTTGCATCAACCTGACGCAATAGCGTCAGGTGAGATACGAATGCTTACATTTAGTAGGAGTTAATATTATGACGATTAAAGTTGGAATTAACGGTTTAGGTCGTATTGGTCGCCTTGCCTTGCGCGTAGCGTGGAAGAATCCTGAACTGGAAGTTGTTCAGGTGAATGACCCGGGTGCTGACGCTGCGACTTTTGCGCACTTAATGAATTTTGACTCCGTGCATGGCCGCTGGGGTTATGAAGCCGAAGGCCTAAGCGACGCCATTCAGATTGGAGATGAGCGCATTGCGTTCACCCAACACAAAACCATCGCCGACAACGACTGGAGTGGCTGCGATGTAGTACTGGAAGCGTCGGGCAAAATGAAAACCGTAAAAGTTCTTAACGACTATCTGTCACAGGGCGTTGAGCGAGTTGTCGTATCAGCTCCGGTTAAAGAGCCCGGCGCTTTGAATATTGTCATGGGCGTTAATGATCATCTTTATGACCCGGAAAAGCATCAGATAGTTACAGCTGCGTCCTGTACCACCAACTGTCTGGCGCCTGTGGTTAAAGTACTGCAGGACAAAATAGGCATTAAACACGCGTCTATTACCACCATTCACGATTTAACCAATACGCAGACCATTCTGGACGCGCCGCACAAAGACTTACGTCGCGCCCGCGCTTGCGGTATGAGCCTGATTCCTACATCTACCGGCTCGGCCACTGCTATTGTCGAGATTTTCCCGGAGCTTAAGGACAAAATTGACGGTCATGCGGTACGAGTTCCTTTAGCCAACGCATCGTTAACCGACTGTGTTTTTGAAGTGGAAAAAGCCACCTCAGTTGAAGAAATCAACGGCTGGATGAAAGAAGCCGCTGAAGGTGAATTGAAAAACATTCTCGGCTACGAAGAACGCCCGCTAGTATCCATTGATTATAAAACCGACCCACGTTCCAGTATTGTCGATGCGCTATCCACCAAAGTCATTAATGGCACACACGTTAAAATTTACGCCTGGTATGACAACGAATGGGGCTATGCAAACCGCGCTGTAGAACTGGTTGCTAAGGTCGGCTAATGCTCAGTCAGCTGTCTCCTGCCATCCGTCAGTATTTAATTGTTACAGGTAACTACTGGGCTTTTACGCTGACTGACGGCGCGCTGCGCATGCTGGTGGTTCTGCACTTCCACCAGTTGGGTTACAGTGCGCTGGAAGTGGCCATGCTGTTTCTGTTCTACGAGTTCTTTGGCGTGGTAACCAACCTGTTCGGTGGCTGGCTGGGTGCTCGTTGGGGGCTCAACCGAACCATGAACATTGGGCTGGGAGTACAGATTGTGGCACTTGCCATGCTATTGGTCCCCAGTTCAATGTTAACGGTTATTTGGGTGATGGCAGCTCAGGCGCTCTCTGGCATTGCCAAAGACTTAAATAAAATGAGCGCCAAAAGTACCATCAAACTCTTGGTGCCCGATAACAAACAAGATCAGTTGTATAAGTGGGTCGCTATACTGACCGGCTCTAAAAATACTTTAAAAGGTGTTGGCTTTTTCCTGGGGGGCTTACTGTTAACCGTCATTGGGTTCCAGGGTGCGGTACTGGCTATGGCAATAATGCTGGCTGTCGTCTGGACAGGCAGTCTCATTTTCCTGAAAAAGGAGTCTGGCAAGGCCAAATTCAAGCCCAAATTTAAAGACATTTTATCCAAAAGCCGGCCGATTAATATTCTATCAGCGGCGCGGTTTCTGCTCTTCGGCGCCCGCGATGTGTGGTTTGTGGTTGGGCTGCCGGTGTTTCTTGCCAGTCAGCTTAACTGGAGTCATTGGCAGGTTGGTAGTTTTCTCGCACTTTGGGTCATTGGCTATGGCTTTGTACAGAGCATTGCACCAAGCTTTACCCAAAGTCGTAATGACGTACCTAAAACCCAGGCCATTGTCTGGAATGCATTACTAATGCTCAGTCCGTTAGCGCTGACACTGGCCTTATGGCAAAGCTTGCCGGTAGCTCTGAGTATTATGATTGGTTTAGGCCTGTTCGGTATTTTGTTCGCCATTAACTCCTCGTTGCACAGCTATTTAATCGTGGCCTACTCGCGCGCCGATGGCGTTTCTCTGGATGTGGGCTTTTATTATATGGCCAACGCCGCCGGTCGCTTAATGGGTACTGTTTTATCAGGCTGGGTCTATCAACAATGGGGGCTAGCGGCCTGCTTAATGATATCAACGCTGTTATTGCTATTATCCACTGTCGCTATTAGCTTTTTACCAGCGCGGGAAAAGCATCGTGTCTGATATGTCGTAGCCTGACATTTATGTCAATTGCGATATCTGACCTGACATAAATGTCAGGCTACGCCGATGTGGAAAGCCCTTGTAGTCGGCTGGTTTTATGCTAGAATTCGCGCTCTTTTTTTGACCAGCCGCAAACCATAAGGAGCCACCTACGTGCTGACGCGTATTACGCCACCCTAGCCGTCACTTTCCTGTCACAGGTGCGCAGTAGGCTGTTCACTGCTTTTCTGGCCATTCCGGCCAATTATATTCGTTGTTGTTATCTAAAATTTGGTGTCATTTAACTATGTTGAAGTCTATCCAGCAGAACTGGTTTTCTAATATACGTGGTGATTTGTTATCGGGTATTGTTGTCGCGCTAGCGCTTATCCCGGAAGCAATCGCATTTTCTATTATTGCCGGCGTCGATCCAAAAATCGGCTTATATGCTTCTTTCTGCATTGCAGTAGTCATTGCATTTACCGGTGGACGCCCAGGCATGATCTCCGCCGCAACCGGGGCCATGGCGCTACTGATGGTCACGCTGGTTAAAGATCACGGACTTCAGTACTTGCTGGCGGCAACGTTACTGACCGGAGTGCTGCAAATCATCGCGGGTTACCTCAAGCTGGGTGAGCTCATGCGTTTTGTCTCCCGTTCCGTTGTGACCGGGTTCGTTAATGCGTTAGCCATTCTCATTTTTATGGCACAGCTCCCCGAATTAACGAACGTGACCTGGCATGTGTATGCCATGACCGCAGCCGGGTTAGCTATTATCTACGGCTTCCCGTATATACCTGTTATCGGAAAGATACTGCCGTCACCACTGGTGTGCATTGTGTCGCTAACGATAGTCGCTGTGTTTTTAGGACTGGATATTCGCACCGTGGGTGACATGGGTGAACTGCCTGACACTTTGCCCGTTTTTCTTTGGCCTGACGTTCCGCTCAATTTTGAAACGTTAGCTATTATTTTCCCCTACTCAGCAGCTCTCGCCGTTGTGGGCATGCTCGAGTCTCTGATGACCGCCACTATTGTTGACGATTTAACCGATACCCCCAGCGACAAAAACCGCGAATGTAAAGGTCAGGGCGTTGCCAATATTGGCGCGGGTTTGTTAGGTGGCATGGCCGGTTGCGCGATGATAGGTCAGTCCATTATTAACGTGAAATCGGGTGGCCGGACGCGACTTTCAACACTTGTGGCCGGTTTATTTCTGTTGGTTATGGTTTTGGTTCTCGACAACTTACTGGTAAAAATTCCAATGGCCGCGTTAGTCGCTGTCATGATCATGGTCTCTATCGGTACCTTTAGTTGGAGTTCTATTCGCGACTTAAAAAAACACCCGCTGTCCACTAATATTGTTATGGTCTCCACGGTTGCAGTGGTGGTAGCTACGCATAACCTAGCCTATGGCGTGCTGGTTGGTGTGCTTTTGGCTGCCATGTTCTTTGCCAACAAAATAGGGCATTATCTGTACATTAACTCGAACATTGATGCTAACGGTATGAAACGCACCTATCGTGTGGTTGGGCAGGTATTTTTCAGTTCATCTGAAAAGTTCCTGGCAGCATTTGATTTCAAAGAAGGTGTTGAACAGGTTGTTATTGACTTAAGTCATGCCCACTTCTGGGATATTACCGCGGTTGATGCGCTTGACCGTGCCGTGGTGAAATTCCGTAGGGAAGGTGCGGAAGTCGAAGTGATTGGGCTGAATGAAGCCAGTGCCACTATCGTTGATCGCTTTGGTGTTCACGACAAGCCTGCCGCGGTTGATAAACTGATGGATGGTCACTAATGGAAAAGGATTCAATAATGAAACACGTTGTTGCTTGTATTGATGGTTCCGCGTCAACTCAGTCTGTCTGCGATTACGCCAGCTGGGCTGCGTTGCGCTTAGAAACCCCCTTAACGCTTTTTCATGTGCTGGATGAAGCACGCTACCCAACCGAACCGGATATGACCGGTAACATCGGCCTGGGCAGTCGCGAAGCGTTGCTGGAGCAACTGGCGGAATTGGATCAAAAACGCAGCAAGTTGGCATTAGAACAAGGCCACCATATGCTGGAAAGTGCAAAAGCCCGGGCCCTGAAAGACGGCGTAGAAGAGGTTAACTTGCGTCAACGCCATGGTGACTTAGCCGACTCACTACAAGAAATTGAAGACTCAATGCGACTGCTTGTGATGGGTTTGCACGGTGAAGACACCACTCGTACAAGCAGAGTCGGTAGCCAGTTAGAAACCGTTGTCAGAACCATGCACCGCCCTATTCTGGTTGCCCCGGAAGAATTCACAGAACCTAAGAGCGCCATGCTGGCGTTCGACGGGAGCGACTCTTCCCGTAAAGGCATTCGGCTGTTGGCCGAAAGTCCAATTTTTAGAGGGTTGCCTTTGCACCTGGTCATGGTTGGCGCAGACACACACGACAGCCGTGCCTCGATTGAAGCCGCTGCAAACCACCTGAATGAACTGGGGCATGACGTACGCTTTGAAATACGTTCTGGTGACGTTGAGCCAGCGCTTCACGCTTATCAAAAAGAACATAATATCGACATTCTGGTCATGGGTGCCTATGGGCATTCGCGTATTCGCCAGTTTTTAGTTGGCAGCACCACAACCAGTTTGTTACAAACGACCAACTCAGCTTTACTATTGCTACGTTAACGGTAGACAAGATGACTTCAAGGAAAACAACATGACCCCAGATTGGGAAGAGTTTGATCTCGACGACCGCTTAATTGCTGTTCTGCGAGAGGCTGAACTCAACAAGCCAGCAAAAGTGCAACAACAGAGTATTCCTGCGGCTCTCGATGGCCGTGACTTACTCATTAGTGCACCCACCGGCACCGGTAAAACATTAGCCTTTTTGCTGCCCGCTCTGCAGCACTTGCTGGACTTTCCGCGTCAACAACCGGGCCCGGCACGCATTTTAATACTGGCTCCAACGCGTGAGCTCGCTGAGCAAATCCACCAGCAGGCAAGCCTATTTGAAAATAAAACAGGGTTGTCTTCTGTGGTAGTGACCGGCGGTATTAACTACGGCTCGCAGCTATCACTGCTGGAAAAAACACACGACATTCTGGTTGCCACACCCGGTCGCCTCATGGACTTACTGGAAGCAGAACAGTACAACCTGGAAGGCATAGAGTGGCTCATTATTGATGAAGCCGACCGTATGTTAGATATGGGCTTTGCAGCAACAGTAAAAGAAATGGCCCTGCAAGCGCGTCACCGTAAACAATCGCTCTTGCTATCGGCAACGCTCAACAGTTCTGGTGTTATTAAGTTTTCACGGGAGCTACTCACCGAACCGGAATACATTGACGTACAACCACCAAAGCGTGAACGCGGCAAAATTCTTCAATGGGTGCATTTGGCCGATACTGACGAACATAAGCGCCAGCTTTTAATGAGTACGCTTAAAGAGCACCCTGGCCGTCAGTTTGTGTTTGTCCGAACTCGTGAGCGTGTGGAACTCATTGCCAATTTCTTACGCAGTCAGTTCGGTACCGCCCGCAAAATTGTGACGCTACGGGGTGATATGCCGCAGAGTGACCGACAGCGCATTATGAACGAGCTAAAGCAGACCACCGACATAACGCTAGTTGCCACTGATATTGCCGCACGAGGCCTGGATGTGGACGATATTACCGTCGTGGTGAATTACGACTTACCGAAACAGGCCGACGTTTATCTGCACCGAATTGGGCGTACTGCTCGAGCAGGGCAAAAAGGCATAGCCATTTCCTTAGTCGAAGCACACGATGCCTTATTGCTGGGCCGAATTGAACGCTATTTAGATGCCAAACTCGACAGACGAAACATTGAGGGTTTAAAGCCTCAGTATAAATTTCCGTCGACGGATAAATCGCGCTCTAAGAAAAAAGACAAGAAGAAAAAGGACAAAAAGAAAAAGTCGCGTTAACGCGACTTTTTTCTTATATGGTGCCAGATAAAATAGGCGATGACGCCACTGGCATCGGCTATCCAGTCATAAACATCAGCGCCGCGACCCGGCGCATACGTTTGCGCCACCTCAATTAAGAGTCCGTATCCCACCAAAAACAACAGTGAAATACCGGCTGACAAAGCAAAAGCCCGATGAAACGTCAGCGCCAGAAGAAAGAAAAGAACGAAGTGAACCAGTTTATCCAAATAAGGAACACTCTGGGCTCCTGTTGCGGGAAACTGCCACAAAAATAAAAACGTTGTTATCGACAACAGAACAAAAAAAACGGCTCTTGCCAGCATAATTTACATCTCTTTAAATTAAGGCTTATAGACCGATACGTTGGTGTAGCCATTTTCGTGCAATAACAACGCCTGCATCCTGCTCATAATACCTTGATCACAGTACAACAAGTATTCGCGATTTTGATCCAGTTCAGCAAATTGAGTCGCTAATTTGAAAAACGGAATTTCAATCACTTCAACATCCACCGACAACGGAGCATCCTCTATTTCGTCATCGTTGCGAATATCTATGATGGCAGTATTTGCTTTCAGTTCCGTTGTCGTCTCCGGCAGTGCCAACTCTTCTTCCGTTTGCGTTGCAATATCCTGCATACTGAGCACGTTCGAGTCACGAACCACCTGGTCCAGCAATTCCTGATTAAGCTTCGCTTCTTCGGCTTCGATAACCGCCGGAATGGCCTTGACCGTGGGCTTATTCGAAATAACCCCGCAGTATTCAGGAATAGATTTCGCCAGCGGCTCGGTGCCGATGCGCTTGGCTTCATCCACAATTTCTTGTTTGTCTTTGGTTATCAGCGGTCGCAACACTAACGCCGACGTTGCCTGGTCAATAACGCGTAAATTAGAGAGGGTCTGACTCGACACCTGCCCCATGGCTTCGCCGGTCACAAGCGCCTGAGCCTTCACATAGCGGGCCACTTTGTCGGCTGCTCTTAGCATTTGGCGTTTTAATACCACCCCCATTTGGCCGTTATCCACATGGGTCAGAATGTCATCAACAATTGGGGCAAAGTCGACACTAATGAACTTAATGGGGTGTGACGCACTATAGCGCTTCCAAAGATAATACGCGATTTGCCGTACCGCTACTTCGTGAGCATCGCCACCTAAGTTAAAAAAGCAGAAATGCGTGCGGGCACCACGACGAATAAATTCATAGGTGGCTACCCCTGAGTCAAAGCCACCACTCAATAACGACAGCACCGTTTCCTGGGTAGGAATGGGAAATCCGCCAAGACCATTAACGCGTTCGCCCACTAAATGCACGACTTGATTGGTAATTTGAAGTGCGATGTCTTCGTCGGGTTTAGAAAGATTGACCGACGCATCCGGAACACGCTCTAACAAATAGCCACCAATATATTGCTCAAGTTGCTGAGAAGTGAAGTCATGGTTGCCTTTGCGCTTAACCCGCATCGCAAAGCTTTTTCCCGACAAACGCTCTAGCCAGTGCTCGCCAACCAATTCTGCAATAGCATCAAAATCGGTTAATGGTTGCTCAATAACTTCAGCAAACCAGGAGATTCCGGGGGTATTTTGTAGAATGTCATTAATTTCATTTCGCACTTGGGGAGAGTCGCCATCAGCAGACACTTCAATGCGATCCCATAGCCACTTCACTAGCACGGAATTATCAACCGGGGCCAAAATTTTGCGCAGGTTATTGGTTAACACTTTACCGTAACGCTTACGCACAGAACGGCTTTTAATGGTAATTTCGGCGTGCAGGCGGACAACAAACTTCATAGCAACATCGTCAGTTCTTTAGGAAAGTGCACAATTATACGTGTCCTGCCTGACAGAAACCAGCGTTCAGTCGATCACATCAACCGGATCGGACTCTGCGGCTTTACCCTGCATAATAGATATTTCAACACGCCGGTTACGCTTGCGATTTTCCTCTGAGTTATTAGGAACCAGAGGCTTGGTATCCGAATAGCCCATGACAACCATACGATCTTCGCTGAAACCTTCAACTTTCAGCATTTCTTCCGCAACAGCGACCGCTCGTTTACTGGAAAGATCCCAGCGTGAAGAGTAAATTTCAGAAACCAGACGTTCGTTATCACTATGACCCGACACAGTAATTTCGCCGGGAATATCTTTTAATGCCCCTGCAACTTCCTGAATAATTGGACGGAACTGCGGCTGCAAAAATGCCGAGCCTTCGGGGAAAGAGCCTTGCTCGCGTATGCGAATAATAATTTGCTGTCCATGCTGTTCCAGCTCAATGGTGCCCGCTTTAATCTCATTTTCCAGTTGCTGTTCAATTCGACGCATCAGCTCTTTTGATACTTTCGTCATGGCTTCAGTATTTTCGGACTTCGCTTCTTCTTTATCCTGCTCACTCTCCGATTCCTTGCCACCGCGTTCAGTTTGTTGACCGCCAGCAAAATCCGACTCCCCTTCCTGGAACTCGAGCATTTGCTGTGTCATTTCAACTGTTTGCTGCTGAATCGTCTCAATGGGGGTAGGCTCCGGGCGCCCGGGTCGGAACTCCTGTGCAATAACACTGGTGCCTTTAGGAATGTCTTTGACTTCAATTTTATTCTGTACGCCGAGCGCGTACTTCATGGAACCGGCAATTTGTTTAAACTTCAGTACGTCCATTTCGGAGAAAGCCAGCAGCAGTACGAAGAAGCACATTAACAATGTCATGAGATCGGCAAAGGTTGCCATCCACATGGGCAGCCCTGCCGGCGGGCAGTTGCAATCTTCTTCTTCGTCTCTCACTTTCTCAGAGGCCATGACTACTCGCCCTCATCCTCGTTACCAATACGTTTGGATTCAGCCAGATAGTTCCTGAGAATACCTTCTATTACACGGGGGTTTTGACCGTCCTGAATACCTAAAATGGCATCCAGTATCAATTGCTGGTTCAGTTTTTCCTGCTCAGCACGCAAGAGCAGTTTGTTCGCGATAGGAATCGCAATGACGTTGGCCAGAAAGGCACCATAAAGCGTCGTTAACAACGCAACCGCCATGGCTGGACCAATCGCTTTCGGATCGTCCATGTTCGATAACATGGCGACCAGACCAATCAAGGTACCAATCATACCCATAGCCGGGGCTACGTCGCTCAGTACTTTGAATACGCGGGCACCCTCTTCATGGCGGGAAAAGCTCATTTTGATGTCTTTCGATAGCGTCTGACGAACAACCTCAGCATCGTGTCCATCGACAAGCATATCAACACCCTTGCGAAAGAACTTATTTGGAATTTCTGCTTCTTCAAGGGCGAGAAACCCGCCTTTTCGCGCAGCGTCGCCCATTTCAACGGCTGTATCAATAAGTTCTTGTGGGTGTTCAATTTTAAAGAAAAAGGCCTTAACGACAACTTTCCCGGTACCCAGAAACTGACTTAAAGAAAAGTTTGCTAAGGTTATAAATAATGATCCACCGAATACGATAAAGAATGACTGGGTATCCATAAATAGCCCAATATCACCCCCCAGAATCATGGCAACAACGACAAAGCCGATAGCGCCTATAATTCCTATGAGCGTTGCTATATCCACTCAGCTTTCCTCCCCAATTTACGTATTCGCTTTTGTTGCTGTGCTCATTCTTAAACAATAGTGTCGCTCTGACAAGCGACATCTGATCATCTTACACAGGAATAATGAGATCATCGGCTGACATTCGGGATTCTTTATCGGATAATTAACTTTCACTAGAGTAGCGAAGCCGCTCAAAACTGACTTAAAGGCAGAAACAGCTATGGCAGATGAGAAAAAACAGCAATCCTTTGAACAGGCTCTTGAACAGCTGGAGCAATTAGTCAACGAACTTGAACAAGGCGACTTGCCGCTAGAGCAGTCACTGAAAAAATTTGAGCAGGCCATTCAGTTATCACGATCAAGCCAACAGCAACTGCAGCAGGCGGAACAGAAAGTCACCACGCTGCTCGCTGAGCAACAGCAGCCAGAAAGCAGTGAAGATAACGGAGAACTAATGTGACGATTAATTCGTTAACAGCAGAGACCCGAGAGCAGGTTGATCGCTTTTTAGAACAGAAACTCGGCACTCTGACGCTAAACGAACGGTTAAACCAGGCAATGCAGCATGGTGTTCTATTGGGGGGCAAGCGCATTCGTCCCTATTTGGTCATGACCGTGGCTGATATCTGCGGTGCGGACAAACAAGACGCATTACGTGCTTCCGCCGCGATAGAGCTCATCCATGCCTACTCGTTAATTCATGACGATTTACCGGCAATGGATAATGACGATTTGCGTCGGGGCCAACCCACTTGTCACATTGCATATGATGAAGCGACTGCTATTCTGGCTGGTGATGCTCTGCAAACGCTGGCGTTCGAAATATTAACCGAACAGGCCATGCATCAACTGCCAGCGATACGCCAGTTACAATTGGTGCATGTACTGGCTAAGGCCAGCGGTGCTGAGGGTATGTGTGCAGGCCAGGCGATTGACTTACAGGCAACCGCTAAAACATTAACCGAAAGCGCTCTGGAGCAAATGCATGTAAGTAAAACCGGAGCTCTGATTGCAGCGGCGGCCAGTATGGGCGTTTTGTGCGGCAGCAGCGAGGCGCAACAATGGTTACCGCAGTTTGAAAAGTTTGCGCGTTATCTGGGGCTGGCATTTCAAGTGCAGGATGATATTCTCGACGTAACAGGTAATACAGAAGCTTTGGGAAAACCTCAGGGTTCTGATACCGCGTCAGAAAAATCAACTTATGTGCGCTTACTCGGTATCGAAGGGGCAAAAGAGCGCTTACAAAACTTACACAATAAAGCGCTACAGTCATTAGACGATATCCCTTACAATACCGACAAACTCGAACAATTTTCCGACTTGCTGTTAAAGCGGGACCACTAATTGAATGACTGAAAAATATCCGTTACTTGATAAAATTAACTTCCCCGCTGATCTGCGCAGACTCTCACGCACGCAGTTACCGGAATTATGTGCCGAAATCCGCCAGTTTTTACTGACCTCTGTTAGTCAGAGCAGTGGTCATCTGGCCTCGGGATTAGGCACCGTTGAGCTGACCGTCGCTCTGCATTATGTCTATCACACGCCTCAAGACAAGTTAGTCTGGGATGTGGGTCATCAGGCTTACCCACACAAAATACTGACAGGCCGCAAGCAGCAATTACACACCATTCGTCAAAAGGACGGCTTGCACCCCTTTCCATGGCGTGAGGAAAGTGAATACGACGTGCTATCGGTCGGTCATTCAAGTACATCCATTTCGGCGTCTCTAGGCTTAGCCGTTGCGGCTCAACGGCAAAACTTAAAGCAAAAAGTGGTCTCCATTATCGGTGACGGTGCAATGACCGCAGGCATGGCCTTTGAGGCGATGAATCACGCCGGTGACATAAAGCCGGATATGCTGGTTGTACTCAACGACAACGACATGTCAATTTCAGAGAATGTCGGCGCATTAAATCATCATTTTGCCCGTTTGTTGTCCGGTCGTTTTTACACCTCGTTGCGTGAAGGCAGCAAAAAATTACTCAGCCCGCTTCCTCACATTCGCCATTTCGCCAGCCGCGCTGAAGAACACATGAAAGGCATGATGGCACCGGGAACAATTTTTGAGGAACTGGGTTTCAACTACATTGGTCCTATCGACGGTCACGATGTCGATGCCTTAGTTGAAACACTGTCAAATATGCGCCATTTAAGTGGCCCGCAGTTACTGCATATTGCTACGCAAAAAGGCAAAGGCTATAAGCCAGCAGAACAGGACCCCATTGGCTACCATGGCGTTCCTAAGTTTGACCCTGCAGAATCGAGCTTGCCTAAAAAGGCCGCAGGAATCCCAAGCTACTCAGAAATTTTTGGTCAATGGCTGTGTGATACCGCCGATAACGACTCCCTGCTTATGGCGGTCACACCTGCCATGCGTGAAGGTTCCGGTATGGTTGAGTTTTCTCAACGCTTCCCAAAACAATATTTTGATGTTGCCATAGCTGAACAGCACAGCGTGACCTATGCGGCCGGCCTTGCAATTGCAGGAACGAAGCCTGTTGTGGCAATTTACTCTACCTTTTTGCAGCGTGGTTACGATCAACTGATTCACGATGTCGCGTTGCAAAACCTCGACGTACTCTTCGCTATTGACCGGGCGGGCATCGTCGGTGCAGATGGACCCACGCATCAGGGCGCCTTTGATCTAAGCTATTTGCGCTGCATACCCAATATGTTAGTTATGGCGCCCAGCAACGAGCAAGAGTGCCTGGATATGCTCACCACGGGTTATCAACACAAAGGCCCGGCTGCTGTTCGCTATCCCCGCGGAGCTGGCATAGGTCTGGAACTTCGTCAGGGCAAAGCCCTGGACATTGGTCAGGCGAAAACCATTCATCAGGGTCAGGACATTGCCTTCCTTAATTTTGGTGCTTTACTGCCTGAGGTGGAAGTAGCGGCTGCGGCATTTAATGCCACGGTCATTGATATGCGTTTCGTAAAACCCCTGGACACCGACTGTCTGGACGAATTAATGAAAACCCACACTCTGTTCGTCACTATCGAAGAAAACGTGATAGCGGGCGGCGCAGGCAGCGCTGTCTGTGAATACATTGCTCAGCGCGAGAGTAGTCCGCAGGTTCTGAGACTTGGATTACCTGATGAGTTTATAAAACATGGGTCACAAAATGAAGTTCGTGCGGAGCTGGGCTTAGATGCCAGAGGTTTAGAGCGTCAGGTAAAGGATTTCATCAAGCAAAACTAAGAGTACACGTCAGGTTTGTTAGCCTAACAGACCTGACAACCACCACCCTAAATGCAATAACGCAGCAGAGAAAACCCCTGCCAGTACATCGTCCATAATGATGCCGTTTCCGCCCTCTAACTGTTTGTCAGCCCAGCCAATAGGCCCGGGCTTCCAAATATCGAGAATGCGGAATAAAATAAACGCCGCCACTAACCAAAACGGCTCGACCGGCAAGGCAAACATAGCAATGGCGTAACCGACAATTTCATCCCAGACAATAGAGGGATGGTCATGCACCCCCATGGCTTTCGCTGTGTACTGACATATCCAGATACCCGCCACAGTCATTACCACAAGTGCCAGCAAATAGCCCCACCAAGTCAGCTGTGCTAATAGAAAAACAACCGGGATACCAACCAGCGTTCCAAACGTACCAGGTGCTTTCGGGATCAGACCGGATCCGAATCCTAAAGACAGCCAATGCACTGGGTTAAACTTGGGAAGCTTATTTTTCGGTAAATCTGAATGATCCATTAACTTTCTTCCCGGGTCATATCGCTCTGCGCAAAGTGATTAAAACTCCGGTACTCCTCTGACAACGACCATTCCTCGCCATTGTAACGTAAATGAACGTCTCCCTGTCCGCCATTAGCCACACGGCCAATACAGACCGGTCGCGTTTTCAGGTGGGCCGTTAAGGTTTCCATTCGACCACGATGTTCTTCCGGTAAGGTAAAACATAACTCGTAGTCGTCTCCGGCGGTCAAAGCAAGGGCAAGCGCATCGTCAACGTTTAAGTTTTCAGTTAGCGCTAAGGACAGGGGTAGCTTTTCCAGATCCAGCTGAGCGGTCGTGCCGGCTTTTGTCATCAAATGCCCCAAGTCAGCTATCAAACCATCGGATACATCAATACAGGAGCTGGCAACACCCCGCAAGCTTTGCCCCAAAGCAACCCTTGGCGACGGATAATGTAAGCGCTCAATCACCTGCTGTAAGTGGCGACCTGTTGTGCTGATCTTATTTTGAGTTACTTTCAAACCTAAACCAGCATCTCCTAAAGAGCCGCTGACATAAACCCAGTCTCCGGCTTTAGCTCCGGAGCGCGGTATCGCGGTACCCGATGGCAACTGACCATGCGCGGTTATGGTAATGGTCAGTGGACCTTTGGTGGTATCACCGCCAATTAACTGGCAATCATAATAACTGCAAATTTCATCGAGTCCGCCGCTAAATTCCTGCAACCAGTCCTCGTCAACGCGGGGAAGAGTTAGAGCTAAACTGACCCAGCTCGGCTGAGCGCCCATTGCGGCTAAATCACTCAAATTTACGGCAACGCACTTATGACCTATAGCACGCGGGGGAGTCGTTTGATCAAAGTGCACACCTTCCACCAGGGTATCAGTCACAACAACTAAGTCATGTTCAGGCATTGGGCGGACAACCGCGCCGTCGTCTCCAATACCCAAAGCAACATCGCCCCGTTTTGCGGAGCGATGTGCGAAGTATTCATTAATTAGCGAAAATTCATCGCGAGGCATAAATTACTGCCGGGTTGGCCGAAAGGTATCAACGGCTTTATCGAGGACGCCATTCACAAAACGATGGCTGTCATCGGCACCGAAAGACTTAGCAAGCTCGATGGCCTCGTTAATAGCAACTTTGTAAGGTACGTCCACACGCTCGCGTAATTCGTAAGCTGAAATTCTCAGAACCGCCAGTTCTACCGGGTCGAGTTCCTTAATCGGTCTGTCTAAAAACGGCTCCAGAGCTTCGTCCAGTGTCCGGTAATGCCCGCCAACACCACGAACCAGCTCCAAAAAGTAGTCGACATCCACTTTACTGGTGTCGTTGTCCGTTAAAAATTGAGCCTCGATGTCGCTAAAGCTATTTTGCGATAGCTGCCATGAGTAAATTGCTTGCACGGCCAACTTGCGGGCCTTTCTTCTTGCTGCGGGTTTCATTTAATGTATCTCAGAGTTGTTTCAGTACGTTAACCATTTCAAGCGCGCTTAGTGCGGCTTCCGAGCCTTTATTACCAGCTTTAGAGCCACTGCGTTCAATCGCCTGTTCCAGCGTATCGGTGGTAATAACACCAAAGGCTACTGGCAGATCAAATTCCGTAGCGACCCGGCCTAAACCACTGTTACATTCGCCAGCAACAAACTCAAAGTGAGGTGTCCCGCCGCGAATAACAGCGCCAACAGCAATGATCGCATCGTACTTACCTGAACTGGCCAGGCGTTTAGCGGTTACCGGCATTTCGTATGCGCCTGGAACGCGTACGACAGTAATGTCCTCATCCGCAACTTCACCATAATGTTTCAGTGTTTGTACCGCACCGTCTAATAGGCTTTCGACCATAAAATGGTTAAAGCGCGAGACAATAATGGCAAACTTTTTACCCGCGGCGTTTATTCCGCCTTCGATTACCTGCATGAGTTTTCCTTATTAACCGTTCGTTAATTGCGCGCGATGATAGCACAATGACGGATTATTTGCGTGAAATTGAATAGGAGAAATACTTTTCTCTGGCATCCAGGTTACGGCCTAACGAACGCGCATTGCTCGTTTCAAGCAGTTGCACCGTTGTTTCGTTATCTTCGGATACGGGGAATAATACCTGACGCCAGGGCCAGCTTGCCTCTAACCAGTCGGTTAATAAGGCAAAAAAGTCGTTGTGTAAATTATCATTCACGGCTGACTGCAAAAGCCACCAGCTGACTTCAGCATTATAGGTACCGCGTGAAATACCGCTTTTTTCTTCTCTGCTTGCGGCTACCGGCACCATATACACAGCCCCAATAATGGAGTTGTCGCTCTTATCAATCACCAAATACGTAAACGCGGTATGTTCTCTAGCCTGCTCCAGATGGTAGTTAACCATCGTTTCATTCTGTTCGAGACTACTTTTCTCCGAAGGCCAGGCCCAGCCAAGGCGATTATACAGCCACTTTTGAGAGGTCATGTAACTGTGAAAGAAACGGTCTGTGTCAGATGCTTTGAGTGGACGAATGATTAAGCTCGTCCCTTCTGCGTATTCAGGTACTACCCAATCTTTTTTCCAAAAGTCTGCGGCAGCCGCTGAAAAAGAAAGCGGAAGAATAAGCAGCAAGAGACAAAAGGGAAGCGACCGTTTCAACAGGCTTCTCCCCGCTTGCCTCGTGCGTGCTCAAAATAAGATTTTACGCGAATGAGCTCTTTATCAATTTCATCGCCAATCATCAGGGCAGGGCCTATATCAATGGCTTTACGGGCAAAGTCGAACACGATAGGAATGACTGGAACTTTCGCTTGCTGCGCCATGTGCAGAAAACCTTTTTTCCATTCTTTTACGCGCTTTCTGGTGCCTTCGGGTGTAATCACCAGTATCAGTTCATTCTTCTCCCGAAACTCTCGGACCATGTTGCCAACAACGCCATTCGCACTGCTTCTGTCAATGGGAATCCCTCCCAGTTTGATCATCAGACCTTTTAAAGGGAATCGGAATAAACTACTTTTGGCTAAATAATTCAGCTTCAGACCCATAGCCAGCATAACGAAAACCCCAACAGGGAAATCCCAGTTAGAAGTATGTGGCGCTACAGGAAGAATTGCCTTCTTTACATTCGGCATTTCGCCATTAATTTTCCAACCGCCCATCAACCTTAGGCCTAACCGACCCAACCAACGCAAAAAGCGATTATGATGAACGGGGAATTCGCCTTTAACAAATTCCGGAATTACGTCTTTATCCGTCATAAGATTATTGTAGTGCTCTTCTTATTTCGCGTAATTTTTGCTTCACGCGCTTAATGTTTTCAGGGCCCATGCGCAATAATTGCTTTTGCACCGCAGGTAACGTTTCATAAGCCTCATTGGCATAGGTGTACATGACGTTATCATCTTCTACTTGCACCAGACTTTCCGGTACAGGCGTTCCCAAAACAACATCAATGGCTTCTAAAAGCGTGTTATCAAAATCAGAGTCAGGGTATCCGATTTCAGCATAAGCTTCCTGTACTAACGGTTTAAATAACTCGTAATTTTCAGCCAGTGCATAAGGGTCCAGGCTGACGAACCAGTCAACTAATGCGTCGTACCGACGATAAGTGCTTTCATCAATATAAAGCTCACCATCCACTTCAATCACACTGAAACGGCCATCTGGGCGCTGGACAATAGTCCGCTCGCGCACAATGCCGCCGTTACTCATGTTATCCACTAACACAACGGCATCTCGAATAAGCTGAGAACTCTTAAGCGGGCGAATATTGATGTCCGCAGAATCAAGGTTCTGTAAAACCGTTGGTGTACTATTCTCAAGCTCAGGTAACGTCACAGGCTCAGGCTCAACGGGTTCTGGTTCAGGTTGGACTTCGGGCTCAGGTTCGGTTGGCACTGGTTCCGGCTCAACCTCGGGTTCAGGTTCGGTCACTTCTTCATAACTCTCAGCCTGAACTTCAGTCGATTGTTGCTGATCAACCTCGACCGTTTCAGTTCGCTGTTTGCTGTCTTCCGAAGACGGTAACCACCACCATACCAGCGCGGCTATAATAGCCAGCACAATCAGCGTAACAACAACCCAAGTCGTTTTTCGACTTGCTTCTTCGGTTGCCGGCGATGTTTCTACCTGTTCATCACTCATTGTGCGCTCCTTTATTTTTGCTCAGCACGACAAAAAACCAGTTGTTTGTCGTTTGACATTGCTTCGTTAAAACAATAACCACTTGCATCAAACTCTTTTAAATCAGACACAGATTGTGGCTTTTGGTTCACGATAAAGCGAGCCATTAGTCCGCGTGCCTTTTTTGCGTAAAAACTGATCACTTTGTACTGACCGTTTTTTTCGTCTTTAAACACTGGTGTAACAATATCTGCATTCAACATTTTTGGCTTAACGGCAGAAAAGTATTCATTAGACGCCAAATTAACTAAGGTTGAACTCCCCAGCTCGGCTAAATCATCATTGAGTAGCTGGGTAATCGTATCGCCCCAGTACTCATATAAATTTTTACCGTGGGCGTTATCCAGTTTCGTCCCCATTTCCAGCCGGTAAGGCTGCATTAAGTCTAGTGGACGCAAAACACCATACAAACCGGAAAGAATACGCAGCTGCTTTTGCGCCGTATCAATGGCATCCGGACTCAAGCTTGCAGCATCAAGCCCGGTATAAACATCGCCGTTAAAAGCATACATAGCCGGGCGTGCATTTTTTTCATTGAAAGGTCGTTGCCACTGCTCAAAACGAGCCGCATTTAAACCCGCTAACTTGTCGCTAATTTTCATTAACGACCCCAGTTGTTGCGGGCTCAATTCACGACAAACCTGAACCAGCTCCTCAGCGTTATCCAGCAACCGAGGCTGCGTGACACTGAGCTTTGGCAAATCACTTTCATAATCCAAATTTTTTGCTGGAGAAACAACGGCCAACATGTCTAATGCACCCCATTTAATTTATACAATAATAGCGACTTTACTGTAACGGATCTTGATCCGCGCCTTCTTTTTCTACTTCTGGCGGCATTAAGTCTTCTCGACTGACGCCAAAAGCCAGCGCAACCGTACTGGCGATATAAATGGATGAGTAAGTACCAATGACCACACCAAATAATAGCGCTGTAGAAAATCCGTGGATTAACGGCCCACCAAGAAAAAATAAGGTCAACAAAACTAATATTGTTGTTAACGATGTCACTAAGGTTCGGCTTAACGTATCCGTCAGCGCCCGGTTAACTGTCTGAATAGGCGTTAACTTAGAGAACTTGCGGAAAGTTTCACGGATTCGGTCACAGACCACCACCGTATCGTTAATTGAGTAACCAATAACCGCCAGTAGTGCGGCCAGTACGGTTAAATCAAACTCCAACCCTAATACCGAGAATAGCCCTAGCGTTAAAATAACATCGTGAGCCAAGGCAGCAACAGCACCAACCGCTAATCGCCATTCAAATCGCATGGCAATATACAGTAGGATACATATCATCGCGGTCAGCATCGCTAACCCACCCTGCTCGATAAATTCTTCGCCAACGTTCGGGCCAACAAATTCGATCCGGCGCATTTCTATCTTTTGTTCAAAAGTTGAACGCAAAGATTCAAGTATCGCGGTGCCTAGCTGCTCAGCTTTAACGCCTTCGCGAGGCTCTAGTCGAATCAGAATGTCTTCTTCAGTGCCATAATGCTGTACAACCGCATCACCGAAATCAGCACCATCTAAGGCACCCCGGACACGGCTTAAATCTGCCGGTTTTTCAAAACCAACCTCTAATAACGTTCCGCCAGTAAAGTCCAGCCCAAAATTTAGCTTGTTCACCGATAACGAAATGATGGAAGCGACCACCAGCAACGCGCTGATAGCCCCCATAATTCCGCGAAAACGCATAAAGGGAAGTCGTTCATCTGTATTAATAATTCTTGGCATAGCTCCCCCTAAATAGACAGTTTAGACAGCTTTTTACCGCCCCAAACTGAGTTAACAATGGCACGGGTTCCAACTATCGCCGTAAACATTGACGTTACTATTCCGATAATAAGCGTAATAGCGAAGCCTTTAACCGGCCCGTTACCAATAGCAAAGAGTATCAGTGCGGCAATCAAAGTCGTCACGTTAGCATCGGCAATGGTCGACAGCGCACTGTCATAACCATGGTGAATCGCCTGCTGTGGACTTCGTTTGGATTTAATCTCTTCACGTATCCGCTCAAAAATAAGCACATTGGCGTCTACTGCCATACCAACGGTTAGCACGATACCAGCCATACCTGGCAACGTAAGCGTTGCGCCAGGAATCATCGACATAACACCGATAATAAGAATCAGGTTGGCTGCCAGCGCGGTATTGGCCACAAGACCAAACTTCTTGTAGTACAACACCATAAACGCCAGAACCAAAATAAAGCCCCAGAGAATAGCTTGTGTGCCGGCATTGATATTTTGTTGACCAAGACTTGGTCCAACCGTCCGTTCTTCCACAATTTGAATAGGCGCGATTAAGGCACCTGCTCGCAGTAAAAGAGCCAGGTTCTGTGCTTCATTAGCACCCACACCGGTAATACGGAAACTACTGCCTAGACGCGACTGAATGGTTGCTACGTTAATGACTTCAGCATTTTTCGTGAACTCCAGATTTCCTTCCGCATCACGCTCGTCCGTTGCTTTGTATTCAATAAAGACCGTTGCCATTGGGTCGCCAACATTGTCTTTAGTCGCCATGGACATTTTGTTGCCGCCAGCGCCATCCAGGGTGATGTTGACTTGTGGACGGTTGTACTCGTCATAGCCTACGTCAGCGTTAACAATGTGGTCACCGGTTAAAATAACGTCTTCTTTTAATAATTGAGTAGGTCCGTTACGCATCGGCATTAACTCACTACCGAAGGGCACCCGACCATTTTGCGCATCGCGTACGTCATTTTCCGTATCAACCATGCGGAATTCCAGCGTTGCCGTCGCACCTAAAATATCTTTGGCGCGCGCGGTATCCTGAACTCCCGGCAGTTCAACCACGATGCGATTGGCGCCCTGGCGTTGAATCAGTGGTTCTGCCACACCCAACTCATTCACCCGGTTACGCATAATCGTAATGTTTTGAGATACGGCGTAGTCACGGGTTTCAGCCAGCTTCTGGTCAGTCATTTGCAACGTCAGTAGTTGATTTTCTTCGTCTTCAACTAAGGTGTATCCGGGGTAACGCCCATCGAGATAACTGACTGCTTCCGCATAAGCTTCTTTATTGCGAAGCTCCACTTCAACGGTTGTGTCATTGACGCGAACCGCACTGTAACGAATGCGTTCTTCACGCAGTTCAGCACGAACCGTGTCTTTCATACCACCAACAATCTTACGGACGGCTTCGTCCATATCGATTTCCATTAAGAAGTGGACACCACCACGTAAATCCAGACCCAGCTTCATAGGCTGAGCGCCAATGCTTTTAAGCCATTCTGGTGTAGCGGGAGCCAAGTTGAGAGCAACGGTGTAATTATCACTCAAGCTTTTCATGATAGCTTTTCGTGCTTCAAGTTGCTCATCATCGGATGTCAGACGGACCAGCAGCTGCTCTTCTTCAAGCGCAATGCTTTTGGCCTGTATACCAGCTTCTTCAAGACTCGTTCTCACGCGATCCATTGTGCTGGTATCGATGGTCGCATTTCGGTTTGCGGAAATCTGAACTGCGGGATCTTCGCCGTAAATATTTGGCAGCGCATAAAGCGCTGCCACTAAGACGACAAAAATAATCAGTAAGTTTTTCCACAACGGGTATTTATTTAACACGTCGTGCCCCTGTTTATAACATCAGAGATTAGAGAGACTTCATCGTTCCTTTAGGAAGAACAGAAGTCACAGAACCTTTTTGAATCGTTACTTCCAGCTCGTCAGTCAAAGCGATAACGACAAAATCTTTGTCTTCAGCTACTTTAGTGATTTTGCCGACTAAACCACCCTGGGTTAACACTTCATCGCCCTTGCTCAAGGCGCCCATCAGTTCTTTATGCTGCTTAACGCGTTTTGCTTGCGGACGGTAAATCATGAAGTAAAAAATTAAGGCGAACATGACCAGCATGAAAATTAATTCCATACCACCGCCACCGACGCCGCCGGCACCTTGTGCGTATGCTGAGCTAATAAAAAAATCCATAAATTTCCCTCAGTTAATATCAGTTTATTATTTATATGTTTTAAACAACCATCTTCCCATATGGGGACAGTTATTCAAAAATACAATTCAGTTTTCTAAACCCGTTATACTATCAGAAAGTTTAACACCGCTCAGTATTATCAAATAGTATAGCCAAGACTTTTTAAACGGCGCCGCAATCCAATTTGAGAAACTTGTAAATCCCACATCATTTTTTCTGTGTCTGCTCTGTTCTCATCGTAACTTTGTTTGATTTCATCTTCGGATAGATCCTGTGCGGTGCGAACCCCTTCGAAACGCTGGATTAGTTGATAAACCGACGCTCTCGATATCCCTAGTTTTTTGGCGGTTGCCTGCAGCTCAAACCGGCAGCCGCTCAGTGTTTCTAATAATTCATCACGACTGATACTATTTGGCTTACGGTGCACTTCTGCTGCTTCCTCCCAGCTACCGCTGGTAGCGGGCTTCAACATGGACAATAGCTGAGGGTCAAGATGCAATTGTTCCTGTTCTCTGCTATCAATAACCACCTGTCGCGCTACGTTACGTAATTGCCGCACATTTCCCGGCCAGTGGAACGTCAGCAGCTGGTTCATCAGCTCCCCCGGAATTCTAATATCATCCTTGCGATTCCCATAAAGCTTGCGCCACTGTTCACGAACAAAATAGTCGAACAGCAAACCGATGTCTTCTCGACGCTCCGCCAACGGAGGAATAAACAATTGATAAGCCGATAATTTCTCAATTAGCATCGACAATATGGAGTTTTCCTCATGCGTATTCGGATCGTGATGACTAGTGAGCATAATGCGGCAACTGACCGACAATGCTTCGTCGCTCCCAACAGGCACTACCGACTGGCTCTGCAGCACAGTGTAAAGCAACCGATGTATGCTGCTTGAGGCGTCCTCAATGTCTTCCAAAACAATAGTGCCGCCATCGGCCTGCTCAAAATAACCGGGCTGCCGGCTTCCGTTACGGTAACTACCGAAAAGTTCAGCTTCGGCAACGGCATCATGAATAGCCGCCAGGTTCACGCTAATGAAAGGTTTGGTGCGCCTCTCACTGGCTTGATGAATAGCGTAAGCCGCCTGCTGCTTTCCGACTCCGGCAGCGCCTCTAATCATAACCGGTAAGTTCATTCCGGCTAACCGCTCCACCCGCTGCCGAATCGCCCTAATGTCTGAGCTGATTCCAAACAGCACGTCATTATCGTCAACGGTGGAGTCATGCAATGGTAAATTTTTTAAGAGTAAAACAATGCGGTGATTTAAGCCGATAACAACACCGTTATCTAACTCACTTTCTTGCAGAACATACTCGTCCTGAATGCCACGCCCGGCGATAGTCACGGTTGTTTTGGTACTGTGCGCGCGCAGCTTGATACGCCCACCTGATTCGCTTTGAAAAATGATGGGCGATCGGCTGATAAATTCGTCAAGTAACGCCCTGCCCGCATTCCCATTTTTAGCAAATTCAGGTTTAACCCGGCTCAAGTAATCATTGCTGTTATTATGCAATTCCATCAGCACTGCCCGCTCGCCAATCCTTGAGCGGTCAGGGTGCGTTGCAATAATTAGCATTGGTACTCGCTGATAACTATTAACTAATTCATCGACAACGTGTTTTGTCGTGTACTGAGTTGCACTCATTCTCGCTAATCCTTAGCTCATCAGCTTCTCTGAAGTTGGTAGCATGATAAAATTATAGGCCGTAAATAGCCAATCAATTTGTGCTGGGAATCAATTAAGCTTAATGACAAACTAGGTTATACCATTGCTACTTTTTGATTACTCATGGAATTGATATTTTACTGGACAGATCATGCTGGTGTCGCGGTTTTTGCGATAGCCGGTACATTATTAGCGTTTCGCAAAAAGATGGATGGCTTTGGCGTACTTATCTTAGCGTCAGCGACCGCTATCGGAGGTGGTACAACACGCGATCTGATCCTTGGCTTACCGGTTTTCTGGACTCACGACCCAAATTACCTCTACACCATTATTGTGGCGGCGCTGCTGACCATCACCTGGCTCAGGTTCAAAGCTTACATACCCATGAACACTTTAATGGCTGCAGACGCTGTTGGGCTGGCCTTCTTTGCCACAATGGGCGCTGAAAAAACTCTATCAGCCGGCTTTCCACCTTTTATTGCTATTATCATGGGAACCATATCAGCCTGCTTTGGCGGTATGCTCCGCGACGTTCTTGCGCGTGATATTCCCATGGTTTTAAAAAGCGAATTATACGCAACCACCTGCATAATAGGCGCTACCGTTTACGTAATACTGGTTCCCTTTCAGCCCCTCATTGCGTTGGCTGCCGGTATGGCATCAACATTGCTCATTCGTCTCGGGGCCATCAAGTTTAATTGGTCGCTGACCGTTTTCCCTGACCATCACGATCACCACTAGTTATGCTAAGCATCGAAGTCACCGTTTTTGCTGCAATCGCCTATTTGACGATTTTGTTCAGCATTGCTTATCGCGGTGACCGCGCTGCTTCGAACCGGGTCAAACCTTACCGTTACGCGTTAGCCCAGGGAGTTCATTGTACCTCCTGGGCCTTCTTTGGCACCATTACTCAATCGGCTTATTATGGCTGGGCGTTCGCCCCGACCTACGCCGGCGCCATTGTCGTCTTTATTCTGCTGCACGGCATACAATTAAAGTTACTGAACTACTGTAAGCACCAGAATATCACGTCGATATCAGACTTAATTGGCACACGCTATGGCAAATCTCCTTTACTGGCCGGCGTTGTCGCTATTACGGCGTTTATCGCCGTCGTTCCCTATATTTCTCTGCAGTTACGCGCTGTGACCTCAAGCTTTGCCGCAGTGACCGGGTTCGATAATGAGCCATTTTGGTTATTTGATTTGTCCTTACTGGTGGCGTTGACCATGGTGGTCTTTGGCTTTCTGTTTGGTACGCGACGGCTCAGTCTGGCAGAGCAACACTCCGGCTTGATGGACGCGATTGCATTTGAATCTTTAGTGAAACTGGCTGCTTTTATTATTGTGGGTCTGTTTGCCAGCTATTCGGTATTTGATGGTCTGACCGATCTTTTCCAGCAAAGCTTTCAAACCGCTCACACGCAGGACGTTCTTGCCGGGCGAGAGCACGGTGGCTATGTTTTTGCTGTACATATGTTACTGGGCGGTTTGTCGATGTTCTGTCTACCGCGCCAATTCCACGTGGGTTACGTTGAAAACACCCATTCCGACGAACTCCGAACGGCACGTTGGGCGTTCCCCCTATACTTGTTTGCGATCAACTTTTTTATATTGCCATTGGCCCTAAGCGCACTGCATTTGGCGCCCGGGGAGGCTAGCCGGGATACGTTTTTACTCGTTATACCACTGATGATGGAACGTCCGGATATTACATTGATCGCTTTTATCGGTGGTCTTTCTGCTGCCACCAGTATGGTTATCATCGCCCTTCTTGCACTGAGTATCATGGTTTCAAATGATGTCGTCATGCCCGTTTGGCTGCGCTTAACTCGTCAGCGACTGCGACAATTTAGTTTCACACCCAAACGAATATTGTCCATACGGCGGGTCACCATGATCGTCGTCATGTTCATGGCTTATTTGTATTATAAAGCCACGATCGAATCTATGCCGTTGGTCAATTCAGGATTACTCTCCCTTGCGCTGTTAGCACAGATGGCTCCCGCTATACTGGGTACGGCAGTATGGCGTAACGCGACGCAGAGCGGTGTATTAGCGGGGTTAGCCGTGGGCACAGCACTCTGGTTAACTCTGTTGCTTATTCCTTCTATTGGTCAACAGCCACAGATAACGGATATCGATATCGCGGATGGTGTTCTGATAAGTCTGGGCGCTAACCTATTCTGTTTTTGGCTATTTTCAATCATCAGTCGAAGCGTCCAGACAGAGCCTCCCCGCGTCGATCACGCGGAAGAGTTTGCACAACAACCCAGCCTCAGCTGGGCACGTTTGCGTTCACTGTTATCTCGATTTTATGACGATCAACAATTAGCCGCTATTCAGCAGCGATTACAAATGGATTTACTGACCCCTGACGGTCAGTCCATGGTTCCGGCTCCTATGCTGGTCCGTATTGAGCGGGAGCTCTCTGCTGTCATCGGCACCTCCGCCAGCCGTCTACTGCTAGACACCGTATCTGAACAGCAGGAGTTTCCCGTCTCCCGGGTAGTAGATTGGGCGACAGAAGCTTCCCGGCTTTATCAATTTAACCGCGAGCTGCTGCAGGCATCAGTAGAGAATATCCCGCAAGGTATTAGCGTGGTTGATCAGAAGCTCCGGCTCGTTGCCTGGAACCGCCGCTATTTAGAAATTTTTGCTTACCCGGACGGCCTGGTGCGCTCTGGAATGCCGGTGGAAGAACTCCTGCGCTACAACGCGAGCCGCGGCCTTCTCAGTACGTCAGAAAACCAGGATGTTGAAGGTGAAATTCAGAAACGTCTTAACTATTTACGCGCCGGCAGTGCTTATCGCTACCAACGCCAACAAGGCTCCTTAACTATCGAGTTGCAAGGAAACCCAATGCCGGGAGGTGGCTTTGTCACAACCTATAGCGACATAACCGAACGTATTGAAGCGCAGAAACAACTGCAAAAAGTTAATCAGGAGCTGGAGCAGCGAGTTGATGAGCGCACGCAACAGTTATTATCTGCAAAACAGGCAGAAGAACGAGCGCATGAGAGTAAATCACGTTTTTTCGTTGCCGTTAGTCACGATTTGATGCAGCCATTTAATGCAGCCAGCTTATTCTGCGAAATGCTGCAATCCAGGCTTCCACCACAATACCTGCCTTTAGCCAATAACATTCAGCGTTCACTTGAGCACGCG
Source organism: Idiomarina solivarensis (assembly GCF_033052755.1). Taxonomy (NCBI): domain Bacteria; kingdom Pseudomonadati; phylum Pseudomonadota; class Gammaproteobacteria; order Alteromonadales; family Idiomarinaceae; genus Idiomarina; species Idiomarina solivarensis. Next base: position 132,481 of record NZ_JAVFHZ010000002.1, on the reverse strand, counting down.
GAAGAACTGCTTACGATGTTGCTTGATATGACCAAACTCGATGCCGGTAATCTCCAACCCGATTATCAGGAGTTTTCGATTGATCGCGCTTTACAACCTTTGGTTGAGCGCTACCAAATGATGGCAAAAGAGAAACACTTGCAATTGAACTACCACAAGAGCTCAGCGATGGTACAGACCGATCGCAAGTTACTGACGCGAGTGGTACAAAACTTACTCTCTAACGCGTTACGTTATACCGAAAGTGGCCGGATTGTACTGGGGTTCCGGCGGCACCAACACCACCTGACCATTTGCATTATCGATACGGGGTCGGGCATTCCTGAGCACAAACAACAGGACATCTTCAGAGAGTTTCATCAACTGCAATCCAGCGGTGACAACCCCGGACTGGGACTCGGCTTGTCAATTGTCGAAAGGATGTGTCGACTGCTAAAAATTGACTTGAGCTTATCATCCACTCTGGGCAAGGGAACCCTCTTTGAGTTAACGCTGCCAGTTGTCAGCTGGCATACGCCACCTGAGCCTGTTGTCATCCAGAACCGAAGCATTGATGAAAAGCTATTGAGCGGCATGCGCGTATTAGTCATCGATAATGATCCTCAGGTGCTGGTAGCTACTGCCGGTTTACTCAGCGACTGGGGCGCGGATACCCTGACCGCAGCAGATTTAAAGCAGGCACGACAGCATCCGCCGTGTGATCTCATTCTGGCCGATTACCATTTGGACAATGGCAGCACGGGAATTGAATTGGTTATAGCCATGAGAAAGGTCTGGGGGAACGATGTACCAGCGATAATAAACTCAGCAGACCCCGATGAAATTTTAAGAGAGCAAGCCCTGGAGGCCAACGCTCACTTTATTCCAAAACCCTTGAAGAGCGGTGCGTTAAAGAGACTCCTCAAACGAGTCCGAAGTATCTAACATCTGCCGGAAGAGAATACCTGCCTGGGTTCGATTAATGCATTTAAGCTTTCTTAATATGGCTGATGCGTGTTGTTTAATCGTGGTTTCCTGCACCCCAAGCTCATAAGCAATTTGTTTATTCAATAAGCCATCGGCTATGCACTGCAGTACCTTAAATTGCTGCGGTGTTAGCTGTTCCAGCTTATTCGCAAATTCACTCATTTCAGCATCCGGCTCCGCCACATTCATCGTGCGCATAGATTCAGGTAGCCAATTGTCACCGGCCAATACAGTCGTCACAGCGGTCTGCCATTCAGGCAGGGGCACCGATTTAGGAATATAGCCACTGGCCCCCAGCGCCATAGCCTGACGTATCACCCGGGTGTCTTCATTAGCAGAAACAATAACGACTAAAATATCAGGAAACTGACTTCGTAAAACGCTAAGTCCGGTAAGTCCCCGGTTTCCCGGCATAGACAAATCGAGAAAAACCAGTTCAATTTGAGGGAATTGTTTCAGTTGCTGTTCTAGTTGAGCGAAACTTGATGCTTCAATGATGTCGCTCTCTAAACTGTCGCTTAATGCCTGTTTCATAGCGGCACGAAACAAGGGATGATCATCGGCAATAATTGCTCTGGCCATATTTCCTGCTGGGGTTAACGATTGTTTCATGACCATGCTATCGACTTAGGAGAAAAAAGCCAGCATTACCGCGTAATCAGTAATGCTGGCGGATAAGTGCTAAAAACGATAAGCGACCGACAGAGATACAGTACGCGGATCACCGTAGTAGCCAGTGACAATATTTTCACCGAATGTCGAACCAAAGTTATAACCTGAAACCCGGTATTCTTCATCGAACACATTTTTGGCATGTAAACCAACAGTCCATTGACCAGAGTTTGAATACCAAACTACGCTTGTATTCGTTAGGCTATAAGCTTCTTCATCCAGTGGTGAAGGTACTTCAAAAATTTGCGTGTCATCGCGGTACGCGATATTAGCTGACCAGATTAACGAACCACTCTCTAATGCAAATTCCTGAGTGAAACCGACATTGGCCGTTACTTTAGGAGTGTTCTGGAATGACCATAGCTCAGACACATCTTCTACTTGCTGCGTTTCCGGGTTAAAGAAGGCAACAGAATCAAACTCGGCATCGATATAACCCAGTGAACCGGTGAAGTTTAGTGTCGATGTTGCCGCAAAGGTCGATTCAACTTCAAAGCCTTTGACAGTCGAGTCTGCAGCATTGAGCACTTGGGAAGCAACACCGCCGCCCTCAATCGCACGCTGTACAGTAACCTGCATGTCCTGGTAGTCGGAATAGAAAGTCGCTGCATTTAAGCGCATACGACCATCGAGTAATTCACTTTTAACACCAAATTCAACTGTATCAACGGTTTCAGGGTCGTATGGATTATCAGCGTCAGGGTTTAACGATACGTCGGCGCGCATATCAATACCGCCCGATTTAAAGCCGTTGCTGTAGCTGGCATACATCATAACCGCAGGATCTAATTGAAAACTGACACTTGCATGGGGACTAAATTTACTCCAGTCAGCCTGAGTGGTGAAATCTGAGTTGACGACAATCGGATCCATTGAATAGTCGCCTCGGTCAAGGAACTTGACCCCAGCATAAGTGTAGCGATAGACATTCGCGGTCTTGTCGTCGCGAGTGTAACGACCGCCTAATGTAACAGACCATTGGTCATCCAATTGATAAGTCGCTTGTCCAAAGACAGCTTCACTTGAGGTATCAACACAGCCACCGGTATCGATGGAAAGATTAAGTAACCCCAGAACTGTTCCAAACTCACCGCAGGCTTCACCCTCGTAAAAATATAAACCACCAACGAAATCTAAACGGTCATCCCTGTACTTAAACTGGAACTCCTGAGTTGTTTGATTATCATCGTAAATAGCCGGAACCAGCAGCACTGGATTCACCGTAGAGTCAAAGTCAATGTTGGTGTTTGTGTAACCTTCCCGATAGGCGGTGATAGACTTAAACATCCAGTCATTATTAATCGCCCAGTCAACAGTCATTGAATACCCTTCGTTTTCAACTTCGTTCCAGGTAGGCATGGCTGTATAAGCATCATAGACATCGGTCAAACGCGGCATATCGCTTAGCAGGGATTCTTGCTCACGATGACCACCACGGGCGTTTGAGTCATCCTTTGTCCAGTCAGCTGCAAATTTAACGTTGATATCTTTATTAACAAGCCATTTAGCATTAAAGCGGCCAGTCATTAATTCTTTGTTGTAGTTTTCGTCACCGGTGTTAACAAACTCGCCAAAGCCGTCGCGATTTAATGTCGCAAACGCGCCACCTACGTAAAAATTATCAGTTAAAGCGGTTTGACCTGATATTTTTAGGTCTCGCTGGTTGTATGTCCCAACGGTGCCTTTCACTTCAAATTCGTTGTAACCCGTCAACTCCCGAGTCACATACTTCATGGCACCACCGATGGTGTTCTTACCATAAAGCGTTCCCTGCGGCCCACGCAGCACTTCGACCCGCTGCACGTCAAGTACTTCCAAAACCGCGCCTTGTGGACGTGCCACATAAACATCGTCAATATAAATACCGACACCGGGTTCAAACCCCCATAACGGATCCTGCTGGCCCACGCCTCGAATATAGGCTGTTAACGTAGAGTTAGTACCGCGACTAACCTGGAAGGTCGTATTAGGCATTTTGTATTGCAGCTCGGTGATATCCTCAATACCATCTCTGGCCAGCTCTTCTTCACCAAAGGCTGACACCGCAACGGGTACTTCCTGCAAGCTTTCAGTGGTACGGCGAGCTGTCACTTCGATACGTTCTAATTTAGCTTTATCTTCTTTAGCTGATTCATCAGTCTCGATGTTTTCGTTTTGCTGCGCTATAGCCACAGAACTACTCAATAAAGTCGCTACCGCCGCTGCAATCAGTGATTTCTGAAATTTGGGTTGTTTCATTGTTGTTCCCCTGACAGATAATGTCGTTGTATTTGTTATTTCCGTTTACAGCTATTGAACGGTTCAGAGTCATGGTTGCTTACTAAACTAGCGCAAATTGTTAAGATTGTGATCTGTACCATAGTACTATAGGGGCAAATCCCTTTATCACGCACAATAAATCCATGCAGCGATTCAGAGCATGGTCCGTTTTCTTTTCGTTGCGAGGTATCTCATGTTAAGTATGATTGGTCTGATTGGTGGTCTTGTGCTGCTTATCATACTCACTTTAAAGGGGATGAACCTGTTTATCGGTGCTCCTCTGTGCGCGGTGATTGTTGCTTTATGCAGCGGTATTCCATTACTCACGGGTGACGTGAACTTTGTCAGTGCCTATATGAATGGCTTTGCTGGCTTTGTCGCATCCTGGTTTTTTATGTTCTTACTGGGTTCTTTGTTCGGTAAGTTTATGGAAGACACCGGTGCTGCCGACAGTGTTGCCAGTTGGATCATTAAGAAGCTGGGCCGCAAACAAGCCGTTTTAGCCGTTGTATTAGCTTGTGCCATTCTGACTTATGGCGGCGTCAGCGTGTTCGTTGTTGCCTTCTCAGTTTATCCCATGGCGTTAAGTTTATTTAAAGACGCCGATTTACCCCGTCGCTTTATTCCGGCAGCGCTGGCTTTTGGGTCGGTAACGTTTACCATGACATCGGCAGGCTCACCAGAGATTCAAAACTGGATACCGGTGAAATACCTTGGAACTTCGCCTTACGCGGCCTGGGAAGTCAGTCTGGTGGTCGCCGTATTAATGGCTACCTTTGGCTATTGGTGGCTAAAAAAGATCATCAACCGGGCGGTTGCAAATGGCGAGCGCTTTGAAGCGCGTGAAGGCGATCCCATACTGCTGGAACGTGAACTGCCCTCTCCTATTAGCGGCCTGATCCCGTTATTTGTTGTACTGGGTTTGTCTTTTACCTTCCATGATATCTTGCAACAAAATGCACTTATTGTTGCATTGCTTGGCGGCGTAATAGCCATAGCCGTGATTAACTTCAAACACTTCCATAAGCCGCAGACCGCCATTCACGAAGCCACCACCGGGGCGTTAGTGGCCATTGGTAATACTGCCGCGGTGGTCGGTTTTGGCAGTATAGCCAAAATAACGCCAGCGTTTGATACCGCAGTGAATGCCATGACCAGTCTGCCGGGCAATGAGCTGGTGGGCGCGGCTGTCGCAGTCAGTGTCATTGCAGGTTTAACCGGCTCAGCATCGGGTGGACAGGCAATCGCTTTACCGGAAGTAGGCCCGCATTATCTGGCTGCGGGGGTTAACCCAGAACAACTCCACCGTATTGTATCTATTTCTTCCGGTGCACTCGATTCATTGCCGCATAACGGTTACGTGGTAACCACTATCCGGGCTATTTGTAACGAAACTCACAGCGCCGCTTACTGGGCTGTTGCGGCGGTTACCGTGGTCGTGCCTTTAATGGGTCTGGCCGTGGCTATCAGCCTGTTCATGCTGTAACCCGGTCGTAAGGGGATTTGACCATGTTAGGAAATATGATGAAACGACCGCTGCAAATTATCGACTTGTTAAAATTTGCAGCGAATCGCCATCCGCGTCAGGAGATTGTAACCCGCCGGCTGGAAGGGGATATCCATCGTTACAGCTATGCCGACTGCTGGAAACGAAGCGGGCAGTTAGCCCATGCACTTGAGAAGCTCGGTGTAAAACAAGGTGAGCGAGTCGCTAGTCTCGCCTGGAATACCTACCGCCATATGGAGCTTTATTATGCGGTAAGCGGCAGTGGAGCCATCATGCATACCGTAAATCCACGCTTGTTCGGTGAACAAATTGCGTGGATCCTGGATCATGCAGAAAGTGGCTGGGTCTTTGTCGACTTGAGCTTTGTTGAATTACTCGAGTCGATAGAAGCTGAACTGTCCGGGGTGACAGGGTTTGTCATTATGACCGACAGAGCCCATATGCCAAAAACTCGCTTGAGCAACGCGCTTTGCTACGAAGACCTTCTGGCAAGCGAGGCCAGCGACTTTGACTGGCCTGATGTTGACGAAGACAGCGCCGCCTTACTTTGCTACACCTCAGGCACAACAGGTAACCCGAAAGGCGTACTGAGTTCGCATCGGGCAATGGTTCTGCACGCACAGGCCACCATCAGTGCCGACATGCTGGATCTGCGCAGTGATACCGTATTGATGCCCATGGTCACCATGTATCACGTGGCGGCCTGGGGCGCACCTTACGCGGGTCCATTATCCGGCTGCAAGTTGGTTTTTACCGGCGACGGCACCTCTGGCGAGGCCATGGCAACGATGATTCGCGACGAGCATGTCACTGTGGGCTTAGGGGTACCAACCATTTGGCTAACCCTCCACAATTACTTGAGTGAAAATAATCTCAGCGTTCCTTCACTAAAGCGCGTGTGTGTTGGCGGCGCGGCTTCCCCCGCAGGTTTGGTCAAAACCTACGACCAGTATTATGGTGTTTACTGGCAACCTATTTGGGGCATGACAGAGACAGGACCTTTGGTTCACTCTTTACCGCCGCAGCCAGATATTATTAGTCGCCCCAAAGAAGAGCAGTACCGCTTGCAAACAACCGCAGGCCGACCGGTATTCGGTATAGAGCACCGTATTGTCGATGCAGACAATAAACCGCTACCCAATGACGGAGAAGCTCGTGGCGAGCTGCAAGTTCGAGGACACTGGATTGCTTCACAGTATTTTCGCAATGACGACTTAAGCAGCTTCCCCGATGGCTGGTTAGCCACAGGAGACATTGCGGTTATTGAGCCAGAAGGCTTTATGAAGGTAGTCGATCGCAAAAAAGACGTCATTAAAAGTGGGGGTGAGTGGATAAGCTCACTGGATATAGAAAATATCGTCAGCCAACATGAGGCAGTGAATGAGTCCTGTGTTATTGGAGTAAAACACCCAAAATGGGACGAACGCCCGCTACTGTTGGTGGTTTTAAACAAAGGTCAAAACCTGTCGAAAGAAGACATCAAACGCTTTTTAGACGGAAAAATCGCACGCTGGTGGATGCCGGATGACATTCTCTTTGTTACTGAACTTCCGCACACAGGGACCGGCAAACTATTGAAAAAGACGTTGCGTCAACACTATCAGAACCACTTACAGGAGAATCAGTCATGACCCGACTATGGACAATTGTTATCAGCGTGACAGTGCTGATCATCAGCTTACCGATAAATGCTGAACAATGGGTAGAAAAACGCAGTTTCACTATGGACAGCTACACAACACACGGCGGAGAAACCATAAAAGACGTCAAAGTGGGTTGGGAAGCTTATGGCACGCTCAATGAAGCAAAAGACAATGTCATTCTAATCACGCATTTTTTCTCAGGGAACAGTCACGCTGCCGGAAAATACAGCGAAGACGACAAACAAGCTGGCTACTGGGATGCCATTATTGGCCCGGGTAAGGCTATCGATACCAATAAGTACTATGTGATTAGTGTGGATTCACTCGTGAACGCCTATCCAAACCTTCCCAGTGTTATCACCACAGGCCCCGCCAGTATCAATCCGGCGACAGGACAACCTTATGGACTCGACTTTCCTATCGTGACCATTCGAGATTTTGTTAACGTGCAGAAGGCGCTGCTAGAAGACTTGGGGGTTCGTCAATTGCATGCCGTTGTCGGCGCATCCATGGGCTCACTGCAGGCCATTGAATGGGCCGCCGCTTATCCTGACTGGGTTGAACGCATGGTATCCGTTATTGGTGCTGGCTCTTTAGATGCCTGGACTATTATGGGGCTGGAGCACTGGGCACGAGCCATTCGTCTGGATCCGAACTGGAATGGTGGGGACTACTACGACAGTAAAGCCCCTTTAGAAGGCGTGACCATGGCACAGGCAATGATCACTCAAGGTGCAATGCACCCAACCTATATTAATCAGGTCGCACCTCAACAGGAAACCTTGCCTGAAAAAGCGCTTGAGTCCGTCACGAATGAGCTTCCTGCTGTGGAATGGTTATACGGAGCGAGCCGCGCACGCGCGCCGCTCGCTGACGCCAATCATATTCTTTATTTAGTCAGGGCAAATCAGTTGTTTGTGGCGGGTCATCAGGAAACGCTAAAACAAGGGCTTAAGAACATTTCGGCTAAAACGTTATTTCTTCCATCCAGTAACGATTTATTATTAATGCCTTACCTGGCCGAAAAAACCGCAGGCCAATTGAAAGAAATGGGAAAAGACGTTCAGTACGAAGAAATTGATGGTCCCTGGGGCCACTTAAATGGCTTATTCTCTATTCAACAAAAAGCTAAGTTACTCAGTGAGTTTTTAGCCACTGAGTAACCTCCGCAAAAACTTAAGAGTCGCCGAACAGGCGGCCCTTAAGTTTATCTTTCAAACTGTCTTCAACTTTCGACTTTAACAGCTCTTCAAGTTGCTCACTTTTCTTGCCTGATTCGCTGTCCCATTGAGTCAGGTTTTTCAGTAAACCCTGTTGCCCCTCTAATTGGCCAGAAACTTTAGCGGTCAAGTCAGCTCTTATCTCAGACAGTTTTTCGTCCGCCTCTGACATAGCCGTTTGTGTCAGTAGATTGCTCAGCTGGTTATCAAGGTCAGACTCAAAGCTCAAAGACGGGCTTTGAATATCACCGCCAATATTCGTCGTAATATCCAACCGTTCTAACTGTTTTAAAGCAGCGGCTATCGCTGAGGTTATTTTACTGCTGCCGTCTGCCGCCAGATCCAGGCTTAGCATCCGTATCATCGCTTTGCCATCCAGCTTGTTTTCACGAACCAAAACAGTTCCGCTGCTATCCAGTAACGACGACAGAATACGGACACTCAGCTCATCACTTTCACTCAAGCCCATGTTTTCCAACTTCGCATCTTTTAGTTGCCACTGTTGCTTCGCATCAATGCCCAGATCGGTCAGCGACAATTCGCCATTCAGATTAAAGGAACTCCAAAGCTCACTATTGTCAGCTCTCGCTTGATAGGTTGTCGGTTGCCCCAACAAGTTGTGTTGGTGTGTGATGTTCTGCCAGTTTACATCGATGACGGTCCCGGCAATCATAAACTCAGTACGAGCTTTCTCAATTAGAAACTCCGGTGGCGCATTTTCATCGGCAAATGAAATTGTCTGCCCTTCGCCCCTAACCGGTTTTACCGTTGCTGAATTATCGGAACGTGCCAACATGGGTCCCAGCTGCTCATAAGCTAAGAGCAGATACTGGCTCCATTCTTTGGCTTTATTGCCAAACAACAACCCGGTCACGTTTTGTAAGCCTTGCCCGTCCATACTGAAAAACGACTTTATCCGGTCAATATCATTTCCCGGTGCATTTTTAAGCTCGGTTATTTGCTGCTGCACAACGTCTTTTGCTTGTGTTATTTCTTTTCTGAAATTACTAACAGCTTCTTTATCCGCTTTAATCGATTCCTTTAAGTCATCCAGCGCTTTCTTCCTTGCCGCAAGATCACCCAAACCTTCCATTTTACCTTCAGTAATTTGCTTAATTTTTTGCTCATATTCCTTAATGGCTTCTTCACTTGGCAGAGCTGCCTGAGCCGCTTTTACATTTTGTTTTTGCTGCTCGTAAGCCGTTTTCGCATCTTCAATCACCTTTTCAGTGCGCAAATCAACCTGGCTTACAATTTCATCGGTAGAGGGCAGCGATGTACTGAGTGTATCCCACGACTGACTCGCCCAACCTTTCATGTCCTCTTCGTCAGGCAGTACATAGACTTCACCTTCACTTTCGCGCGGCTGGTCAACACGTATACCCGTCATCGTTAAATCTTCTATTAGCATACGGCCCAGTACAATTTCGGTCGGACTGATGTCGGCCGACGCCTCAGCAACCTGCACCCGATTGTATTCCGGAGCATCGGGATTGGTCACTTGCACTCCGGTCAAAGACAACGACAGCGGAACCCAACTGTGCTCTACCTGCTCAATATTCACTTCTGCGCCGTTCAGTCTGCCCAAAGTGTGCTCGAGTGTGACCTTAATAATAGCGTCCAGAAACAACCAGGAGATGGCAATCAACAATAATACGAATCCGGCAAAAACGGCCAGTCCCGGCCAGCGAATGATACTGCGTTTCATACTCACCCCCTCAAGTCCATATAGATTTGCCAGAAGCGGCTACCACGAATTACTTGCACCAGACGAAACTTCATTATTTTCGCCTGAATCCGTTTACGATAATTAACGACCACCCAATAGCTCACAGCAGCCAATATCGGTGCAGCAATCAAAGCGACCACAAAGCTCCCCAGCGTAATGGTGTGGTTAAACATGGACAGACGCCCTAATGCGGTGGCGTAAACAGCTTCATAAATGCCCTGCCAGCTTGAGGCTTGCAATAGACTCAATCCAATACTGTGGAACCAGGGGTCCAGTAAATAGGCAATCCCTGAGAAAATAGCAAAAGACACAATAAATAGACTGAGATTGACGCGGAATATTAACGCAGCCAATAAAATGATGAGGTTATGAATTCGCCATAGTGGGGTTATCCCCATAAACATCCCCAACACTATGGCTAACGCTAATGCCCAGGCGCTTGTTTCAGAATTCAAAGCTTTCAACAGCTTTGCCAGAATTGTCAGCATTCACCTGACTCCTTTGAAAAAGATAAAACAGCAAATTTGCTTGTTATCCGTTGTCTTTCTAATATAGTGTCAGTTGCATTTATTACGCAAATAACTTACCTATTTTTTAGCGACTTTTGAGTATCTTACGACATGCAACAACACGTTCACCTTATCATAGATAACGCCGCCGACTGGCAGCCTTATTACCCCAGTCAAAGCTTACTCACCGCAAGTGAATACTTACAATCAGCGCACTTGCAGAGTCGTTATCACGTCTTAAATTTATGTAATGACTTATCTTACCTGTCTACCGGTTACTACGTCAGTTTGTTAGCAGAGGCACGGGGACAGCGGGTCATGCCATCGGTTGCAACCATTAACGACCTGACCAATTTTTCTCATTATCAGTTACTGATCAATACCGCTGACCGATCACTGACGAAGTACTTACAAAACCACGACCAAAAGTCGTTGTCATTACTGATTTGCTTTGGTTTGTGTGAACAACCTGAGTTAGCGTCTTTTGCGCGCCAAATTTTTGAGCGCTATCCATGCCCCATTTTAAAAGTGGAGTTGGAATTTAATGGTCGCTGGCATATTAATAAGCTCACTTCTGGGGCACTGAACCAGTTATCTGACGAGCAACAAAGCTTTTTTGGTAATTCGCTGGACCATTTTAGCAAGCGCGTATGGCGCAAGGCCCGTACCCGTAAAGAATACCGTTTTGACCTGGCTATTTTATATAACCCGGACGAAGCCATTCCAACCAGTGACAAAAAAGCGTTAGCGCAGTTTATCAAGGCAGCTAAAGAAGCCGATATTGAAGCAGAGCTTATTACCGCCAATGACTTCAACCGCTTATTGGAGTTTGATGCGCTGTTCATTCGGGAAACCACCCGTATTAACCACTATACCTACCACTTTGCCAAGAAGGCCGAGGCCAACGGTATGGTGGTTATTGATCACCCGGATTCCATTGTTAAGTGTGCGAATAAAGTGTTCTTAAAAGAGTTACTGGATAAGCATAAAGTCGCGACACCAAAAACCGAGCTTCTACTAAGCCAGTCCGATATCGATTATGAAGCCATTGGCGAACGTCTCGGTTACCCGGTGGTTCTAAAAATACCTGACGGCTCATTTTCAATTGGTGTGGAAAAAGCAGAGGATCTGGCTCAGTTTAAAAAGGTGGCAGAAGAGCTGTTTAAACAGTCCACTATATTGCTGGCTCAAGAGTACATGAGAACCGACTACGACTGGCGCGTGGGCGTGCTGAACAACCGACCAATATACGCTTGTCAGTATTTTATGGCGCGTAACCATTGGCAGATATACAACCACAGTGAGTCGTCCTCTCGTGGTAAGAGTGGCTCATTTAGCACCTTAGGCGTGCACCAGGCTCCTAAAGACGTGGTTCGGCTGGCATTGCAGGCCACCCGTTTAATTGGTGACGGTCTCTACGGTGTGGATATTAAGCAAACCCCACAAGGCCCGGTGGTCATTGAAATTAATGACAACCCGTCGATTGAGTCTGGTGTTGAAGACAAACATTTAGGCTATGAACTTTACCGGTTAATCATGGCGGACTTTGGGCGACGTCTGGATGAATACTAATTTCCGGGTTGAGCGGGCGCAGCTAAGCGACCTGGCTCAGCTCGTTGCACTTGAGCGGGCAACCTTTAATTACAGCTGTATTAGCCGTCGTAGTTTTAAGCAGGTCATTGAATCCCAACATAACTTTTGTTGGGTTGTGCGCGCAGGCAAGGAGTTGGCCGGGTATGCCATTGCTTTTACCCGGCGCAATAGCAACCTATGGCGCCTTTATTCCATTGCTGTTGCACTCAACTTTCGAGGGTTGGGAGTCGGTAATTTGCTCATGAATGAAATTCTCGATACCGCAAAACGTCACGCCGCTAAAGGGTTGTCTCTGGAAGTCAAAAGCGACAACAAAGCCGCTATTCACTGGTATCAGAATTGTGGCTTCGAAACCGTTGACCTGTTGCCCGACTATTACGATGATGGCAGCGACGGTTTTAAAATGCGCCTTACTTTTTATCCGGAAAGTCAGTAAAAACACCGTCGACACCCGCCTGCTTCAACCACTGTCGTAGTTGAGCGTGAGACTTCACGCCTTTGGGTAAATCGTCGGCACGCAAGGTATACACGTGAACGCTCAATTCTTTTTCTTCTGCTGACTTAATGACACTGCTCCATTCGGGTTCGCCGTTTTCAGTCACTCCGGTCAGCACATGGTTTAGCCACAAGCCAACGCCTTCAGCGTAGCTTTTTACTGACTCCAGCCCCGCTGCCGTGCGCATGGTACTGTAATCAATATCGGTGGTGCCCCACTCATTATCACCCACCAACTGAATTAACGGAAAATCCCAATTAAACTCTCGCTTCAAACGTCGTAACACTTCAGGGTCAAAGGATTGCAAGTAAACCGGTGTTGGACGTCTGTCCTGATACCCATTTTTTGCCAGCACCGACATAACCGCTGCAGTGACATCGTAGCCTTGTTGCTGATACCAACGCGGAGATTTCAGCTCAACATAAATACCCGTCGAGACATTCCTGACTCGGTTCAATTCCTGAATCAATTTAATTTGTTCATCAAGCGTTTGTATTGGAAAGCGTATATCCGGGTGCGAGAACCGTTTAGGGTAAACCAATTCATAGTCTTTATGCCGTGCAACCACCGTTAACTGCTTTAATTCTTCCAGAGAAAAATCAACAACATAATATTTTCCATCCGGTCGGTGCTTTTCCGGAAATACTTCAGAAACATTGGTGACATGGCCCAGGGTTTCATCGTGCAAGACAATCGGAACGCCATCGCGGCTCAGCTGCACGTCCTGTTCAATATAATCCGCGCCCAGGCCATGGGCCATAACCGTGCTGGCCTGCGTATGCTCTGGCAGATAACCGGAGGCGCCACGATGAGCAATATCCAGAAATTGGGGTACTTTGAGATCGTCTAATGGAGCTTCCGGCAGAGTTTCCTGCGCTTTCACAGCGGTCGTTGTTATCAGTAAAAGCAAGACACCAAAAGTCGGCTTAATCATTATTCCAGTTAACCTCAAGTACTTTATCGCCAAGCTCACGATAACGCTTCAATAGTGCCTCAATAGGTTCAGGTTCGGATTTTAACCCGCGCCCCCGCAAGTATTCCGGGTTATACAGCTTACTGGCGGAACGTTCGCCTAAGTCACAAGAAAACGTCACAATGCGTTGCCCCGGCCCTTTTCGTACAGCAGCAGCCAGTGCGCCAGCAACGTTTAACGCTGAACTGCTACCCAAAACAATACCGTCTTTGTCTCGCACGTAACGGGATAAGGTCACTAAATCTTGATCGGGCAGATTAACCGCGTGATCGATACGTGCCTGACGGAAGTTATCCACTAACCGCATGATACCAATGCCTTCGGTCATAGAGCCGCCATTCGACACATATTCACCGCTGCGCAGAAACTCATAAATACCAGAGCCGTCGGGATCTACCACCCAAACATCCAAGTTCGGATTCTGTTCTTTTAAAAAACGGGAGTTGCCGCCAATAGTGCCGCCGGTACCGGCAACAGACACCAGAACATCAACTTTACCCGCCGTTTGTTCCCATATTTCAGGACCCGTATGCAGGTAATGCGCACGCGCATTGCTCGTGTTTTCAAACTGGTTAGCCCACCAACAGTCGTCGCGCTCTTCGGCTAAACGGCGCGCCGTATGGTAAAAGTGGTTTTCATTCTTAAAGGGAACCGGATCAACGGCCATTAGCTCACCACCATGCAACCGAATCATCCGCTCTTTTTCTGGCGTCTGGTCGTTTGGCATGACCGCTAACATACGTAGTCCGTATGACTTTGCCACCACTGCGAGGCCAATACCGGTGTTACCGGCTGTGCCCTCGACCACCGTCATGCCAGGCTTTAATTCACCGCGCTCCATAGCGTCATCGATTAACTGCTTCGCCGCACGATCTTTTATCGAGCCGCCCGGATTCTGAAACTCACACTTAAGAAAAATATCGCATCCGGTCAAGTCAGACAGCGAAGGTATCCGCAGTAAATCCGTCTGTCCGATAAGATCGCTCTGCCGCGCGCCAACTCTCATGCTACTGCACCTTTAATCATTCGCTACTGTAGGTAAATAGTATCCCCTTTGCATCGTTTCGGTTCAATAGCACTTTTGGTGCAATGCACAGCGGTTGCGCACATTTTTTGTGCAGCACTGTCACTCCGACAAAAATTACACTTTAATATCAAACACTTATATATTGGCACGTTTCGTGAAGTAAGTGGTTGCTTAACACGACTTTAATAAGGAAAGCACCATGAAAATGCTCATTGCTCTTATCAAACCGTTCAAACTGGAAGATGTAAAACAAGCGCTGTTTGAAATTGGCTGTAAGGGCCTGACAGTGACTGAAGTGCGGGGGGTCGGACGACAAAAAGGCCATACAGAACTTTACCGAGGCGCCGAGTACCAAGTGGACTTTCTACCCAAAATGAAAATTGAGCTGGCGGTTCCCGACGATAGCGTTGAACGCGCGCTTGAGGTGGTCATTGCTGCCGCTCATACCGGCAATATCGGAGACGGAAAAATATTCGTTATGCCGCTGGAGCAATGCGTTCGTATACGCACCGGCGAAACCAATCAAGACGCCCTTTAAGGAGCCCGTGATGGACATACAAGACACACAACAACTGACTTTCGCGCTAGACACATTTTATTTACTTATGTCCGGGGCCCTGGTGATGTGGATGGCAGCGGGTTTCTCTATGTTGGAGGCAGGCTTAGTACGAAGCAAGAACACCACCGAAATTTTGACTAAAAATATCGTACTTTACGCCATTGCCTGCATCACTTACCTGGCAATTGGCTACAGCATTATGTACCCGGCGCCAGCTACTTCCGCTTACGCTGCGGATGCCAACTTCTTTTTTCAGATGGTGTTTGTTGCCACCGCTATGTCTATCGTGTCAGGCGCGGTTGCAGAGCGCATGAAACTCATGAGTTTTTTAGTATTCTGTGTGGTATTAAGTGCTGTTATCTATCCAGTACAAGGGTTATGGACCTGGGGCGGCGGCATGATCGCCGAATGGGGCTTTGTTGACTTTGCGGGCTCCAGCATCGTTCATTTAACCGGGGCTTCCGCTGCACTGGCTGCGGTACTGTTACTGGGCCCTCGTTCTGGTAAATATCTGAGCGATGGCAGTATCAATGCATTACCGGGTTCAAATATGCCCCTCGCAGCACTGGGCACTTTCATTCTCTGGTTTGGTTGGTTTGGCTTTAACGGTGGTTCGCAACTGGCATTAAGCTCCGTCAACGACGCCAATGCCATTGCCCGTGCTATGGTCAATACCAATACCTCGGCAGCAGCCGGCACCATAGGTGCTTTGTTATTCACCAAACTACTCTGGAAGAAAGCCGATTTAACCATGATTCTGAACGGCGCGTTAGCCGGGTTGGTGGCAATAACCGCACAGCCTGTCACCCCGCAGCCATGGCTTGCCGGCATTATTGGCTTTATTGCCGGTCTCATTGTAATTCTCTCAATTATTGGTCTGGATAAACTGCATATTGATGACCCGGTTGGCGCTATTTCAGTACATGGCGTAGTGGGCATTTTCGGTACTCTGGTGGTACCGCTCAGTGATGGCAGTGCTAGTTTCTTCATACAACTGGCAGGCGTTGGCACTATTTTTTGTTGGGTGTTTGTCAGTAGTTTAATTGTGTGGACTATACTGAAGCGAATCCTGGGTATCCGCGTTACCAAAGAGCAGGAGTATATTGGCTTAGATCAAGTCGACTGCGGTGTTGAGGCTTACCCTGAGTTTACCTCTAAAAAGGATGGTTAGAGAACGCTTTATTGCCAGTATCGCCCATTCTTGATACGGTTTTATACCATCATTTTTCCGGAATGGGCGAACGACTATGTCGACATCACGAGAGTATGTTGAAGAACTTTTAGCTAAAGCAGATATTCGGATTAACGGCGATCGTGCCTGGGATATACAAGTTCACGATGAAACCGTATTTGACCAGGCCTTGTCTCGGGGAAACCTGGGCCTTGGTGAATCTTACATGGCCCGTTTGTGGGATGCAGAATCGCTCGATCAGTTTTTTTTCAAACTGCTACGCTCTGGCATTCAGGATGAAATTAACCCCGCTCGCCTTATCTTTCATTCATTGAAAAGCCGGGTATTTAACTTACAAAGCAAGTCAAAAGCATGGGAAGTTGGCGAGCATCATTACGACATGGGAAATAACCTTTATCAGTCAATGCTTGATGAACGTATGGTCTACACCTGCGCCTACTGGGAAAAGGCAAAAGATATTGACGAAGCCCAACGGCATAAACTTGAGCTTTGCTGTAAAAAATTAGGTCTCAAACCCGGCATGCGGGTGCTTGATATTGGCTGTGGCTGGGGTAGCTTCATGCAATACGCAGCCGAGAATTACGGTGTTGAATGCGTAGGAGTGACTATCTCAAAAGAGCAGGTCGAGCTTGGAAAAGAACGCTGCAAGGGTCTCCCGGTTGAGTTTCGACTGCAGGACTACCGCGATCTCGATGAACAGTTTGACCGTGTCATAAGCCTTGGCATGTTCGAACACGTCGGTCAGAAAAACTATGACGATTATATGGATGTGGCCCTGCGTTGCACCAAAGAGGACGGTTTGTTTTTACTGCACTCCATAGGTAAAAATGTAAGCGATACAGCCGCCGACCCCTGGATCAGCAAATACATATTCCCTAACGGTGAAGTGCCTTCTATTTCCCAGATAGGTACTGCGCTCGAGGGAAAGTTCGTGTGCGAGGACTTCCATAACTTTGGTCAGGACTACGATAAAACCCTGATGGCCTGGTTTGAGAACTTCGACAACGCGTGGCCTGAGCTAAAATCACAATTTGATGATGAGTTTTATCGCATGTGGAAATACTACCTGCTGTCCTGTGCCGGCGCGTTCCGTGCGCGCGACATCCAGCTGTGGCAATGGGTGTTATCTCCGAAAGGACGCGTTGGCGGTTATTTCCGGCCTCAACTTTAAGGGGCCGAATTAAATTCCGTCTTAAAAATATCCCAGAAGACCATGAACAGGGCTGCAACCAGCGGCCCTAAAACAAATCCGGTGATACCAAATAGCGATAACCCGCCCAGTGTCGAAAACAGCACCACGTAATCGGGCAGTTTGGTGTCCCGGCCAACTAACAGTGGCCGCAACAGATTATCTGCCAGGCCTATCACTACCGCACCATAAGTAACCAGTATGGTTGCCGATACCCAACTGCCCGTAGCGTATAAGTAAACAGCAACAGGCAACCAAACAAGAGCCGCTCCCACCGCCGGAATGAGAGACAAAAAGGCCATCACCACACCCCAGAGCAGAGCGCCCGGAATACCTAGTAAAGCAAAGATAATACCGCCCAGCGCACCCTGTACAACGGCAACAACTAAATTGCCTTTGACTGTTGCTCTGGTCACCTCTGCGAACTTACTAAATAACTTATGTTCTCGTTCATCACCCAAGGGTAAAGCCTGAACCATCAGGTTGATTAGGCGATGCCCATCTCGTAGCAGGAAAAAGGTCAGATAAATCATTAAGGCCAGGCTCATTAGAAAAGAGAATGTATTTTGGCCTATCGTTAACGCCTTCTCTGCTAACAGCTTACTGCCGTTCATCGCTAATGACGATATCTTGTCTCTTACATCGCTCGCCTTAATATCAAACTGAGCAAGCAGGTCATTTATAACAGGAAAAGCCGACTGGATTTCATCGAAAATTTTGCCCGGGTTAATTTTCCCCGAGTCCAACCTCTGATAAAAGCCGACACCTTCCTGCACAAACGAATAAGAGATCCCTAACACCGGTATAATCACAATAATCAGTGCGATTAATAGCGTCACTATTGCGGCTCGGTTGGGTTTATCACCCAATTTCGTTTTTAATTTTTGCTGCAGCGGGAAAAAGATTACAGCGACAACAGAGGCCCAGAAAATAGCGCCCCAAAACGGGATGAGTACCCAGGCAAAGGCTATACTGACAAAACCCAATGTGAGTAAAAACGATCGGCGCTCTAGTGATTCGCGCATAAACAATCCTCTGGTGTTAATGATTATTTACGTTAAGGCTTGACAGACCTTATGATTGATAACAATCTCAACGTAGCTAACTGTTTAATTTATCACAACTGTTAAGAATAAATGCCCAAATTAGATGATCAATACAGCTTTGCCACGTGGTGCAAAGAAAGTTTAATTAACTTTACGGAGATGAACGCCGAAAAACAGGTGTTTATCGGATTCGTATTGGCAATACTGATTGCGGCTTTCATTCGAATTATTGAAATGACAGGCGGCATTCCAAGCCTGTATGAACACTTACTCTACTTCCCTTTAGTCTTCACCGGCCTACTACTGGGTCCCCGTATTGGAGCTTTAGCCGGCATCATGTGCGGTGTACTACTCAGTCCATTTTCTTTTTCAGATTCATTAATCAGTAGTAATGAAATCGCTGGAGGCTGGATCCTTCGTTTAGTCGCCTACACCTCAGTTGCCACAATAGCCGGTGTCATCTCAAGAGTGGTAAAAGATCTCAACAAAGCTGAGCAAAACGCTAAACGTAAGTATCAGGGAACAGGCCTTCCCAATATTGATGCTTTGCTGGAACAGTTAAAAGCAATAGGTCACAACCAGAACGGGTCGCCGAACGACCTCGTCGATATTTTTAACTTTCGTCTGCAGAACATGGAAAAAATTCAACAACAAGTGGGCACTGAAAAGGCCAATGAGCTGGTTAAGCAAATGGCGGTGCAGCTCAAAAAATTACTGGGCGATCAAATACACGTTGGGCAAACGTCTAAGAATGAGTTAGTGGGTGTTAGTGCTGAAGCAGAAGAAAATACAAAAGAGTTGCAGCAAAAAATAGAAAGCTTTTTGGAACAGCCTATTGTGATTGACGGTGTTTCTTACCAAATGGACAGCGCGGCAGGCGTCCTCAGGGTCAAAAAAGATCAGCTAAAAGATGATCATCAGAAAGTGTTTGATGAAGCTCAGGCTCATGCCTTTAATGCGCTTCAGAAAAAGCAGCAATTTTCATTTTTGGAGCAAAGTGACAACGCTATTGAGCAAATTGAAGAAGTCTCTTTCTCTCGTCAATTCAACGAGGCAATGAAAAATAACGATATTCAGCTTTACTACCAACCGCGTCTGAACACCAATACTGGCTATTTTTCGGTACTGGAAATATCAGCCAAATGGGTTCATCCCAAACGCGGTAACATGGAACTCGTTGAGTTCAAACCGATGATTGAAGAGGCTTCGCTCACTCAGCAGTTCACCTCGTGGATGATTCAACGCACTTTCAAAGATTTGAAGGTATGGCAAAAACAAAAAGTTACCGTCCGCGTTTCTATTAATATCACGATTAATGATATCGTTGACCCCATTGTTCTGAATGTTTTGGCTCACGAACTTCAAGAAACCAAGTTTCCGGCGCGACATATTAATATCGAAGTGAGCGAACGCGCGTTAATGTCACTGCCAGACAAATCAAAGCGATACCTTGAGCGATTACGCAGTGTGGGCTGCAATGTGATTGCCTCCCACTTTGGTGAAGGACGTTCAACCATACAGTCGCTTTTTGTGCTGCCGGTCGATGCAGTTAAACTATCAGAAGAGTTAGTACAAAAAGCCACCTCGCACAGCGATAAAAAACGAGAACTCGCGTCGATGGTCAAAATGGCAAGAGCGCGTGGTTTAACCACCATAGCAACCGGTATTAATGATCGCGCAAAACTATTGCTACTAAAACAAATAGGGTGCGAGGAACTACAAGGATCGATTCTCAGTAAATCATTGAAGAAATCAGATATACCCTGGGCACGGATACGATAATGAACGATAAACTCGAGTTAACAGCACGGAAAAAATGGCGCCGACCATTTTTACAACGCCCGGAAGTCATCCTGGCGTTTAGCTACATTATTGCGGTTATTGCCTGGGAACTCGGCGTCAATGCCTTAGTCCTGCATGTGTCTCTCAATGCCGACATTAAACAGACCTTAGTTCAATCAAAACCTTGGGTTTTTGCTGCATTTTCAGTCATCTTAATGTTTTTCTACACTCGTATCTGGGCCTTAAAACTTAAGAAATCTCGTCACTTATTGCATAAGTATCTGGGTAACAGCCCCACCGTCCATTATGAGATCAAAGCGCTTGAATCAGACTTTCGCGTCGATTGGGTCAGCCCGAACTGTGAACGAATTATGGGGTATACGCCGGACGAAGTGAAAGCGCCGGGCTGGTGGCTGAAAAACATTCACCCTAACGATGTTCAAATGGTTAAGAAAAGAGCCTTACGAGGCCTTGAAGAGACTCAGTTTGTTTATGAATATCGCTTTCGTCATAAACAGGGTCATTACGTTTGGGTACGAGATGAATTACGCCGGACTAGCCAACGACCTCTTAGTTTTCAGGGCTCCTGGACAAATATCTCCGCAGACTATATTGATGACTCAAACGGAAGTGCGGGCGATACCTCAGAGCACGGCGTTTTATCCGGCATTGCCTTGCTCGATAAGCACCACAGAGTCATTAGCGTAGACTCGCCGTTCACCGAGATATCAGGATTAAACGAGTTTCAGTGTGTGAACTCAAAGTTAGAGGAGCTGTTAATTACCACCGATCTTGACGATCTTAGTACTCACTTTCCGTACAACCAAAATATTCTGATTGTTGGCCGCAACGCGGAGAAAAAGCGATACTCCGCCATTTTGACAATTCGGGAGGCGGTGCGGGGACTTTCGGAGCAGGCTGCGTATGTTGCGACTTTAAGTGATGTCACCCGAATGAAGCAACAGCAGAGACAACTACAGAAGTTAGCTTTTTTCGACGACTTAACCGGGTTACCCAACGGCAACTCACTGACTTTGGACTTATCCCGGTTACTGGATGAGTTGCCCAGCGACCGATTAGCCGCTGTCGTTGTTATGAATATTGATCATTTCCACCAGGTCAACGACCAATATGGTCATCACATAGGCGATAAAATACTGCAGCGCCTTACCCAGCGACTAAAAGAGATTATGCCCTTTGGCACTAAGCTATATAACCTGGGCGGCGATGAGTTTGCTGTGGTTTTGAATCATGTCGTTGAGTATATTGATATCCAAAATATTATTTTGCAGATTCAAAAAGCTTACGAGCGCTCCTTCGTACTCGGCAGTAATGACCAGCAGGTTCAGTTAACCGCAAGCATTGGCGCCAGCGTTTACCCTTTAGACGGGCACGATGCCGGCAAGCTCATAGCACAAGCTAATTTAGCAATGAATTCGGCTAAGGACCAGCACAGCGGTAATCAAACCTACTTTAAACAAGAGCTTGAAAAGCGCTCTTACGATGACGTTCAATTCGAAGAAGATGTGCGCAGTGTCCTCCAGACTGAGCAAATACAATTGGTTTACCAGCCAGTACTGAACATGGACAAAAAAGTTATCGGAGTTGAGGCGTTATTGCGCTGGGAACATCCCGACCTAGGCACTTTGCAGCCAGTCCAGTTTTTACCACAATTCGATGCCAACGGTATGCTTGACACTCTTGGTATCTGGGTCATTGAAAATGTCGTGGCACAATTTGAGCAATGGCAGAAAAAGGCTATAGCACCCGGCAAAATAGCCATTAATTTAGCGACCGAACAAATATCACAGAGGCTTTATCAAACCATGAGCCGGTTAATGAAAGAAAAACCTGAACTGGTTACTAAAATTGAGTTTGATCTCAGCGAAAGTAGTTTAAATGAGCCACTGCCCGATACTCTGGATATTATTAAACAACTGCATGAATTAGGTATCACCTTAGTCATTGACCGTTTTGGTAAAGGCATTGCCAGCATGTTGCACTTAAAAACCATGGCGGTCAGTAAAATTAAAATTGAACGTGAATTTATCCGCGATCTCGATACCAATGAGCGTTCTCGAACTTTAGTTAAAGCTCTTATTCGGATGACCTCGGAGTTAGGGTTAGAAGTACAGGCGGTTGGCGTAGAAAACCAAGCTCAATTTGATAAGCTTAAAGAGTTTGGATGCCATTATTGGCAAGGGCAGTTTTATAAACTACCTCAGACTGCCGATGCCGTTTTTGTTTCCGACTAACTTAATCATCAACGAGTGCTTCATAGATCTGAGTAATATGAGGGTCGTTAACGCCCAATTCCTGTAACGCCAGTTGCAGTTTAACCAGATACTCCGTGTTTGGACCACTGGGACCCGAAGCACCGGCTATGTGTTTGGCTATTGCCGCTTCAGGAGCGGCACCAAGGAAGGCCTCATTGTCCTCTGTTGCAATATAAACCAGGCCTTCCTGCTGAGAGCCGTCATTAAATGTCATTGCTGTTGAGAACCGCAAGTAACCATTTTTCTCGCGGTGGTCTAAATGTTCAAAAACGTCTGGAGAAACTTTATACGCCATGCCCGTGCAAGTTTCCCCTGGCGTTTCAATTAACGTCAAAACCCTTCCAGGTGCGTCCGGTGTACCACGATGGTCATGCGACCCCTGCCAAAAACGTCTCGACCACCCTTCGATGGAAGCTGGAGCGCGATCCAGATAGGGAAAATCCACTTTATAAATAAGCGAGCCATAACCGAACAGCCAAACCGCTTCAAGGCCACTCAAATCCTGGCGTTCTTTATTCATCGCAATGGTATCGTGTGACATTCAACTCACTTACCTACTTGTTAGTTAAAGAGGTTTATAGCCGATACGGAAGCCGCCCCAATGTTTTCCGTTAACATAAATAGGCACAGACAAATCATGCATGACTTCACCCGTATCGCGTTTATAGGTCTGTAACAATAACGTCTGCGTGTGAGCACCGCAACGAGCGCCTGTTTTATCATTAAATAAGCGCCGAGAACGATTACCGACGAAATCCTTTCGTGGATCGCCCGTCAATGGCTTATTAAATGCGTCATTGTGCCGGGCAACGTACCCTTTGGGGTCTGTGGTAATGGCATAAATAATGTGTTCATGTCGTTTTAAAACAGGCTCCTGAATAGCAGGCAATACGCTGTCAAAAAACTCCGTATAAGCTGTCTTGTATTTTACCGGGTCCGTCCCCGGCACCGGTTCATAATCTTGCGAAAACAGTTCGGCTGAGGACAACTCCCTCTGTTCAAGTGCTTGTTCCAGGCGCTGTTTAATTTGCTGTGCTGCGTCAGTTGCAGCTTTATAAATTACGCGGTGCTCGGCGTCGGCATCATTCTCTACCAAATGCGCAAATAACTGTTCCGACTGCATTTCCAACTGCTCCGCCTGGCCACTAACACCATCCAGCTGCTGATACTGTTCAGATAAGTCTGAATTAACGGAATGCAATAGCTCGCCATTACGGGAGAGATCTTCTGCGTTTTCTCCCATTAATGCGGTGATTTTTTGCAACTGTTGCTCAACCGTTTCTGCCTGTTCCACAATACTGGCCAACTGCTCGACAATACCGGCGGTGGTCTTTGACTGCTGTTCGATACGCGTTGACAAATGCTCAATGTTTTTTACCGCGGCAGTCGTTTCACTGTGAATCGCTTCGACCAGCTGACTTACTTCTACGGTTGCATCCGACGTGCGCCCTGCCAATGTTCTTACCTCATCGGCAACCACCGCAAACCCTCGGCCATGCTCTCCGGCACGGGCAGATTCAATAGAAGCATTCAGCGCCAGCAAATTGGTTTGCTCAGCAATGCTATCAATAACCTGAGTCACTTTTCGAATATCGCTGGCTTTTTCCTGCAGCCCTCTAACTGCTTCTGCGCTTTGCTGACTATCCGATACGACTAAATCAATTTCATGCGTCAATTGCTTTATTCGTTCTCTACCCTCGTGACTAATTTGTTTAGTTTGCTCTGCTGCAACGGCTACCTCTGAGGAAAAGGTTTCGATTCCCTGAGCCCGCTCACTTACCCGAGAGGAGTTATCAACGCTTTCTTCCAGGCGCTCTACAATGTCTGCTAATACCGTTTTAAAACGAGTAATTGCAAAACTGAGCTCAGCCGTCGCAATGGCGTTCTTTCCTGAGTTTTCAGCAAGGTGGTCGGTGTCACCGGCAACAAAGTCGTCGTTCTCATCAACCACTGCGTATCGCTGAAAATAGCGAATGCAGAATCCGCTTAAAACAATAAACAGCAAAGATTGAAGGCACAACTGCAGCCAAAGCCAGGGAACAAAGGAAATAACGGCCAAGCCGGTAAGAACGGTCAAAGCCGTTAATAATAATGGAGGTTTCACATCAACTGTGGACATTTTTTTGCTTCCGTAAGACGTAAACAACGCAACAAGCCATGTTTATTTATCGAACAGTTTCCATGAAACTTAACGTTGCTGCATTACGACCTTGGTAGCAAGGGCAGACGAGCTTCGGCTCGTCCGCGCATTTACTTGATTAAAATCAACGTTCCTTTTCTGTTTCGGTTTCTTTGTCATCTGCACTCAGCTCTTCTTGCTGGCGCAAGTAGCCTGCGGCTTCATCATCGGAAGCCCGTGCTTTATTTTCTTGCAACTTATCCTGACTAGTTGGCATAGCACGAGTTTGCTCGTTCAACTGATGAATTTGCGACGCATTGCCTAAATCTCTGTTGCTGGTAATAGAAGCAATAGATTCACGATCTTTCAGAAAATCGATGACATCGTTGCGAATAGAGGCCATCTCACTGTCTGACTTATGCATTTCCAAAATGTGGCGAGGGTGCTCCAGATTCTTCATTCCGGTTCCTGCAAACGTTGTCGACACAATGCGAGACACAATAACCCAAGGTGTAATGCTGCTGCGTACTAAGGTGTTCTCTGAGCGGGTACTGTCATGAATGCCCGCACCAGTTGAAATTTTAGACTCGGTGAAAGTGCCTTCGCATTTAAAATAAATAAGCATCGATTCAAATTGAATTTCTGCGTAGAACAAATGCGCAATATTCGCGGTCATACGTGCAAAAGCGCGTAAAACGTAACCAATTAACAAAAAGTGAACCGCTGTCATGGCGATATCCGCAAACGCCATTAGTTCGCCGTAGGTTGTATTTTCTGACAGCTGGTAATTGACACTTTGCAAAAACTTCACCACGTCGACCGAGGCATAAGCTAAAAAGAACGTGAAGAGTATTCCTACAATAAACAGGCCATTACCCAGCAACAAACTGATAAAACGGAACTTCTCAAAAACCGCTCCCAACGTCATGGGTTTCACTCGGGGCTGAATTTCCTGAATCATTTCGCCACTAAAAGCGCCTTTCCCGTCCACCTGCTCTTGCAGGTTCGGCTCGAGTTCACGGTAGACACGGTTTGGTACTTCCCGATAACGGCGGTTTGCCATTACCAGGTTATCCAGGTTAATGAAAATTTCTTTGGGATGCACCGACTCCTGCCAGTTTTCCCGTAATTCAGACACTTCGGCAACGGGGTTCGCGTCAGACAGTCTCTTTTTCAGCAACACAACCGTCACTAAGGTACAAGCGACAGCGCCCACAAAGATACCGAGTAAATACCAACCCGCATGAAAATCCGGTAAGGCCGCAAATTGCTGCGCTACTGTTTCCGCTGTTAAGTCAGCAGCATTCATCCACCAGCTAACGAGTAAACCAACAATAACGGGCAACAGCAAAGAAAAAGCGATGGTTTTGACTAAATCACCACTGCCCATAGAGTCAATAGACTGTTCCGCAACACGAGATATCGCTTTGCCTGCTGCCTTCCACACATGCATTAAATACAGTGTTAACAACACCGTATAGACCGGGAAAGCGAGGACGCCGGCATCACCAGCAAACCCGGCCAGCGAAACAAATGCTGCAAAGCCGAAAGCGACCATTGCCGTTAACGTACGTACCCAGGCCCCTAACAGGCGTTGCGCCATATTCCTTATTGGGTAAGGCATAAACAGTAGTTTGGGAAACACAGTATGAGCAATTCGGGCCAATAACCCTTTAGGCTCTATAAAAGTGCTATTTTTACGACCCATAAGCATTTCTTCCAGAGCCTGGTCGCTATAAGCCACATAACGCGACTCTTCCTGGGCTGTGCTACGCTCAGATTTACTGAAGTTACGCGCCAACGAAGTCGGGTGATTACGACCAACAAAGTAGCGCAGCATGGCCATTGTGCCGCCACTCAGCACTTTAATACCACCGGCTAACAGTAAAATGCCAAACAGTGCCAACACCCAACCGGTAATCGCGTCCTGCTTAACAAAGCCCGCTCCCGCAACCAACAAGTAAATGCCAAACAGCGATTGCACAACACCGCGCATACTTGTTATCAAGCCTTCAGTTTTAAACGGGTTTTTTAACCCAAGGTCTATCGAACCGTAATCAAACGCCACCGAACTTCCCCTATTCCATACCTTATAAAAATAAGGGTATTAGGTTATCGGTTAGTTAAAGGCCCGGCAATAAAAAAAATAAAGGACTCTGCACCTCTGGCGTCCATTGACAACACGCCATGTGCGTAGCAATCTAAGTCTCTATTTTGTTACCAAGTGGCAAACCTATGAAAACCATCGTTGATCACTTAGCGCAATATGCGGCTTATCATCGTAACTGTAAGAATGTGGCAACTCACATTGTGGGCATACCGATGATTGTTGTCGGCATCATTAGTTTGTTATCACGACCTGCCCTGCCGTTAGATTATCTATTGATCACTCCTGCCAGCTTAGTGGTATTAGCCTCGGTGATCTTTTACATACGGCTGGATATAAAGCTCGGCTTATTAATGACTGTGCTCCTGTGGTTATCTTTATCCATTGGTCGCGATATTGCCGCATTACCCACTACCTTTTGGCTTAGCTGGAGTATCGGTTTATTTATCGTGGGCTGGATATTTCAGTTTATTGGCCACTATTTTGAAGGCCGAAAACCGGCTTTCGTTGATGACATTATGGGTCTGGCCATTGGGCCTTTATTCGTTGTAGCAGAGGTGGTATTTATGTTGGGCTTTAGAAAGGACTTAAAAGCAGCGGTGGAACAAAAACTATGATGAAACTGGACTACCCGCAGTGGTTTCACGAGTGGGCCTCAACACAACCCTGGGCCTATACTATGAGTGCCTGCGTTATTCTCGTTGTCGCAGTATGGCTCTCTCAGCTCATCACTCAAAACATTTTATTACGCGGTGTCTCCAGACTATTATCGCAAACTCAGTTAGGCAGTGACCCGGGTATTGGTATCCGCGTTATTGTCCACCGTTTGGCACAAGTGGTTCCTGCGTTGGTTCTGTCCGCCGGCATTTACTTAGTGCCCGACTTACCGGAAGTTGCCACCACAATCATACGTAATATCAGTATTGCGTATTTAATTTTAACGCTGGCCCGCTCGTTCAGTGCGGCCATGACCAGCATTAATGAGATTTACAGTCGGCAGCCCGACGCGCATGAAAAACCTATTAAAGGTTACCTACAAATTGCCAAAATTGTGGTTTATGTCGTCGCCGCTATTCTCATCATCGCTTCGCTGCTGGACCGCTCGCCGATTATTCTGTTGTCAGGCATAGGTGCCATGGGTGCCGTGGCTATGTTGGTATTTCAGGACACCATCCTGTCGCTGGTTGCCAGTATTCAGCTGTCATCTAACGACATGCTTCGCGTAGGCGACTGGATTGAAATGCCTCAACTGAATGCCGATGGCGATGTCATTGATGTTGCACTGCACACCGTGCGCGTACAAAACTGGGATAAAACCATTACCAACATCCCGACCAAGCGCTTGATTTCAGAGTCGTTTAAAAACTGGCGCGGAATGCAGGAAAGCGGTGGTCGTCGTATAAAGCGCGCTTTGTATATTGATCAAAACAGTATTCACTTCTTATCGGCGGAGCAAAAGCAAAAACTCAAACGCTTCTCTCTACTGAGCGACTATTTGGAGCAAAAAGAAAAAGACATCTCTGAATGGAACCTGGGCTTAGAGAAACAAGGCTTTGACCCCATTAACGGGCGTCAGGTAACTAACATTGGTACCTTTCGAGCTTACGTGAAGCAGTACCTGAAACACAGACCGGATATTCATCAAGGGCTCACCTTAATGGTTCGCCAACTGAGTCCTGGGCCTCAGGGTCTACCCATAGAAGTTTATTGCTTCAGCAGCGACACTGCCTGGGAAATTTATGAAGGTATCCAGTCTGATATCTTCGATCATCTTTTTGCCATACTGCCTCAATTTGATTTGCAGGTGTATCAGGAAACATCAGGCCAAGACGTTCGCGCAGCAATTCAGGCGTTGGAACTCAAGCCCAAAAACGATAATGCATAAGTTAACGCCGAACTAAAACTTCACTGTCATTAAGCCTTCATATCCGCAGAGTAATTTCTTTTATTCTGGGAAAATGCATGGAGAAAAAGAGTGAAGCAATTTAATCGACGTGACTTTTTAAAATTATTTGCCGCAACAGGAGCGGCAGTAACGGTATCGACGGCTTTACAGGGCTGCGCAGGCATTGGCAAAGTTAACGAGCGCAGCTCAGTCAAGTTTGGTTATGGTGTGGCAAGCGGCGACCCAACTTCAAACGCCATTCTGTTATGGACCCGCGCAGAGCCAATAGACAGCGCAGAAAAACAGGTAACCGTTGGCTGGGAACTGGCCACTGATAAAGGCTTTTCAAACATTATTCGTTCTGGCACAACCACAACCAGCGCCAGTCGCGATTACACCGTAAAAGTCGACGTCACTCAACTATCTCCTAACCAGCGTTATTATTATCGTTTTTTAGGCAAAAGCAGCCAGAGCCCATCCGGCAAAACACAAACCCTTCCTCAATCGGGATTAAGACCATTAAAATTTGCTGTGTTTTCCTGTGCTAATTATCCAGCCGGTTATTTCAATCCCTATACAGAAGCAGCAAAAGACGAGGCTATCGACGCCGTTATTCATTTAGGGGATTACATCTACGAATACGGAGAAGATGGCTACGCAACAGAAGGCTCAAAAGAAATTGGCCGCGGGTTACCGGATAATAATGATACCGAGCTTTTTACCCTGACCGATTATCGCCGTCGCTATGCGCTTTATCGTACCGATGAAGGATTGCAGGCACTGCACGCCCACGCCCCCTTTATAGCGGTATGGGACGATCACGAAATCAGTAACGATACCTGGAAAAATGGTGCTGAAAACCACCAGCAAGACGAAGGAAGCTTTATCGAAAGACGAGCGGCCGCGGTTCAGGCCTACTATGAATGGCTTCCTATTCGCCCGCCACAGGGCGAAGCAAACCTTACCATATATCGGGACTTTAAATTCGGTGATCTTGTCGATTTGATCATGCTGGACACCCGAATTATAGGCCGCGATAAACAACTCAATTATGATGATTATCGCGATGCCAGCGGTCAATTTAATGCAGAAAAATTCCAGCGGGACATCTCCGGTGACCGCAGTATTATGGGTAAAAAGCAGTTGCAGTGGTTGGTCGATAAACTCAATAACAGTTCAGCCCGCTGGCAGGTTCTGGGGCAACAGCTGTTGATGGGAAAAATGAACTTCCCGGCAGCTGCGTTTTCAGCGGGTGACCGCAGCAAAGTCACGCCGATACTGTTACAGGTAGCCGAGCTTAAACAACGCCTCAAAAACGGTGAAACATTAACGCCGCAGCAACAGGCAATGGTAACGCAGATTACCCCGTATAATCTGGACGCCTGGGATGGTTACCCCATGGAGCGGGAGTTATTGTACCGTGCGGCCCAAAAAGCCAATAAACCCCTGATTGTTATCGCCGGCGACACACACAATGCCTGGCACAGTGAACTACGCAGTGCTGATGGTTCTCACATTGGCGTTGAGTTTGCGACATCCTCTGTTTCCTCTCCGGGTATGGAAACCTATTTAAGCCTGGATGAAAAAACGGCAGAGCAACTCGCTAAAGCGCTTCCGACGCTTATTGAGGACTTAAAGTACACCAACCTACATCAGCGCGGCTATATGAACCTACTGGCATCGGAAGACGCTGTAGAGGCGGAGTGGGTGTTTATCGACAATATTCGCAGTAGAGATTATCACGTCGTTAATAAGCACAAAGCTCGCTATATCGGTAGTTAACCGCAGCAGTTTACACAAAAAAGGGAACCGTTCAGGTTCCCTTTTGCTGTTCTGACGTCTATTTTACATCCCAAATTTCTTGGTAAACTCTAAATAGAATAAACGCGGTGGTCCTGCGATAAAGGTGGGGTTGCCAAAGCTACCTCCGGTGTTCCCTGCATCAACCAGATAGTCTTTATCCAGTAAGTTTGTCGCTTTTAAGGCCAAGCTCCAGTTTGCCGAGTCATTATAAAGACCCAAGGTTGCATTCACTAGAGAGACCGAATCCTGACTAATATCCAGCCCGGCTATCGGTGCATTTTCCGGTTCAAAGAAAACTTCCGAGCGGTAAGTGCCCACTACAGAGCCGCGCAAAGCGTATTGATCCGACATCGATTTTTCATAAATAACCCCAAGGCTTGAGGTCCACTCAGGTTGCAAACGGAATCGGTTGCCAGCTAAATCGCCGTTACTGCTCTCATCGTCAATTTTCGCATCCAGATAAGCCAGATGTCCAAATACTTCTAAACCTGAACCTAAATTGGCATTAATTTCTGTTTCCACACCGAAGTTAGTTGCAGATCCTGCATTTGCCGTATAAAAGTTACCCGAGTCATCTTGTAGAGTAACCTGAAAATCGGAGTAGTCCTGATAGAATACCGAGACAGAATAACGCACTCGGTTTTCGGTTAAATTGCCTTTTAAACCAGTTTCATAGTTCCAGATAACTTCTGCCGGAATTAAATCAAAATCGCGTACAACTTCGCCATTTGCATTACGAGCTGAACTGACGTCGACCACTTCAGAGCGACGCCCTTTAGAAACCGTTGCAAACCAGTTGTTCGCATCATTTAATTTATAAATCACGTTAAAGCGCGGCAGCCACGCGTCTGAACTGTTGCTCGCAGTGAATACCTCTCCGTCGGTAGACACCGTCGGCAGTAAGGTTTGTGTCGGCAGGCCAAGCAGAGGTAACAGCTGGCTGTTCGGCATCGTAGCAGAGAAACCACTTTCACGATCTTCTGAAACATACCGGACCCCCGCAGCAACTTCGGTTTTCTCGTTTAACTGGTAAGTTAAATCGACAAATGCAGACCAGGACTCATTATCACCAAAGTTAGTAAATTCGCCAGCGTAAGGTATTTCTTGCAAGGCGCCACCCGTTAATACCGGTGTCAGCTGATTAACCGAACCATCGGCATTAATACAAGGCAAACCGCTTGGCAAGGCGCCTGCACAATTTAAGAAGATGGACTCTTCGGTACTAAAGGGCACGCGCTGGCTGCCATCTTCCGTAAAGTAGTTAACACCCCACAAGGTTAAAAGATTATCCGCCGCATAATTAAAGCGAAACTCTTGGCTGAACTGGTCGCCTTCGGCGTCTTCACCAAACTCCAGGAACCAGGCCTGAGTACCGTCTGCGTCAAACACCTCCAGTGAATCGAAGCTGCGGTAACCACTCACCGAGGTAAAGCTCAGGCGTGGGCTAATGGTCCAGTCTACGGTTAAGTTAATATCGTCAACGGTTCTGTCCAGACCCAACTTTTCACGGCCTAATACCGAAGCAGAATAAGGACTACCTGTCATTTCAACAAAGCTATAAGGGCTTGTATCACCTCCGGTTGGCGCGAAAATACCATTCTTAAAGGACGTTCCGGTGTCTTCGTTTTTCTCGTAGCTGTAAATTAAATCAGCAGTTACCGCATTGTTAGGTTGAAAACGAAGAGAACCACGCAGAGCGACCCTATCCAGACCGTTCATATCATCCTGATTTTCAGCAATATTTTTTATATAACCATCACGTTCACGATAAATGAAGGCAAAACGCCCACTCACTGAATTATTGCCGCCATTAATGAAGCCTCCCAATCTCTTCTGAGATTCATTCCCCGCGCCTACATTAATTTCTGCAGAAAAATCAGCTTCTGGCTTACGGGTTATCACACTGATTGCTCCAACCGATGCCGCTGTACCAAACAATGTTGCCTGCGGACCTTTAACCACTTCTACTCGCTCTATGTCGAACAACTCAAAATAGGATCCCCGTGAACGCGAAACATCCACGCCGTTGTAGTAAACCGACACTCGCGGAGAGGCCTGAGCAGAACCGCTGTCCGAGGTAATACCACGAATAACAAACCCCGGGTTGTTAGGGCTTTGCTCCTGGATGACTAGCCCGGGAGTCAAATCTGAAATCATATCCAGTTCATTTAAACCCAACGCGTCCAGGCGACTACCTTCAAATGCAGTGATACTGGCTGGCACGTCATTAATAGACTGCACCCGTTTTTGTGCGGTGACTTCAATGCGCTCCAGTTCATCAGATGTGTCTTGTTGCGCAAACGCAACTGGTGCACTTAGTGTAAAAATTGCTGCAATAACAGAGTTTAATACTTTATTTTTTGGAAACGGTAATGCCGGTATTTTTTTATGAGTAGTCATAACTCTTTAAGCCCTAATTTGAGTGATTAACGTGTTAACGCCGGGCCAATTTACTTAGGTCAGTTGACGATACGATGACGAATAAATGACGCATTTATTGCTAATGAGACAATTTTGTTGAGCCTTCTTGAAAATACTTGTATGGTTCTCAGGTTTTTCACTTATAAACATTTAGAGCGGTGGTATTACTCAATGAAACTCCCCGTTAAACTGAGTGTGTTTAGCCTTTTTATTTTCAGTCTGGTTAGTTCCAATGCTTCAGCTAACAGTTCCCCTTTGAAGCAAGTCTCTTTTCAGTCAGTGCTTGAGCTTCCTTCTGAAGCTCCAGAAACCAGCTACCGCTACGGGTCTCAACCCTCCCAGTATATTGAGTACTGGAGTGCCCCTGTTCAGCCTGATTCGGCGGCAAACGTGATTTTTATTCACGGGGGCTGTTGGTTAAAAGAGTACGATATCAGTCACACTTACCCCGCAAGTAGCGCGCTAAAAAACGCAGGCTTTAATGTCTGGTCCGTTGAATATCGTCGTCTTGGCGAGCAAGGCGGAGACTGGCCGGCCAGCTTAAACGACGTAAAGACCGCTATAGAATATATACAGCCAAAGTTAAATGACCAGCCCGTTGCAGTCATGGGACACTCGGCCGGCGGCCACCTGGCCCTTCTTGCCACTTCAAATGTTCCCTCGTCTTCTGACAACATCGATACGGTTATTGGACTTGCGGCTATAACTGACATGGTGAGTTACACCCAAATAGAAGGCAGCTGTAACCGTGCAGCCTCAGCCTTAATGGAAACCGCCTATACGGACAAAAACGATTACGAAAAGGCCAGTGCTAAACCACAACGCTTACACGACAATACCTGGCTTATGCAGGGAACTGCTGATGCGATTGTCCCTATGAGCCAAACTCGTGGACTTAACGTACACAGACAAACAATTGACGGTGCAGGCCACTTTGACTTGATACACCCTCATTCACTTGCATGGAAAGCAATCATTCAGCGACTAAATAAAGAGCTTACCCCATGAACCTGACCGACATACGGGAACTGGACAGCATCGATCCCTTTGCGTCGTATCGCGAACAGTTTCAATTACCGGAAAATAAAGTCTATCTGGACGGCAACTCATTGGGTGCAATGACCAAAGCCACCGCAACACGTTTGCAGCACGTCATTCAACAACAGTGGTCACACGATCTTATCAGTAGCTGGAACGACCATAACTGGATCCATCTACCACTGACCGTCGGTGAAAAAATTGGCCGTCTGATAGGAGCAGAACCAGGACAAACCATATGCTGCGACTCCATATCGGTGAACTTATTTAAAGCATTAGCCGCAGCACTTTCCCTTGTTCAAAGCCTGGACTCAGAGCGCAACATTGTCGTATCAACAAAAGACAATTTTCCAACCGATTTGTATATGGTGCAGGGGGTTGCTCAATTTATTGGTGAACACCGCTGCCAGTTAAAGTTAGTTGAAGAGAGTGAGTTAGAGCAGCACATTGATGACAAAACGGCTGTTGTCTTAGCAACCGAGGTTAATTTCAGAACGGGCAAACGACTGAACGCAAAGCAGCTAGCCAGCAGTGCCCATGAAAAAGGGGCGTTGGTTATTTTGGATCTGGCCCACAGTGCCGGAGCAATGCCGGTGCACTTGGATGACTGGCACGCAGACTTTGCAGTTGGTTGCACCTACAAATATTTAAACGGAGGCCCTGGGGCGCCCGCCTTTATCTATGCTGCAAAACACCACCACAAAGCGATGGCACAACCTTTGAACGGCTGGTTTGGTCATGCGCGTCCG
Organism: Idiomarina solivarensis; assembly: GCF_033052755.1. NCBI lineage: Bacteria > Pseudomonadati > Pseudomonadota > Gammaproteobacteria > Alteromonadales > Idiomarinaceae > Idiomarina > Idiomarina solivarensis. The sequence continues at coordinate 97,721 of NZ_JAVFHZ010000002.1, read as the reverse complement.
TTTGATTTTACGCCAGAGTACGAACCGGCAGAAGGAATACAGCAGATGCTGACCGGTACGCCTTCGGTTATTGCAATGGCGGCCGTTGACGAAGCGCTTAATGCTTTTAAGAACGTTAGTCTGGAAAAGTTGAGAGAAAAGTCCTTACAGCTGAGCGATGTGTTTCATCAATCGCTGAAAGACCACAACCTTGATACAACCCTGGAATTAATTTCGCCTCAGCAGCGAGAACAGCGTGGTAGCCAGTTGTCCTACTACTTTGAGCATGCCTACGGTCTTTGTCAGGCACTGATTCAAAGAGGTGTTATTGCCGATTTCCGGGCTCCGAACTACATCCGTTTTGGGTTTACGCCTTTGTATACCAGCTTTGAAGATGTGTGGCACGCAGCCGAGCAGTTGCAACAGGTGATTAAAGCGGAAGAGCACCTCGCGTCCGAATGGCAACACCGCAATAGCGTAACTTAAGTGAGGTTTGATAATATGCGCAATATAGTCATTGCTGCGGCTACAACCGTATTTCTTTTTGGTTGCTCATCGGGTGACTGGCGCGACGCATCCAGAGAGCCTGCAGGCATAGCACCTGACCCTGAACTTGAAAAACAAGCGGTAATAGAAGCGTATGCCGCCGATGCTTTTGGCTGGCGGGGCTGGTTCGCGGTTCACACCTGGTTGGCGGTAAAGCCGAAGGATGCCAGTGAGTACACTGTCTACGAAGTGGTTGGCTGGGGTGTAGAGCACGGCCGCCCGGCATTACGTAGTTACCAAACAGCAAACCCTGATCGTTACTGGTATGGTGCAAAACCGGCAAAACTCCTATCGATTCGGGGCGAGAAAGCCGCTGAGTTAATACCCGACATAAAAGCTGCCGCCTTACGCTATCCATGGGCCAATCAATACGAAGTTCTACCAGGCCCGAACAGTAATACCTTTCCGGCCTGGATAGCCATACAATTCCCGGAACTTGGCCTGAAATTACCTTTCAGTGCCATCGGCAGTGGCTATGCCGACAATGATCAGTGAATTTTAAACTGACGAAGCTCCTTTTGCAGTGACATCGACAATTTCGCCAAATCGTCACTCGACTCCCTCACTTGCGCTGAGCTCTGCGCTGATTGCTCCGCAATATCGGTTATCGTGCTGACATTTTTATTAATGTCTTCGGTAACCGAGCTTTGCTCATCGGCCGCCGTTGCAATGTGACTGTTCATGTCATTGATTTCTGTTACCGCTTCGGTAATTCCTTTTAGCGCGTCATCTGCCCGCTGTGCTTTTTCCACTGTCGCATCAGCACTCTCACGTCCGGCATTCATAGAAGTCACAGCTTCACTGGTAGCGCTTTGCAAACGCTCAATCATGTCCTGAATTTCTTGTGTCGACCGCTGTGTTCTGCTCGCTAACGTCCGCACTTCGTCAGCGACCACTGAGAAACCTCTGCCATGCTCACCGGCACGTGCCGACTCAATTGCGGCGTTGAGCGCCAGCAGATTGGTTTGTTCCGCAATACCACCAATCACCTCAATCACGCGGTTAATGTTATTACTATCATCAGCGACTTTATCGATGACCTGCGTAATATTATGAACCTGAGAGGCCAACGCCTGAATGGCATCAACCGTCTGGTCCACTGCTTGTCGACCGCTTTTCGTGTGTGCATCGGCTTCCTGAGCTGACTGCGCCGCTTCATTCGCATTCTTAGCAATTTCATCCACCGTTGCCGACATTTGATGAATAGCGGTCGCAACTTGCTCAACGGCCTGATGCTGCTGTTTAATACTTTGGTTAGACTGTTCTGAAATACTGGACAATTGCTCTGATGCCGTGGCGACCTGCTCAGCCATGCTGTTCACTTTCTGAATGGTGCGCTGCAGTTTTTCGACAAATTCATTAAACGCATCAGCAACTTTTCCCAGTTCATCCGTACGTTGCAGATGAATACGGGCGGTTAGGTCACCCTCACCCTTGGCCATATCACGAAAACGCTCTAATAATAAATTCAGTGGCTTAGAAATTAACGGAGGGAAGAACAGAGCCAGAAGCACACAAATCGCTAGACCAATAATAAGTACGGCGCTTTGCGTCCAGTTACTTTGTGCAATAGTTGAGTTAATTAATTCGGTCTGATTAAACGCAGCCTCTTCTTGTCTCTGTTCCAGTTGATCCAGAACATTCCGCATTGTCTCAAACTCGGGTCCGCTTTGTCGCTGACTTAAGTTCACTGCCGCATCGACGTTACCGCTGGCGTGCAGTTCAATAACTTCCTCGGATGTGGCAACCCAGACCTTACTCTTTTGCTTATAGTCGGCCACCATCTCGCGCTCAGTTTCGCTTGAGGTAAGCCCCAGGAACTTATCGACCCGTTGCTGTGCTTGCTTAATATTTTCGTTGTGCGTGTCGATGAGCTGTTGCTGCTGCGAACTCCCGGGCTCAACTGACAGTAAGGTTCGCTCTGCCACCTGGGCCTGGTGCAAATCCCGGTCCGCTTGCAGTAAAAAGTTCAGCCCCGGCAGATGCTCTGCTGAAATTTTGTCGACACTGCCTGCCACCGACTTAAAGTTGACCATACTGACCGAAGCAATTCCAATCAGTACCAACGCCAACAACACTATCGGTAATAGCAGTTTGTAACGGACGTTTAAATTATTAAACCAACCCATGAATTTGCGCTCCTGTGACACTTTCGTGAATCTATATCGGAAACAAAGCAGCAAAGCTTTAATTGGTCAATAAATATTCACTTTAAAAGATTCCCCCAAGACTCTGACGTATAAAACAGGCATAATACGCACACGATTTAAAACAGCCTCGTTCAGCGGTTAAGCTTCCCATGGAAATCAATGTAAACTTTCTCGACAATATGCGCCTTGAGGCCAAGTTCGACGACTTCACAGTCATTTCGGATCAGCCTATTCGATACAAAGGCGATGGTTCCGCGCCCGGTCCTTTCGACTACTTTCTGGCGTCATCGGTTATGTGTGCGGCACATTTTATTCGCTTGTATTGCGATACCCGCGACATTCCAACCGAAAACATCCGTATATCGCAGAATAATGTTGTTGACCCGGAAGACCGCTATAAGCAGCTGTTTAAAATTCAGGTAGAACTGCCGGCTGATATTTCAGATAAAGACCGTAAAGCGATTATCCGTGCCGCTGAGCGCTGTGCCGTGAAACGTGTCATAGAAAATGACCTTGAGTTTGACGTGGAAGCGGTTGAAAGTATTACTCAAGACGCACAAGCCTTACTGACCATACGGCCAGACAGCGACAGTAAAACCTTTATTGAAGGTAAAGACTTACCGCTGGAGCAAACCATTGCCAACATGACCGCCATACTCGCGGATTTAGGCATGAAAATTGAGATATCGTCGTGGCGCAATATTGTCCCGCACGTGTGGTCACTGCACATTCGCGACGCCGCCTCGCCCATGTGCTTTACCAATGGCAAAGGCGCCACTAAAGAAAGCGCATTGTGTTCCGCTCTGGGCGAATTTATCGAGCGCTTAAGCTGCAATTTCTTTTATAACGACCAGTACTTTGGCGAAGAGATTGCGAACGCCGATTTCGTTCACTACCCCAACGAAAAGTGGTTTAAACCTGGCGTTGACGACCAGTTACCCGGGGAGATTCTCGATGAACATTGTCGTGAGTTTTACGACCCGGAAGGTGAGCTGCGCGGGTCACATTTAATTGATACCAATTCGGGTCGAACTGATCGCGGTATTGTTTCGCTGCCATTCGTGCGTCACTCCGATGGCAAAACGGTGTATTTCCCGTCTAACTTGATTGAGAACCTGTACTTAAGTAACGGCATGAGCGCAGGTAACACCCTGCCGGAAGCTCAGGTTCAGTGCTTATCTGAAATTTTTGAGCGCGCGGTTAAAAAACAAATTATTGAAGATGAAATTGCTCTGCCAGACGTACCGCAAGAAGTCCTCAGCAAATACCCCGACATTGTCGAGGCCATTAACGCACTGGAAGAACAAGGCTACCCGGTACTGGTTAAAGACGCTTCACTGGGCGGTCAGTTCCCGGTGGCCTGCGTTACCCTGATGAATCCGCGCACCGGCGGCGTTTTTGCTTCGTTTGGTGCGCACCCCAGTTTTGAAGTGGCACTGGAGCGCAGCCTGACCGAGTTACTGCAGGGTCGCAGTTTTGAAGGCTTAAACGATCTACCAGCACCCACTTTCAACTCCATGGCAGTCACCGAACCCAATAACTTTGTTGAGCACTTTATTGATTCTTCAGGTGTCGTTTCCTGGCGTTTCTTTAGTGCAAAATCCGACATTGAATTTGTTGAGTGGGACTTTAGCGGCTCTAATCAAGCGGAAGCTGACACACTGTTTGGTATTCTGCAGGACATGGGCAAAGAAGTTTATGTTGCCGTACACGAGGATTTAGGCGCCCCGGTATGCCGCATTCTGGTGCCTGGTTACTCCGAGGTATATCCGGTGGAAGACCTTATTTGGGATAACACCAACATAGCTCTGCAATACCGCGAAGACATTCTTAATTTGCACCGTTTAACCGACGAGCAACTGGAAGATTTAGTCGAGCGCTTAGAAGACAGTCAGCTTGATAACTACATGGACATTATTACCCTGATTGGTATTGAGTTTGATGAAAATACCGTCTGGGGTCAGCTCACCATTCTTGAGCTTAAGCTGCTCATTTATCTGGCACTGCAGCGCCAAGAAGACGCCTTCGAATACGTAGAGATGTTCCTGCAGTTCAACGACAACACCGTTGAGCGCACCTTGTTTTATCGGGCGGTGGAAGCGGTGCTGGAAATTGAACAAGACGACGAATTAGAACTTGAAGACTACCGCTACAATTTAGGCCGTATGTACGGCGAAGAAACTATTGAGGCCGTTATAGGCTCTGTTAGCGGCACTACCCGTTTTTATGGCCTGACGCCAACCAACATGCAATTGGAAGGGTTAGACAGGCACTTGCGTTTAATTGAGAGCTACAAGAAACTGCATCAAGCAAGATCAAAACAGGGAAGCTAACGGCTTCCCTGTCACCAGCCTATTTTATCAGCGCCTAGCGATGATCCATACAGCGTGGATAATGCCGGGGATGTATCCTAATATCGTTAAAAGAATATTAAGCCAAAAGGCTCCACTAAGCCCAACCTGAAGAAAAACACCCAACGGTGGCAAAAGAATCGCAAGGATAATTCGAACCAAATCCATCTCTATTCCTCCTAGTTTCAAGCTTGCCGAGTAAACCAAAGGATAGGCATTAAATGGTAAAGTTGATACGTTGGCTTTGTAAATATGAAGTAAATGTAAAGTCCCCAGCATATTAGAAACAATACAAACTACCCCCTCTGACATAGTGTGCATAGCTGTCGGCAAAAGATAAGATTGTTGTTTGTAAATTGTACCGTTCTCACAAACCCAGAGCAGAGGCTCATTTGATCCAGAACAGCCTTATTGCCGGTACCGAACCACTCGACGCCATTGAAGAGTTTCAGGCTATTGTTGACGATATTCCTTCTATCGTTTTCAGAACGCCCATGTCATCAGAAGATCGAGGCGCTGAGACCGCTTTTATTTCTAACGATGTTGAGCGTTCACTGGGCTACCCCAGGTCGAGCATCGATCACCTTGAAAACTGGTGGTATAACAATATCCACCCCGACGACATAAGCACGACCCATGACCAGTTTGTCCGTTGGCAACACGCAGACTTTACCGGATTACTGCGTCGTCAGTACCGCTTTAGACACAAAACAAAAGGCTACCTTTGGGTTGAAGACCTAATCAGAAAACATTCTTCATCAACCCACCACGCAGAGCACTTTGTCGGAACCATTACGGTAATTGAAGATTTGGTAAAAACCCGTGAACAACTTCGTCAGCTCAGCTATATTCTTCCCGGCGTTTTATACCAAATGCGATTCGGTAGCCGCGCTGAAATTTCGTTTCCGTTAATAAGTGCTCACGCCAAAAAACTATTTGATATATCACCCGGCGATTTAACAGAATCCGCCGAGGCTTTTTTTAATAAAGTACACCCTGACGACCGAGAGCTTCTTATTGAAAGCCTGGAGAATGCCAGCGACAAGCTCACTGCCTGGCAATTTGAATTTCGCGTCATAGTTGAGCAAAAAGTCGTCTGGATATCGGGCCGGGCAGTGCCGGACAAGCAGGTAGAAGACAACCTTATCTGGAATGGCCTTTTTATTGATAACACCGACAAAAAGTCACTAGAACTTGAGTTAAAGCGCACCAATGATGAACTGAAGCGCGCACAGCAAGTTGGCCGTGTTGGTCACTGGCAGGCCAATTTAAACACCGGTGAACTGCATCGTTCCACGATGGTTAGAGAATTGCTGGGGCTAGACAAAACAAATTCCAATACGTCAATAGAACGCTTTAACAGTTTGGTTCACCCAGATGATTTGGAAGGTGTTAAGTCGCTTGAAAGACTCACTCCTGACAACAATAAACTACAAATTCAGCACCGTATGCAACATGCTGACGGCCACTATATTTGGGTAGAAGAGTTTGCTGAATTGCAACAGGACGGCTTCACGTTAATCGGTACGTTCAGAGATATTACCGAGCAGAAGACCCTGGAGCTGGAACTTCTGAAGAAATCATCGACCGACAGAATGACCGGCATATACAACCGAGGGTATTTCACAGAACAAGTGGATAAAGAACTGTCACGCGCAAAACGAAACGGCAGCCCTTTAAGCCTTATCATTCTTGATATCGACCACTTTAAAAACTGCAATGACTCCTACGGCCACCCGTTTGGTGACGAGGTGATCATAAAAATAGCCTCTATTTTAAAAAAATCTGTACGCTCTCACGATACTGCTGCCCGCATTGGTGGAGAGGAATTTGCGGCGTTACTTCCGGAAGCCGGCCAAGCGGAGGCCGCCGTGGTAGCAGAAAAGCTACGCACAAAAATTGCAGCGCACAAATTCTCAAAAAATGGGAACGATATTTTTGTGACAGTGACATTAGGCGTGGCGGAAGTTCAGCCTGGAGATAACTGGACAAAACTATTCAACCGCGCTGACAAAGCGTTGTACAAAGGCAAACACTCAGGCCGTAATCAGGTTTATCCAGCGACAGCTCTGTAGAATCCGTGCGGATAGGTATCGGACGTTTTATCAAAGCAATATTGTCGCGACCGAACTCTTCCGTGCCCACGCAGTACCTTTAGCTTTTAAGCTACTTTTGACTTTCAGTCACCCTGGTTATCACTCGTCTGAACACAGACGACTTACTTGAAATTTTAGATTAATAAACTACGTTTAATTGCAGACAGGTAGCAAAGCAAGACATCTTGTCTGGAATGAAAATGACATCAATTTTTTATTGAATACATAAGGAGACTTCTTATGAAACTTCTTAATACTGATAGTAAAAAGTTGCAAAAAATCAGCCTCGCATTAGGAATTGCATTTGCTCTGGGTAGCAGCGGTGCTATGGCCGCTCCTATGAATCAGCCTGATGCCGATAATAACGGGAAAATATCAAAAGCTGAGTATTACGGGTACGTTGATGATATAGGCATTTATGATGACTGGGATCTCGACAACGATAACCTGTTGGAAGAGGACGAGTGGCACGATCTCGATTACGACTACAACTTCACATCGTGGGATATCGATAACGACGGGTACTTAGATGATAATGAGTTTTTAGACGGTACATTCGATTATTACGATATTGATGATGACAACTTCCTTAATGACGAAGAATGGGACGATGCCGGTGAAGCCGGTTGGTTTGACGTCTAAACACTCGTTGTAAAATAACCAGATTATCTGCCTTTAATCAGGGCTGATAACAATGTCAATTGGCCCGGCGCGATGCTGGGCTTTCCTTATTTAGGAGGCTTTATGCGCGTTTTCTTACCGATCCTTTTGCTATCGCTCCTGTTTATAACAACCTCTTCACACGCGCAACGTATCGCCAGCATCTCGCCGGCAGCAGCCGTGAAACTGCAAGATAAAACTCTGCAACTGGCCGCCTGTGGCGTGCGCGAAAGCTTATGGATGAACATTTATGCCGTAGCACTTTACCTGCCGGACTCAAGCATGACACAACCCTCAATTCTGTCACCCAACACGGCCAAAGCAGTTGTACTGTACCCGGTTTACGACGGAGAGCTCCCAAAGAACATTCCACAATCTTGGTATAAGCGACTGCAAAAACATCTGACTCAGACACAAATAAACGAAATGCAGCAGGTCTATAAAACCATGAGCACCGACGATATTATCACTATCGCCTATGACCCCGATTCCGGCACCGTTTTTAAAATTAATGATAAAACTCTGGAGTCTATTTCTGGCAGCAGTTTAATTACCGGCGTTATTCAAACCTGGCTAGATAAAACGCAGAAAGGCGCGAACCCTATTAACCTTAAAGACATGCAATGTTGAGGTTGCCGTAACCCTCTGTCTAAGTTTGGCTTGTTTCTTATCGACTCTTCTTAAAAAGAATTTGCGCTATCTCGCTATTTCCTCAATAATGCATATAGAAATCATTCTCATTTTCATGCATGGAAGAATAAAAAGGAGATACCAGTGAAGAAGCTTGTTTTAACAGGGGTTGCCTACGCCCTTTTTAGCACGCCGTTGTTAGCGCAAACAGCAGAGGCTGAGAATACCGATAACGTAAAAACCAAAGATGAAAAAGCCATTGAACGAATTTCTGTTGTCGGCGCTGCAACCAACTTTAGCGTAACGGCTGAAGACATTGAGCAGTTTCAGGCCAATGATCTTGCCGACATTTTTCGTGAGTCACCGTCAGTCAGTGTGGGTGGTTCAGTTGGTGTTGCGCAAAAGATTTATATTCGCGGCCTGGAAGATGCCTACCTGAATGTGACTGTGGATGGTGCACAACAAACATCAACATTATTCCATCATATTGGTCGGGTCACCCTGGATCCGGACTTACTGAAACAAATCGATGTACAAGCAGGTGCCGGTGAAGCCACCAGTGGACCCGGTGCTATTGGCGGTGCTATTCGCTTTAAAACCAAAGATGCACAAGACTTATTAGACGAAAATGAGCAATTTGGAGGTCGAGTAAAAGCCAATTACTTCTCTAACGACGGAACACGTTACAGCGGTACCCTTTACGGAAAGCTCAACGACAGCTTCGGTCTTTTAGGCTATTACAGCGCCGTTGACCGTAACACCATGGAAGACGGAGAAGACAATAAGGTTTACGGTACTGCCGCAGACCAGGATCTCGCCTTTTTAAAGGCCAGTGGCGATATTGCTGATAATCATTATGTTTCATTGAGTTTTGAGCAGCGTGACGAAGAAGGCGAATTTTCGGCTCGGCCAAACTGGGCTGTACCCGAAGGCTCACCGCTCTACCCTAGCGCAGCAAAACGTGATACCTATGTCGCCAATTATCGCTTTGATCATAGCGAACTAGTGTATCTGGAGGCGACAGCGTATCAGACAAGCTCGTCATTCCGTGGTGGTCGTTTTGACTGGCTGGCAGAAATTGATACGCAAGGCTTTGATCTACGCAACACCAGCGACACTCTGTACCACAGCTTCACTTATGGTGTCGATTATCGCAGCGATGAAGTTGTAAGTGGACCTGCATCGGGGCCCAAAGAAAATGCTGAAGAAAGTAGCGTACTCGGCGTTTATGCACAGGCGCACAGTAATATTACGCCTGAATTATTGTTCAGCTACGGTGTTCGTTACGACGACTACGATTTCCAGCAGAGAATTCTCCTTGATAACTACTCTGGTGAGCCTATTACCGATACAGCGGCTGGCTTAGACGAGAGCGAGCTGAGCTTTAACGCCGGCTTGTCCTATCAAGTTGCCAAAGCATGGAAGCTCGGCTTGAGCTATGCAGAGGCGGCGCGAGGAAAGGAAATTGGTGATGGCTTTACACTAGATGAGTACCTTTATGACGGCGAAGATGTACCCGTAGTTGCAAGCGATGTGGTGCCGGAAACAGTTGAAAACATTGAGGCCTCTATTCAATACAATGCTAGCCAATTAAGTGCGAAACTCAGCGTTTACCAGTCGACAATTTATGATGTCATTTTCAGCGGCTTTTCAGGAAATTCTGTTTACAACAATATTGGCAATATCGAATCAACAGGCGTTGAATTCAACCTGGCTTATCGTTGGGAGTCTCTGGATCTCTACTTTGGTTTTTCAAACGCCGACGCCGAGCTGAAACCCCGGGACAGTTTATACACTCAAGACTACAACGCCATTGACTTGAATGGGTATGAGTTTAATGGCTTAGGCAACAGTCGCGGCAATACCATGGTGCTGGGTGCGGATTACTTTGTAGCGCATGATTTAAGCGTCGGGTTCAATGTCACTCACGTGGATGATATCAACATTGAAACATTGCATCAGGCCGTTGAAAACGGTTGGACCGATTCGTTGTATACCTTAAATAAGCCAAGTTACACCGTGGTCGACCTTTTCGGAGCGTGGGATGTCAGCAATAATTTGTCGGTTAACTTAGCCGTTACTAATCTGCTGGACGAACTGTATATCAACCACTCAAGCGTTGGAGACTACAGTGAGGTATTTCCTACGGTTGTCGGCCCTTACGAAGCCGGACGCGATATCCGTCTGTCTGTGAGTTATGACTTCTAGCTCTAACCGAGGCTTCGTAAAAACAATATTGGGGTAGGGACATTATCGGTGACACCACATTACAATCCGTGCGGATAGGTATCAGGCGTTCTGGATGTCTCTTCCTGAATATTAATAGCGTGCAGTGCTCGCGTTTTATCAAAAAACATAAAGTAATCGTAACGCTTTGGAATAATGGTCGGCGCGTAATTGCCGTAGCGCTCGTGCCGTGGGTCATAAACCACGCCCACTGCGCGATGAGGAATACGGTCTTGCAGTTCATCCAACGACTGTAGATCGTCACTGGCAACATAAAATTGCGTGCCAGCCTGGTGACACCAGTCTTCCCAGCTGTCGCTGCGACCGTCTGGCAGGTTCATTTGGCGCACTTGGTCTCCCCACGAGGCGCCGGCCAGAACGCTTCCGCTATGACAGCCAAAACCAATCAAAGCCACGTTGTCACGACCGAATTCCTCACGCCCAAGTTCACCAATGTTGTACAAGCCAGCGTCACCCATGTCGGTATAAGAGGCATCACCGATATGAGTATTGTGCGCCCAAACAATACCTTTGGCTTCGCTGCCGTGAAACGCCATTAACCGTTTCAGGGTATCCATCATATGCCGGTCGCGAAGATTCCAGGTCGACTCGTCCCGCGACGCCATAATGCGGTAATAGCGCTCCGCATTGTTACTCACAACCGCATTTTGCTCAGTGCTAAAGGCGTGCTCTCTATCCGAATTGTAGCTCGGCACTTTACTGCGTATCTCTTTTAGAAGTTGTGTCACCTCGGCACTGCACCCTTCCGGGACCAGTCGGGTAGAGAGTGCATAGCGCTGCCCGCCACCATCGCGGTGAGGCTCAAAACACCGCATCGCCATTTTCGCAGTCTCAAAGGCACTCGGATCTTCTTCCTTCAGGTAATCCATAATCGCATCCATCGATTCCCACAAACTGTAGACATCTAAACCGTAAAAGCCTTTGCGCTTATCCTGCGCCAGCCCTTTGTTGAAATCTCGCAGCCACTGCGCCCACTCATGAACCTCCCAGTTTGCCCACATCCATGACGGCCAGCGTTTGAATTGCTTTAACGCCTGGGTCGTATCGTTAATCGCATCGTCATAGCCTTTAACGTGCCGGTTTAGCTCATAACAAGGCGGCCAGTCGCCTTCCACGGCAACGAAGTCAAACCCGTACTCTTCGATTAAAATCTTTGATATTTTAGCCCGCCACTTATAGTACTCATGCGTACCGTGTGACGCTTCGCCCAACATCACAACCTTTTTGTCTTTAATAGACTCGATTAAAGGGCGCAGTTCATCGCTGCTGGAAAATTCCCGCTTCTTTTCTTTTAGGACATTTATTACTGAGTTGCTCAATCCAGCATCTCCGGTAAGAAAAGCTCCCGGCGATTAATTATCTCACCGGAGATCATGAATATACCGTCACCGGTGTAATGCAGGGTTGTCGGATACTCAGGTTCAGTCATTACCTGAGCTTTAACGATTTCAAAGATAAAGAAATTGTGGGCGTCAACGAGTGTGTCATCGTAAAGACGACACTCAAAGTTTGCATAGCATTCTTTGATATTCGGTGCTGACACTTTCTGGGCGGGCTCTGCCGTCAGATCAAATTCTGAAAACTTATCAATTTCGGCGCCTGTCGTATTCCCGATACCAATAACCTTTTCCGTCAGCTCGGTGGTAGGTACATTGATCACGCACTCCCCGCTTTCCCTGATCAAATGATGACTGTGGTTAGCCTTTGAAATGTTGCAGCCTATCAGCGACGGTGAAGAATCCATTACAGTATGCCAGCCCAGGGTCATGATGTCGGACTCACCGTTAGAATGAGAGCTCACTAGAACGACCGGCCCGGGCTCAAGGTAACGGCGTGCTTTATTGACGGGAAACTGTTTTTTGGTGACCTTTGTGTTCATCGACATAGGCTCCTTCCGTGCTCTCGAAATTAGATTGCTCGTAGGTGTCAGTCTGAAAGTATTGTCAGGCATCCTAAGCTTGTCAATGTTGGCCAGGAAAGGACTCAGGTACACTGCAGTCAAAACGGCTCAGAGGCAAGCGGACAATCTTTTACTTGTTCGCGCTCGTCCGCTCGGCGTTTTTTGCTACTTTCTTCTTTCGCGTCTTTTTTTCGCCCCCAATAAGCACCGCGGCCTTTTTTAGCGCCTGAATGCTCTGTTTTATTTGCATTTTGTGCCATTTAGATACCTTTGAGCCTACGGACTACAAAAATGTCGGTGATACCCAAGTTAACATTCTAGTCCATTACCGCGATAATTACTGTTTTACTAGCCCATCAAAACGATCAGATACATATTTGCTATGACAAGCAATGCAGCTACCTGTCATTTTGTTATAAAGCTTAAATTGCTTTTGAGTATCTTTGTCTTTGGCCGCCTGAGCCAGTCCCGCAGCGAGTCGGTGGAAGTCTTTATCCAGCTTGACAAACCCCTCTGGAACCGCCGACATTAAGTCTTTTTTGTCCTGCTCCGTCAAAGATTGTTTCATTATAAAGCTGTCGTGTATTTGCTGTGCCTGGGTCGCTACCAGCTCATGCTCCCCGGTAACCATGGAAACATGAATTGAGGCCATGGCAGACTGAATCGAGCGCATTTCTTGTTTTAGCAATCGGCTTAGTTTATCCGTCAATTTAGGAGTGACTGGGTCCGCTGCTAATGTACTTAAAGACAAACCAGAAGCTACCAATATCAAACCTACACAGCCCATTTTCTGATAAAGTTTCATGAGGACTCCTTAATAAAACAGCCATAGCCTTGTGTTTCATTTGTTGGGTTTGCGCGCTAACATCGTTGCAAACTGAAGTTGCGCTCCATTATGCATGGTTCCGACTTCTTCGTTGTACTTTAGTAGCTCCCATCCCTGATATGCATCTCGCAATTGCCCTGCTTTAAACGTAAAGGGGAAAGGAACCGGGCATGGATGCTCAGCAGTATCCATAGCACAAACAATTAAATTGTACCCACCGGGTTGGGTATGTAATTGCATATCGTCAATAACAGCGTCAACTCGCGAGGGGTTAAGAAACATTAACGTTACCGTGCAGGCAATCAGCCCATATTCGCCACTTAACTCTGCATCATTAATATCGTCGACTCGCGCTTCAATATTGTTGATACCCTCTTCACTGACAATTTGTCGTAACATATTGATAGCATCAGGGTTATTATCTACCGCGGTCACATTGAAGCCAAGCTGGCTCATGTGCAACGCATTACGGCCATTTGAGCAGCCCATATCTAACGCGTTACACGGCTCTATAATCTTACATGCTTCTACGACTTCACTATGCGCAGGATTGAGGCCATAGCGGCTATTTATATCGACTGTCATCATACCCACCTAATTCATTAATGATGTGCTGGCATGTTACTACTTTTAGGTCGTTATTAAATAGGCGTAACCGACGTCATCGGCGATGTAGATCAATATCTGCATTGTTAGGCGCGCTAACTGGATAGGTAACAAAATTAATTTTTGCTCGAGCCACGAACAGCGAGAAAATGGGACTTTGAAAGGTGGTGGCCCCTCCCAGATTTGAACTGGGGACCAACCGATTATGAGTCGGGTGCTCTAACCACTGAGCTAAGGGGCCATTTTTGATTGGAAGCTGTTAAGCGGCGCAGATTATACGAACTTTTTATGCTTTTGTCATGGGTATCAGCACGTTAAATCGTGAAGTTTTCTCGAGTTTTTCATAACTAATGTCGCCATTTTGACTTTGCAGGGTATCTCGCACTACTTTCAAGCCTATGCCATATTGCGTTGGCGCCAGTTCGTCGGCATGAAACAGGAGGTGCTTATTCTTGTTCTCTATGCCAGTGCTTTCGTCGCTAATAGCAATTTTCACAAAGTCACCCTCTGCTGTTGCCTGCAACATAATCTCGGAATTATCCGGCGCAAAACTCATTATATGGCGTAATAAATAGTCCATTGAGAAGCGTAGTAGCAAAGGTTCGGCATCGAATTTGAGTCCTTTTTCCGCAATACTTGTTAAGGTAATGTCTTTAACATTGCCGTGGCTTTCATGATAATCAGATAGCTCTTCGAGAAAGCTTTCGGCCTCAATCGGTTGAGTTCGGCCATTGCCAGCTTCGGACGTTACCTTATCGAATGACTCGAATAACTCGGTCAATTCAGACACTTTGAGTCGAATGTCGTCAGCATTCGTTTTAGCCAATTTGCGCCTTATTTCTTCCAATTCAGCCACAGCCAATGCGCTCATCGAGCGGGCAATCCGTCCAATTAATGTCTTCTGGTTCGCCATAATGACTTTATTCATTTGCTGACTGAGCTCACGCTCTTTCGCCTGAATTTTTTGGCGAGCCTGGTACAGCAACATTAACAACGGTTGTATTTCCGGAATTTCAGTGGTGACAGAAACGGCTTGGGAGTTATCCTCCGCCTGAGCAACAATTCGGTCTCGCTCAATATGCCAGTTACGATTAAACACCGACTCGCAAACAATTAAAATTCCACCAATAATAGCGAGCGCGACAAACAGGACACTAACAATAAGTGTAAAATGAGGAGGTACCAGCTGAACCTCTTTTTTCAGCCAAATCCCCAAGTTGTAGTGATTCTTCTCCGGGCAGGCAGCAACCACTGTAGCGCCTCCATCATGAGCCTGAACCGAGACCACCGCCCGTTGCTGCTCTAACGAACGCTGAACCGCTGAGCGAACAATAGGGATGTCCTCGTTGCCAATACCAACTCCGGAGTTACCATCACCGGCATTGGTGAACGCAAACCCCATGAAACCCTGAGCGGTATGCCAAAAGCCACCCTGAATTTGACCGGCATCTTTTATAGAGTCTTGCAGTGACTGGTACATCAATTCGGGATTAGCAACTTGCTGTTGCAGAGACTCAGAAACGGGAAAAAGACGACTGACGGCAAGTTGAGCTTCTTTACAGGACGCACTCATCGTGTTTTGATTGCGCTGCAGTGCTTCGCCGGAAGAAAACCAGAACGCAACTAACAAACCGCCAACGGCTATTGCTATCAATGCAATGGCCAGCCAGCGGTTATGTTTTGTGTGAGAAGAGAGAGACTGCACTTACCTCACTCTCTTTTATTAAGGTAGTTTGTAAAAATCACGGGCATTTTGATAAAACACCTTATCAACCGCTTCTTCGTCATCCAGAGCATTCACTATCGTGGCGATGTCCGATGGCTCAAATGAACGGTTACTGCGGGTGCCTGGTAAGTCGGTGCCAAACATCAAAGCATCAGGATTGGTTTTGTTCAGTGTCTGGACAGCATCGGCCACATTCACTTCAGTACGACCAAAACCGCTGGCCTTAATTTTGACTCCGCCTTCTGCCAAACGACGAACCTGAGATAATCCAGACTTCGCCATACCTAAGTGATCAACACTGAGCTTCGGTAGCTGAAGTAAGGTAGGAACCATGTCGTCCAGTTCGCGGCTATCGACATAAATTTCCAAATGCCAACCAGCGAGATCCCAAATGCGCTTACCAAACTCAACAATGCCTTCGATATCGCGGTGAACACCTCGTTTTAAGTTAACACGCACACCACGAATACCATGCTCGTTCAGTTGCTGAATTTTTTCATCGCTAACAGAGCCTGGTAACTGTGTGACACCCACGAAGTTACCACCCAAGTTTTCCAATGCAGCTTTTAAATAGCGCTGCTCAAAGCCCTGGAATGAACCTGAAACAATGACACCGCCTTCTATAGGGAGGCCTCGCACCAAGTTACGATAATCATCAATATAAAAAGGCTCAGGGATGTGACCTTGGTTTTCAATTAGCGGAAACTCGTCATCATAAATATGCAAATGAGAGTCAATAATACGTTTCGGCCAATTGTCACGGTTGTTACCCATGCTGCCTCCTGTTTCTGAAAATATCTTACTCATCCAAGAATGATTTAAGCTGCTCAGAGCGGCTTGGATGGCGAAGCTTTCTTAATGCTTTGGCTTCAATTTGACGAATTCGTTCACGAGTCACATCAAATTGCTTGCCTACCTCTTCTAAAGTATGGTCGGTATTCATATCAATACCAAAGCGCATACGCAATACTTTTGCTTCACGTGCGGTTAACCCACCAAGAACATCACGCACTGAATTCCGCAGGCTTTCGGACGTTGCCGAGTCAATTGGCAAATCCAGAGTTCCATCTTCAATAAAGTCACCCAAATGTGAATCTTCATCATCACCAATGGGTGTTTCCATTGAAATAGGTTCTTTAGCTATTTTCAATACCTTACGGATTTTATCTTCCGGCATCATCATACGCTCAGCCAGCTCTTCTGGGAGCGGCTCACGGCCCATCTCCTGGAGCATCTGGCGCGATATACGATTAAGCTTATTAATCGTCTCTATCATGTGAACCGGAATACGAATGGTACGAGCCTGGTCGGCAATTGAACGGGTGATAGCCTGGCGGATCCACCACGTGGCGTAAGTTGAGAACTTATAGCCCCGACGGTATTCAAATTTATCCACGGCTTTCATTAAGCCAATGTTACCTTCCTGAATGAGATCCAGAAATTGTAAGCCACGGTTAGTGTACTTTTTAGCAATAGAGATAACCAAGCGTAGGTTGGCTTCTACCATTTCTTTTTTCGCACGACGTGCCTTGGCTTCGCCAATAGACATACGACGGTTAATTTCTTTTACTTTGCCGATGGTTAAACCGGTTTCTTTCTCTACATCAACCAGTTTGTTGACACAGCGTTCAATTTCGCCCCGAACTTCTTTCAACGTATCAGCGTAGCCCGCACCTGAATCAATCTCTTTATCTACCCAGGCCATGCTGTTTTCATTGCTGGAGAATGCTTTCATGAAGTTGCGTTTAGGCATTTCGCCCTGTTCAACGCTTATCTTCATAATAATACGTTCCTGAACTCGAACACGCTGCATCATGCCACGCATGTCTTTAACCAGACGGTCAAATTGCTTCGGAACTAAACGGAACTGTTTGAATAGCTCACTGAGTTTGTCGATTTCTACACGCGCATCGGCGCCATCGCGACCATGTTTAGCAATAGCCTGACGAGTCACTTCGTACTGTTCGCGAAGCGCATTAAATTTACTGCGGGCGAATTCCGGATCGATGCCTGTATCGGTTTCCTCTTCATCTTCCTCGTCATCGTCGCCTTCTTTTTCCAACTCTTCAGTTGGTAATTCAGAGCCAACGTTAGTCGCCGCCACAGGAGCTTCGTCTACTTCGTCAGGATCGATGAATCCGGAAATAATGTCGGTTAAACGCAGTTCTTCAGCTTCGTAGGAGTCCCATTGTTCAAGCAGGAAGTTGATGGCTTCAGGGTACTCAGCGACGGAACACTGAACCTGGTTAATGCCTTCTTCAATACGCTTGGCAATGTCAATTTCGCCTTCACGGGTCAGTAGTTCAACCGTACCCATTTCGCGCATGTACATACGCACGGGGTCAGTTGTACGCCCAATTTCACCGTCAACAGAGGCTAGCGCCTGAGCGGCCTCTTCAGCGGCGTCTTCGTCAGCAGCACTTTCTGCCATCATCAAGTCATCGGCATCAGGCGCGCTTTCAAACACGCGAATCCCCATGTCGTTGATCATGCGAATAATGTCTTCAACCTGATCGGAATCAACAATTTCCTGCGGTAAATGGTCATTGACCTCAGCAAATGTCAAAAACCCTTGTTCTTTGCCTTTCGCAATAAGGACCTTAAGTTGCGATTGCCGATTCTGCTGCATACAGACGTTCCACCTGTGACTGTGAATGTAGAGTATCCAAAATGACCGAATAGTATATCAGAATACTGATTTTTAAGCTAGCGTAAGGCGCACGAGGATGTACTATCTTGCCTTACTCAAGTATTGAATCAGCGTCTGATATTCCTGACGCTCAACTCGGGTTAAAGCACCCTCCTGCTCTTTCTTTAAAAGCGCATTCGCTCGCTGCTCAAAATATTGGTCAATAAGGTAAATAAATATATCGTTAAATTCTTGCTCGACATTGTCTTCGTCGAGCTGATGTTGCCATAACGCCAGTTTCTGCAGCGGTTGGTAATACTCGGTATCACGCCACCCCTCAAGCACTTGCGCTGTCGTCATGTGTCTTTCTGAGCACTGTTTATGCAGTGCTATCAATAAATCGATACCGTTAACCCTTAGCTCGCGTAACTCTTCTCGTACCGGAATCGTTTGTGCTAACTGTGGGTATTGAACTAACAAAGCAATCGCTTTGCGTAACGGTGTCATTTTCACGCTTTCTTTCGGCCTTGAATGACGCTGCGGTTTTTCGAAATTTCTTTCCAGTTGCGAGGTTTCCCGACGCAGTTTTTCAGCCAAGCGCTGCATTAATGTGTCACGATAGTAGTCACTGGCTACTTTCTCAATTAATGGTTTGGCAATATTCAATAATTGCGACCGACCAGCGTCAGTACTTACGTCAATATCGGCCTGAAGGTGCTCAAAGAAATACTCAGTGAATGGCGTTGCCTTCTTCAACTGGTGTTCAAAAGCCTCTGCACCGTGTTCGCGTACCACCGAATCAGGGTCTTCACCTTCGGGTAAAAACAAAAATGCCATATCCAGACCATCCCGCAACAACGGCAACGCATTTTCTAATGCTCGCCAGGCCGCATCCCGACCGGCGCGATCACCGTCATAACAGCAAACAATTCTGCTACTAGTACGAAATAACCTCTGTAATTGTTCACTGGTGGTTGCGGTACCCAGAGATGCTACTGCGTAATGGATACCAGCCTGAGAAAGCGCCACCACGTCCATATAGCCTTCGACAATACAAACCTGCTCAGGCTTACGCACCGCTTGCTGCATGTGCCAATAACCGTAAAGCTCGCTACCTTTATGAAATAGCCTAGTTTCCGGAGAGTTCAAATACTTAGGACCATCACCGTCAATAATGCGCCCACCGAAACCAACAACCCGACCACGTCGATCATGAATAGGAAACATTACCCGGTCACGAAAAAAGTCGTAGTGCCGCCCTTTCTCATTCCGGTTAATAAGCTTCAATTCAAGCAATTGCTGGCGATGTTGAGCGGAACCACCAAAGGTAGTTAGCAGGCTATCCCAAGCATCCGGCGCGTAGCCAATTTGAAAGCGCTTTACGGTTTCTCCGCTTAACCCCCGGCCTTTTAAATAGTCTATAACGCGCTTAGAGTTTTCATGATGCTTTAATTGGTGCTGGAAAAAACGAGCCGTTTTATTCATTAGCTCAGCATCGTCTTGCACTTGTTGTTGCTTTTTCTGCGCCAGCTGGGGGTTCTCTGGCTGTTCCCTCGGAACTTCAACGCCCATGATCCCAGCTAACTCTTCCACCGCATCAGGAAAATTTAAGCCATCAAATTCCATTAAAAAGTCTACGGCGTTACCGTGCTGCCCACAGCCAAAACAATGATAAAACTGTTTATCCTGACTCACGGTGAAAGAAGGTGTTTTTTCATTATGAAACGGGCAGCAAGCCTGATGGTTTTTACCGGCCTTTTTCAACGGCACACGGCTATCAACTATCTCGACAATGTCTGCTCGTTCAAGCAAATCATGAATAAAACTTTTGGGGATCAAGCCTGCCATATTGTCTCAATATCGGGGTTGCGAAAACAAAAAGTAGCAGAAACACGAAAGCCGCGACAATTCAGTCACGGCTTTCAGCACTTTACGGAAAAGTGAACACTCAAATTGTCGTAGTAATTAGTGTCTTAGTAAAGACGAGTACGACGAGCGTTATCACGAGCCAGTTTCTTGGCGTGACGCTTTACCGCAGCAGCTTTTTTGCGCTTACGCTCTGAAGTCGGCTTTTCATAGTGCTCGCGACGACGGACTTCAGACAGAACACCTGCTTTTTCACAAGAGCGCTTAAAGCGACGCAAAGCTACGTCAAACGGCTCGTTTTCTTTCACTTTAACGACTGGCATTAAAAAATCACCTCGGGTAAATTATCTGTTTCGGTTAAAAATTAACCACTACGGGTTCAATTGGTGCTGAATTGTACCGACTCAGATTCGCCTTGTAAAGTGTTATCCGATGCTTCCCATCCGGGATCATTATCACCAAGCAATTCGCGGACTGGCGTAGATTCCAGTAGTAACTTACTGACAAGGTCCTGCAAATTATTTGGTTTTTCTTTGTAAGCAAGCCCAAACTGCCAGAGTTGCGGGCCTACAGAGTTTACACTTCGAATTAACAGTTCGGGGAACGTAAGCGTACCGTCACCGGTATTTACTTTCACCTCCGCCAGCACATCGTCGCTTTGGTCAGCGCTAACAGGAGACGTACCACGATAATTAAAAGCAATGCCCTTATCTGATATATCAACGACTGTTCCGGGCAAAGGGTCTCCAAGTTTATCATTAAGCTGTAATTGCAGTTTGGCTTCACAATTAATTGCAATTCTGGGTGATGACCGTAACACCTGAACATCCGCCTCTCTGGGATAGCTGACAAACAAGAGTTTCCTCGGGTATTGGGTCATATGAAGAATGTCGACGACACCGGTTAACTGCTCTCCTGCCTGAGAGATCGTTTTCAGACCAATCGTTTTATCCGCAACTAACAACGGCAAAATATCTTGCCAACAGTATTGTCTGGAAAGCTGCAAAATAAGGTAGTCAGGGTGCTGCTGGCCAACCAGGGTCATATTTAGGCGCTTGTAACTGCCATTGTATTTAATTTGGACTTCGACGGACTGCCTGAATCCACTGTTTGCTAAAACATCACTGTTTCCCTGCATCAGTGCTAACCCCTGCTTTATTATTTTTTTATGAAACTCATCATAGCTTAAATTTGCTGCATTTTAAGCTATAGAGGAATTATTTTCCCATGATGTCAATTGACGTCACTTTATGTGTAGCCGATCAGCATCTACGCTAAACCTGTTGTTTGAGAGTTGTGGTCGTTAGACTGGATTTGAGCTTAACCAGTAAGGATACGAATTTGGCTGAAGCACATCCGGACACAAATTTTCCTTACCCAATACCAGCACGTTACCAATGCGTTAAATTGTTGGGGCACGGCGGCAGTGGGCTCGTTTATAAGGCCTATGACCAACGTTTAAGACGTCATGTCGCGATAAAGTTTGCACGTTCACCCTCTATTGTCAGTCGTCATCGACTCGTCAACGAAGCCCGTTTGCTATCGGCCGTGGATCACCCCGCACTTTGTCGAGTATTTGATATTGGTGAACCTGAAACCCCCTCGTCTTCATTATTCATGGTGCTCGAGTATATTGATGGTAAACCACTGAATAAGGTGCGTAGCGCTATTTCAGTTTACGAAACAGTGGCGATGGTAAAATCACTTGTGGATGGTGTGTGTCGTATGCACGAGGCTGGCTATGCGCACAGCGATATCACTCCGCAAAATATTATGGTTCGCTCTTTAGGAACCAGTAAAAAAGAACAAAGTAAGAGAGCAGTGTTAGTGGATCTCAGCATTTCAGCACCGAGTTCCCCGGCCAGTATTCAACGAGATATCTACCAGCTTAGCGCATTGCTTCTGTCTTTATTAACCGACATGAAGCCGGAGCAGTTTTACCATCATCCAATCATATCCAGACCAGGGCTTCCTATAGAGTTAAGCCGCATTATCAAACGAGCGCTGTCGCTGGATCCTAATTCTCGTTTTCATGAGTGTCAGGAGTTTCAAAAAGAACTCGAACATTGGCTTAATCGTTATCGGCTGAAGAAACGCCTTTTTTGGTTTACGGCGGCCAATGCGGCCGTGCTGGTTGTTCCCTTTATATTGTTTCTTACACTGCATGACACCGCGCCCAGACACTTTCTGGAGGACTATTCCAGTAAGCAGGATCAGTACGCGCATGCAGTCGTCTTCGCTCACTATTCGCAATACCTTGCCAACCAGGGCGATAGACAACGGGCTACGGAACAGGCCGAGCTTTCACTCGATCACTTTGACCACGCTATTGCGAATAATCCGGATGCACTTAGGTACCATGAAGAACGGACCCGCTTTATTCTGACATCTGGGCAAATTTTTAGTCACACCCAAATCACGACAATGCTATTGAATGCAATTAATGAATTAGGGGATCCCGCGCAGTTTGAAGAGAAACCAGCAGCGCATTATTTGCTCGCAAAAATGTACTTGGCACTTGCTAAGCTCAATAACGAGCATCCCCACTTAGTTGAACGATGGAAAGACTCGGCACTGCGTTCGGTAAAGGCCGCCATTCAGAATAAACCAAATGCCGACCGCTACCAGAAATTACAGAACGAAATAAGCCAGTATCAATCCAGTGCCGGAACAGACTGATCTCGTTGCTGATAAAATTCTTTCACGAAGTCATCGAAAGTCCCAGCATCTAGGGCGTCGCGCATATCACTCATTACTTTTTGGTAAAAGCGTAAATTATGAATGGTATTGAGCCGTGAACCCAACATCTCGTTGGTACGATCCAAGTGATGTAAATACGCGCGTGAATAATTTTTACAGGTATAACAATCACAATTGTCATCTAACGGCGAGGTATCGGTGCGATGAACGGCATTGCGGATTTTCACCACGCCGGTGCTAATAAACAAATGGCCGTTACGAGCATTACGAGTGGGCATGACACAATCGAACATATCAATACCACGACGCACGGCTTCCACTAAATCTTCCGGCTTGCCCACTCCCATTAAATAACGAGGCTTTTGCTCGGGCATCTGCGGTGCGGTATGCTCCAGAATCCGCATCATGTCTTCTTTCGGTTCACCAACAGACAAGCCACCAATGGCGTAACCGTCAAACTCAATATCTTTCAAACCTTTTAAGGAGATATCCCGAAGCTCTTCGTACATTCCACCCTGGATAATTCCAAACAATGCTGCTGAGTTATCGCCATGCTCTTGTTTAGAGCGCTCCGCCCAACGCAGTGACAGCTCCATTGAACTACGGGCCTCAGCTTGAGTGGCTGGAAAGGGCGTACATTCGTCAAAAATCATGACAATATCGGAGCCTAGATCTCGCTGAACCTGCATCGATTTTTCCGGCGTCAGCAGAATTTTCTCACCATTAATGGGCGATCGAAAAGTAACACCTTCTTCGGTAATTTTACGAAGCTCGCCAAGGCTGAACACCTGAAAACCACCTGAATCGGTGAGAATAGGCTTGTCCCAGTTCATAAAGTCATGCAGATCGCCGTGCTGTTTAATAATTTGCGTACCGGGCCGCAGCATTAAATGAAATGTGTTGCCCAGGCAGATTTGGGCGCCAGTGTCTTTGACTTCTTCTGGCGTCATGCCCTTTATCGTGCCCAAAGTACCCACGGGCATAAAGGCCGGAGTTTCTACGGTTCCTCGCTCAAACACCATTCGACCGCGACGTGCTCGACCACTGGTTTTATCAAGTTCAAATTTCATTGTCATAAGTATTCACTTCAGTGTATTAAGTTTAACGCTGTAACAGCATGGCATCGCCGTAGCTAAAGAAACGATAGCGCTCTTTAATGGCTTCATTATAAGCACTCATTATCAAATCACGGCCAGCGAATGCCGATACCAACATAATGAGCGTCGATTCCGGTAAATGAAAGTTGGTTATCAAGCTATCAACCACTTTAAATTCATAGCCGGGGAAGATAAAAATATCGGTGTCATCGAAAAAGGGTTCAATATCACCGCTGCTTGACGCCTGCGCTGCAGATTCCAGCGAACGAACTGACGTAGTTCCGACAGCAACAACTCGCCCGCCGGTGGCTTTTGTTTGCTTAATAGCATCGCAGGTTTCAGCACTGACCTTGGCGTATTCGCTGTGCATAACGTGGTCGTTAATATCTTCCACTCGCACGGGCTGAAACGTGCCGGCTCCCACGTGCAAAGTCACATAAGCAAACTTTACCCCTTTATCGCGTAGCTGTTGCAGAATCTCATCGTCAAAGTGCAGCCCGGCCGTGGGTGCGGCAACTGCACCAGGTTCCCGGTTATAAACTGTTTGGTAGCGCTCTTTGTCGGAATGCTCGTCCGGGCGATCAATATAAGGAGGCAACGGCATATGACCATACTGCTCTAATAATTCGAGTACGGTCTCATTGTGCTCAAACTTCAGCTCAAAGAGTGCATCATGACGACCCAACATGGTGACGTTAACCTGGCCTTCTAATAGCAACTGAGCCCCCGCTTTGGGCGCTCGATTGGCACGAACATGTGCCAACACGCGGTGCTCATCCAGCAAGCGTTCAACCAGAACTTCCACTTTACCGCCGGAGATTTTCTCGCCCAGTAAACGGGCAGGAATCACCCGAGTATCATTAAACACCAACAAATCGCCAGCGTTTATCTCATCAACAATGTTTTCGAAATGCTTATGTTCAATGCTGTTTTCACTCGAATTGACAGACAATAGCCGGCTTGCACTGCGCTGCTCCTGGGGATAGCGGGCAATAAGCTCATCAGGTAGTTCAAATGAAAAGTCACTGACTTTTAAAGAAGAATGATTGGTATCTGACATATCCGTGCTGCAATTGCGAGATGTAATAAAGCGCGGATTTTACTGGAAAGTAGGCAGCCTGTCACTGTTGCAGGCTGCCAAACTGCTTTTACTATCAGAAGCGATAACGACTGGCCGATTCAATAAGGGACTGTGCATTACCTTCGGTTACGCACTGGATCAATTCAGATTTATCAAAAACATACAACTGATCCTGAGACTCTCCTTGCTTCGACGGATAAAAGTCTCTCAAGATAACATTCACTTTTTCATTCTCTGGTAACGATTTGAGCGTTACTCCATATGTACATAGGGTATTTGCGAGAGTGGTTTCAAATCGCTTCAATAAACTTTCACGTGTCGCTACTCGTTTTTCTTCAAGTTCACGCCGCTTTTCTTTTAACTTCAATTTTAAGCTTGACGCTTGTTGTTGCAGCGCTTTCTGTTCTTCCCGCAAATTGGATAGCTCCATTTCCAGCTGCTTTTTCTCTTTCTCAATTCCCGTTTGACGAGATTCGTCGGCCGTACGTAATTCAAACTCCAGGTCTCGCAACTCACGTTCTTTGTCGCGAATTTCCCAAGCGGTATCCCTTGCGCTTTCAGCCATCTCGACCCACTCATTTGAGTACTCACCGTTGAGTTGACCTAAGACTCTGTGAGCACTGCGCAATCCTTGCTCAATAATTGCATCCAAATCCATGCGCTCAGCAAACTCATTCATTTCGCCTACGTCTGGTGGCATTGGTGGCTCGGGCATATTCGGTACAACAAAGCGCCACGGCATACGTCCCGAGTCAGCAAACAGAACAACCCCCTGCCCTTTAAGATAGCTGTATTCAAACCGCGATATGGGTAGCTCTCCTTTTTCACTTTCTTGTTCAACCGACGTTTCGAGAATTTCAGCCAGAATATTCATCTGCTTTTCCAGCGAATCATATTCATTCGCTAAAACACTACTACTCATTAGCGTGCCAGCGACACTTAACGCTACTATCCACTTTTTCATTGTTTTTTCTCCGTTAATGGCGGCCACACAGAGGACTGTAACTGCCGTAACTGTGTCGCATAAAAATCATAATCTTCTTCCCGGGCTTCGTTCATATATTCAACCAACTGAGAATAATTCTGTTGACGCTCTTTTCGGTTAGTCGCCAAAATATAAGTCGCTAATTGTGTCGTCGAAGCCGAAAGCTGTTTTCTAAAATCCTCGCGCAATTCTCTACCATGCATTGCAAAGGCTGTTTCTTGCTCTTCCTTAAAAACCGACATTTCTTTAGCCACAAGCGTTTCAACCCGCTGATCTATAGAGGCTTCCAATTCCGCCTTATAAAATTGCACTGTCACGACTGTTATTGCCAGAAAAGAGAACGCTAACGATATGAACCCTATGGGGCGTTGCCAAAATGCCAAGGGCTCTTTTCTGTAAGTCATGGTTTGCGCTCTATCCCAGGGCGGGACTTCGGACTCTATGTAACTCTCACTTACTTCCGAAATCCGCTGTTCAAACTCATGCTGATTTTGATGACTCATGAGCTTCCTCCAAATACTGTTTTAGTTTATCGACCGATACATACAGACGAGATTTCACGGTATTAACCGATATTCTTTGCTGTTCCGCTATTTGCGGCAGCGTCAAATGCTGAAAGAACTTTGCATCAACAACCGCTTTTTGCTCTATTGAAAGTAACTGCATTGCCTGCAGGAGTCTTCGAACGTTCTCTCCTTGCGTATAAAAGCGTTCTGGGTGGGACCAGTCTCCTTCGTCCACTTCATCGTGGCTTTCCACTTGCCACTGTTCTTCAAGTTTCCGACGTCGATAAAATTCAACACACCGATGATGAGCAATAGTCATTAACCATGCTTTAAAATGTTCTTCCTCACGCCAGTTTGCTAAACTTTTAAAAACACTAGTAAAGGTGTCTTGCAGTAAATCCAATGCATCGGCCTGACTCGGAAGCATGCGCAACCCGTAATGATAAACCAGCTTCTCATAGCGCTGAACTAACCATAGCCAGGCTCGCTGATCGCCACCTAACGCCTTTCTTATTTGTTTCTTTTCTGACGGTTTGAACACAAGACTTTGTTTCCGTGGTTTTATTACTAAGTCGATAATGGAAGGAAAAAAGTTTGAAGGAAACTAAATTTTTTGAATAGCATAAAAAAGCCCCGCTGACGGCGGGGCTCTATAGTAGATGGCGTTTGTTACGCGACGCCGAAGATTGCTTTCAAAATATAGAAGAAAACAATCGACATGATTGCGCCCGCTGGCAGCGTTACTACCCACGAAATAACAATGTTACGGACAACACCAAGGTTCAAGGCGGCAATACCGCGTGCCATACCAACACCTAACACCGCACCTACCAGCGTTTGGGTGGTTGATATTGGTAACCCGGTACCCGAAGCAAGAACTACGGTCGACGCCGCTGCGAGCTCAGCAGCAAAGCCGCGACTCGGGGTTAAATGCGTAATGCCGTTACCAATGGTCGCAATAACACGCTTGCCTAGCATAGCCAAGCCAGCCACAATGCCGATACCACCTAAAGGCAATACCCACCAAGCCAACTGCGCTTTACTGCTAATATCACCACCACTGGTCACTACACTTACAACGGCAGCAAGTGGCCCAATGGCGTTAGCCACATCGTTTGAACCATGAGCAAATGCCATAGCACAGGCGGTTACCACCATAAGCACAGCAAACACTTTTTCAACATTGGTGTAATGCATGTCTTTGTCATCTGACGGATTAAACTTCAGACGGCTGATAGCCAACTTACCAATAAAGAAAACCAGTGCCGCTATACCCAGAGCCCAAACAATCCCTTCCAGGCCGCCAAGATCCAAGCCGACGTGCTTAAGTCCTTTTTTGATCGTTACCAACGACAGTACAAAACCCGCCAGCCCCATATAATAAGGTACGTAGCGTTGCGCCATTTTCAGCGGATTGGTTCGATCAAATATCAGTTTTTGTGCACTCATAAATATGAGATAAGCAATAAAGCCTGATATGGCAGGGGTAACCACCCAGCTTCCAACAACACCCCCGACTTTCGCCCACTGAACTGATTCCATGCTGACACCAACAGCAGAGAAACCGACAATGGCACCAATAATCGAGTGCGTGGTTGATACAGGCCACCCGAGGTAGGAAGCGATTAATAGCCAAAACCCAGCCGCTAATAGCGCCGAGATCATGCCAAAAACGAGCAGTTCAGGCTGGTCGACAAAGTAAGCAGAGTCGATAATACCTTTGCGAATGGTTGAGGTAACCTCGCCGCCCGCTAAATAGGCACCGGCGAACTCAAAGATCATTGCAATGATAATCGCCTGCTTTATTGTCAAAGCCTTAGAGCCGACAGACGTTCCCATAGCATTGGCGACATCATTTGCACCAATACCCCACGCCATGAAGAAACCAAAGGCCGCTGCCATCGCAATAAGCAGAAAGCTGTAGCTAGAAATAATATCCATGAATCAGACTCCGCTTAGACGCGTGCTAGCATTAATTCGAAACGTGCACCCACTCGCTCGGCTAAATCAGCTAAGTCGCCAACCCAGTCCAAAATGCGGTACAAGAACATCGCATCGACTGGGTTCATATCCAGTTCAATTTTGCGTAGATCCTGGCGTAACTGAATTTGAAGCTTGTCGGTATCAGCTTCAATCGCGTCAAGTTCGGCAATGAAGTTGTCGACAAGATCGCGCTCGCGCCCTTTAAAGCCGGTTTCTAGCAAATCATCAAATTCACCAATGGTTTCGCGAGCTTTATCGGTAGCATCCAGACAGCGACTTAAATACGCATCAAAATCTTTTACCAAGGTTTCAGGAATAGGCAGTTCGCGACCAGTAACCAGACCGGAGATGTCTTTGGCTTTATTCGCAATTTTGTCCTGTTGAGAAACCAGCTCGAGCAAGTCAGCTCGCTCTACAGGCATAAATAAACCGCTGGGAAGGTTAAGGCGGATTTTGCGCTTCATATCATCCGCATTCGATTCGTGCTTCACGATGGTTGCGCGAGCGACTTCTGCGCTTTGCCAGTCCTTTGAATAAACCGCTTTAAAGAAATCTTTAAGCGCATAAGCGCAGCGGTGCACTTCGTCCATGTGCTCAATCATCGGTTTTATAGGGGATTTTGCAAACACCCCAAGAAATGAGTTCACTGACATAACAATATCCGATTTTTTCAGCCAATCTTAGCTGCCGCGAATGTTAGCGAAATATAAAGATAAAGGGAACCGTAAGATTTGATTAATTATTCAATATTGTTCGGCTTTCTCGCAATAAAAAAGCCGTGGCAATGCCACGGCTTTCAAGTGCAAAAGGTTAGCACCTTAAAAAGAGTAAACCAAGGTTACTGCTGTTTCTGTATCAAGCTTTTCAATACTCTCATCAGCAACATGTGAGTTATGAGTGGCTCCAATAGAAAACTTCATCGCCAACGAACTGTTAATGTTTGACGAAACGGACAGTTCACCTTTGCTCTTGGTATTGTCTTCCCCTAATTCTGAGGACAATAGCGCACTAAACTGTGAGTTTTCAGAAATCTTCCAACTCAAGTTGCCCGCGACACGGAGAATCATCTGTCCTTCGGCATCAACTGGCGGTTCACCTTCAATTTGAACCGGTTTTGTACGCGAATAACCCGGACCAATTTCATAGTCTGCATAGACATTTTCATCGTAACGGTACCGAGCACCGTAACCGGTTGCCACGGTTGCCTGATAGGCAAAACCGCTGAATTCATCTTCTTCATAAGAACCGAAAACAAACAGTGATGAGCGACTGTCCGGAGCAAACTTATAGTTACTCTGCGCCGAGATAAACATACGATCTGCCGTCTCAATAGATTCGCCTGTTTCCTGGTTCTCCTGCTCAGACGTATAATAATCGAAAACGCCTTTATGCCGCCAGTTCTCAATGTCCCGAGAGACATTCAGCTTGCCTTTTAAAGTCTCAGTTTCTGTATTGCCTGAAGTATAAAGCAAACCAAACTCAGCACTTGCCTGCCACTCCTCAACGGTTTTTGTATCCATGTCATCAGCGTCGTCAAACATGAACGTTTGCGCACTTGCTGCAACGGGTAAAAATAAACTCGCGAATAATAAAGAAAATCGCACACTAACCTCGTATTTATCTCTGTAATAAACGTTCTGTATTACTTAATAATGGCGTCTAATTCGCCATTTTCATAGCGCTGGAACATTGATTCTAAGTTAATTGGCTTAATTTTACTTGCCATACCGGCACAGCCAAACGCTTCGTAGCGCGCACGACAAATATCTTCCATCGCCTGAGTTGCCGCGGTAAAGAATTTACGCGGATCAAAGTTTGACGGATTCTCCGCCAAATGGCGACGAATAGCCCCCGTGGAAGCCAAACGTAAATCGGTGTCGATATTGACCTTACGAACACCATGTTTAATACCTTCCTGGATTTGCTCAACCGGTACACCATAGGTTTCCGGAATCTCGCCACCAAACTCATTGATAATTTTTAACCATTCCTGAGGTACAGATGATGAACCATGCATCACCAAGTGTGTACCCGGAATGCGACGATGAATCTCTTTAATGCGATCAATGGCCAAAATATCGCCAGTGGGTGGACGGGTGAACTTATAAGCACCATGAGAGGTACCGCAGGCAATGGCCAACGCGTCAACATTAGTCGCCTTAACAAATTCGGCCGCTTCTTCAGGGTCAGTCAGTAGCTGTTCATGCGACAGTTTGCCTTCCGCTCCAACGCCGTCTTCTTCGCCTGCTTCACCGGTTTCAAGAGAACCCAGGCAGCCCAGTTCGCCTTCAACGGATACACCACAGGCGTGTGCCATTTCAACAGTTTGCTTGGTCACTTTAACGTTATAGTCATAGTCAGCAGGTGTTTTTCCGTCTTCCAGCAACGAGCCGTCCATCATTACGGAACTAAAGCCCAGCTGAATAGAACGTTGGCAAACGGCAGGCGATGTACCGTGATCCTGATGCACAACCACAGGAATGTGTGGCCACTCTTCTACTGCGGCCTGAATTAGGTGACGCAGAAAAGGTGCGCCAGCGTATTTACGGGCGCCAGCGGAGGCCTGCACAATAACCGGGCTGTCCGTTGCGTCAGCAGCCTGCATAATTGCACGCATCTGCTCAAGGTTGTTGACGTTAAACGCCGGTACGCCGTAGTCGTTTTCTGCGGCATGATCTAATAACTGTCGTAATGACACCAGGGCCATAAAAAATACTCCTTAATTTAAAACTTGTGTTCAGGCGTCTTTAGCCCGCTCTTGTAAAATTGCAACGGCCGGTAATGTTTTACCTTCGAGGAATTCCAGAAAAGCCCCGCCACCTGTTGAAATATAACTTATCTTATCAGCGATACCGTATTGATCAATTGCAGCTAACGTGTCGCCACCGCCGGCAATTGAAAAGGCATCGCTTTTTGCAATCGCGTTGGCGATGGTTTTTGTGCCCTGTCCAAATTGCTCAAATTCAAAAACGCCGACGGGCCCGTTCCAGACAATGGTTCCGGCACCTTTCAAAATAGACGCTAATTGCTCAGCCGTTTCAGGGCCAATATCAAAAATCATGTCGTCATCAGCAACCGCGTTAACCGCTTTTGTCTCTGCCGTTGCTTCAGCGCTGAATTCCTTACCCGTCACTACATCCACCGGTAACGGAATATCACCACCTTCAGACTTTGCCTGAGCCATTAAGCGGGTCGCTTCGTCGGTTAAATCAGCTTCATACAGTGACTTACCAACATTGTGCCCTGCCGCTGCGACAAAGGTATTGGCGATTCCGCCCCCCACAATGAGTTGATCCACAACACCAGACAGTGACTCTAACACAGTCAGCTTAGTTGATACTTTCGAACCCCCGACAATAGCGACCAAAGGACGCTTAGGATTTTCCAGTGCTTTGCTTAACGCCTTAAGCTCTCCGGCAAGCAATGGGCCTGCACAAGCAATTGGTGCATATTTAGCCACACCATGGGTGGATGCCTGAGCACGGTGCGCAGTACCAAAGGCGTCCATCACATACACGTCACACAAGCTCGCTAATTTTTTAGCCAACTCGTCATCATTCTTCTTTTCACCAGTATTAAAGCGAACGTTTTCGAAAACTACCAGTTCTCCAGCACTCACTTCAACACCGTTCAGGTAGTCTTTACATAGGCGCACAGGGCAATCCAGCGCCTCTTGCAAATAATCTACCACCGGTTGCATGGAGAACTGCTCATCGTATTCACCTTCGGTCGGACGACCCAGGTGAGACATTACCATGACTTTAGCGCCGGCTTTCAATGCCTCTTGAATGCTCGGCATTGCTGCTTTTAAACGCGCATCGGAAGAGACTTTTCCATTTTTGATCGGAACGTTTAAATCTTCACGAATTAAAACTCGTTTATTACTTAAATCCAAATCAGTCATAGCAATGACAGACATGCGGTATCCTCTCTAAACTTAATGTTCAATTTGTTCAGCCATCGTTTTGGCGGTATCCAACAAGCGATTAGCGAATCCCCATTCATTATCACACCAGCACAGCAGCTTAACCAAACGCTTATGACTAACGCGAGTTTGGGTGCCGTCAACAATCGACGAATGCGGATCGTGATTAAAATCGATTGAGACTAAAGGCTCTTCAGTGTAGTCCAGTATGCCTGCCAGTTGCTGCTCACTCTGCTCGCGCAAAACGTGGTTTATTTGCTCGATGGTCGCATCACTATTCAGCGTGACACTTAAATCCATAGCGGTCACATTCGTGGTTGGCACTCGCACAGCAATAGCCTCAAAACGCCCCTCTAAGTGAGGCAGTATTCGTTCGATACCTCTAGCCAGACGCGTGTCCACCGGAATAATAGAGCGCCCGGCAGCGCGAGTTCGTCGAAGATCGGGGTGATAAGCATCAATTACTTGCTGGTCGTGCATGGCAGAGTGGATGGTTGTGATGGCACCCGAATCAATGCCAAAAGTGTCATCTAACACTTTAATGACCGGTACAATACAATTGGTTGTGCAGGAGCCATTGGACACCACTTTATGCTCAGCGGTTAACTCTTTTTCGTTCACCCCATAAATAGCGGTAAAATCCACATCCGGCTTACCCGGGTGAGAAAACAATACCCGCTTAACACCGCGTTTGATATAACGCTGCCCATCTTCCTGACTACCATAAACGCCGGTGCAGTCAATCACAAAATCAACCTGATGGGCGCGCCAGTCAATGGCCTCAATCTCCGTTTGATGAGTTAACGCGATAGTATCCCCGGCTACGGTTAGGGTATCTCCCGACTGTGTCACTTTTTGCCCGAACCGGCCATGACTTGAGTCGTATTTCAATAAATGCGCTATCGCTTCGGAAGCCGCCGGTTCGTTAATAAGCACCACCTGCACGCTGTCGCGGTAGCCATTTTCATACAATGCGCGCAAAAAGCTTCGGCCAATGCGGCCGAAACCATTAATTGCAATACGCGTCGGTTCGCTCATTTAAGCTCCCAGCAAGCGTTTTGCCGCAGCTACAGTCTCTTCTGTGGTGATACCGAAATGCTTAAACAAGTCACCAGCCGGAGCGGACTCACCAAAGGTTGTCATTCCGACGACTTCGCCGTTAAGACCAACATACTTGAACCAAAAATCCGCAATAGCCGCTTCTATTGCCACACGGCGAGTTACGCCTGAAGGCAATACAGACTCTTTGTATTCCGCGTCCTGGATATCAAACACATTGGTCGATGGCATCGAAACAACACGCACCTTATGCCCCTGCTCTGACAGTTCATTGAAAGCAGCTACAGCCAAGTCAACTTCGGAACCGGTGGCAATCAAAATGACCTCGGGTTCGCCGTCGCAATCTTTGAGTACATAACCACCGCGGGCAATGTTCGTGAGCTGTTCTTCGTTACGTTCTTGCTGTTGCATGCCCTGACGACTAAAGACTAAAGCCGACGGGGTTTTACTGCTTTGTATTGCAGCCCCCCAGGCGACTGCTGTTTCTACTGGATCGCACGGGCGCCAGCACTGCAGATTCGGGGTCTGACGCAGATTCGCCAGTTGTTCGACCGCCTGGTGTGTCGGGCCATCTTCACCAAGACCAATGGAATCATGGGTATAAACAAAAATACTGGGCTGCTTCATCAGTGCTGACATACGCACCGCATTACGTGCGTATTCCATAAACATCAGGAAGGTTGCGCCATAGGCTTTGAAACCGCCGTGCAGGGTAACGCCGTTCATAATGGCCGACATTCCGAACTCACGAACACCGTAGAACACATAGTTACCACTGGCGTCATCCGCGGTAATACCTTTCGCGTCGTTCCAAAGTGTCAGGTTAGAGCCTGCCAAGTCCGCAGAACCGCCTAACAACTCAGGTAACTTAGGACCAAATTCATTCAAAACATTCAACGACGCTTTACGTGTTGCTATAGCTTCAGGCTTACTTTGCAGCTGTTTGGCATAGTTGTGCACTGAGTTTTCAAACCCTTCCGGCAGCTCACCGTTTAGGCGACGCTTCAGTTCTTTTGCCAGCTGCGGAAACTCTTGCTCATAAGCTACCCAGCGCTTATTCCATGACGACTCAACCGCAGCACCTTTATCTACCGCTGACCATTTTTGGTAAACATCGGCAGGCACTTCGAACGCCTCGTGTGGCCAGTTCAATTGCTTGCGTGCGGCCACAATTTCATCGTCCCCCAAAGGTGCTCCATGGCAGCTTTCGGACCCTTGTTTGTTCGGGGCGCCATAGCCAATAACCGTTTTACAGATAATCAGTGTGGGCTTATCTTCATTTGCCCGAGCACTTTCAATTGCCTGAGTAATGGCTGCAGAATCGTGTCCGTCAATTTTGTTAATAACGTGCCAGCCATAAGACTCAAAACGCTTCGCAGTATCGTCGGTAAACCAGCCTTCCACTTCACCATCAATAGAAATGCCGTTGTCATCATAGAACGCAATTAGCTTGCCTAACCCTAAGGTTCCGGCCAATGAACAGACTTCGTGTGAAATCCCTTCCATCAAACAGCCATCACCAAGGAACGCATAAGTATGGTGATTAACAATTTCATGGTTTTCCTGGTTGAACTGCGCCGCCAGCACTTTTTCTGCCAGCGCCATACCCACGGCGTTTGCAAGCCCTTGTCCTAACGGTCCGGTAGTGGTTTCAACACCGGGGGTGTAGCCATATTCAGGGTGACCCGGAGTTTTTGAATCTAACTGTCGAAATTGCTTTAAGTCATCAATGCTGAGGTCATAACCCGACAGGTGCAACAGCGAATAAATAAGCATTGAACCGTGTCCGTTTGACAGCACAAAACGATCACGGTCGGCCCAGCTTGGGTTGTTCGGGTTATGTTTTAAGTAATCACGCCAAAGGACTTCTGCGATATCTGCCATACCCATAGGCGCTCCGGGATGACCGGACTTGGCTTTCTGAACCGCGTCCATACTAAGTGCGCGTATGGCATTGGCGAGATATTGACGTTCTGACATGAAAAACCCCCTGGACGATGAAGAGCAACTTGCGATGCGCGTATTCTCCACATTTCAGGGGGTACAAGCAAATTTATAGGCAAAATAGTGTTTAAATATCGGCCTGTAAATCGGCTGCTTTGTCGGTTTTTTCCCACGGCAGATTCTCGCGACCAAAGTGGCCGTATGCTGCCGTTTGTTTATAAATTGGGCGTTCCAGATCGAGCATTTTGATAAGACCATAAGGACGTAAATCGAAATGACGACGAACCAGAGCAATTAATTGTTCTTCCGAATACTTTGACGTACCGAAAGTATCAATGCTGATGGAGGTTGGTTCAGCAACGCCAATGGCATAAGAGATTTGCAGCTCGCAACGCTCAGCCAGACCAGCAGCCACCAGGTTTTTGGCAACGTAACGGGCGGCGTAAGCCGCACTGCGGTCAACTTTTGACGGATCTTTACCAGAAAACGCACCGCCACCGTGACGGGCCATGCCACCGTAGGTGTCGACAATAATTTTACGGCCAGTCAGTCCGCAGTCGCCCATCGGCCCTCCAACCACAAACCGCCCCGTAGGGTTAATATGAAATTGTGTATCTTTTGACACCCACTGCTCTGGCAGCACTGGTTTGATAATTTCTTCCATAACCGCTTCGCGCAGCGTTTCCTGAGTAATATCTTCGCGGTGTTGGGTTGATAACACAACGGTATCGATAGCAACCGGCTTACCATTTTCATAAACAAAGGTAAGCTGGCTTTTTGCATCTGGGCGCAACCAACCTAATGTACCGTTATTACGCACTTCAGACTGACGCTGCATAATGCGATGCGCGTAAGTAATAGGTGCAGGCATTAAGACTGACGTTTCATTTGAGGCATAACCAAACATC
The DNA here is from genome assembly GCF_033052755.1 of Idiomarina solivarensis. NCBI lineage: Bacteria > Pseudomonadati > Pseudomonadota > Gammaproteobacteria > Alteromonadales > Idiomarinaceae > Idiomarina > Idiomarina solivarensis. Next base: position 61,321 of record NZ_JAVFHZ010000002.1, on the reverse strand, counting down.
AAGCCCTGGTCACCGGCCCCCTGTTCTTCCGGATTCGCGCGATCAACGCCCTGGTTAATGTCGCCACTTTGTTTACCAATGGCATTCAATACGGCACAAGACGCACCGTCGAAGCCCATGTCGGAGTGCCGGTAGCCAATGTCTTGTACTGTTTGGCGTGCTAAGTCTTCAACATCGACCCAGGCTCGGGTAGAGATTTCTCCACCAACGAGTACCATGCCGGTTTTAACATAGGTTTCACAGGCAACCCGGGCTTTAGGATCTTTTTCTAAAATTGCGTCTAAAACCGCATCGGAGATCTGGTCGGCAATTTTGTCCGGATGTCCTTCGGACACTGACTCTGAGGTAAACAGGTGACGTGACATATGCCCACTATTCCTTTAATTTGATGAAATCATTCAATACTGGTTGCATAATGTAACCGATCACTCTGTTTTTTTCTACTTCTGGACGTCTAAAAGTCCGAATAAGGCGAATGCATGCGAGTACCGCGGATCTATCACCCCGATCCCATTAACTTAAAAACTGAAACTGAATTGAGTTCAGATGCATTTCAGCATTTGATCAAAGTACTGCGCTTAAACGTAGGTGATAACATTGTTTTGTTCAACGGTGACGGTCACAACTACGACGCGAGTATTACTTCAATTCAAAAGAAGTCCGCTCACTTTATCGCAACAAGCTATCAGGTGAATAACTCGGAGTCACCTATCCGAGTTCATTTGGCGCAAGTGATTTCTCGAGGTGACCGCATGGACTTTGTGTTGCAAAAGTCAGTTGAGCTAGGTGCCACAGAAATCACTCCCCTGTTCAGTGAGCGTTGTGGCGTTAAACTGAGCGGTGACCGGCTCGAAAAGAAACAACAGCAATGGCAAAAGATTGTTCAGTCTGCCTGCGAGCAATGCGGTCGCAGCGTGGTTCCGCCAGTAAAACCAGCCCAGCAATTAAACGACTTTGTGCAAAGCCCATTCGAAGGGTTAAAACTCACGCTGGATCCAACTGCGACCAAGCCATTGTCATCGTTTAATGACGCAGACAAAGGTATACAATTATTAATTGGACCTGAAGGCGGGTTTAGTGAAGCTGAGGTTCATGCCGCCGAACAACACGGATTCAAACCTATGCGCCTGGGCCCGCGTATACTAAGAACGGAAACCGCAGCACTTTCAGCGCTTACCGCTGTGCAATATCAATTTGGCGACTTATGCTAAAGGAGTTTACATGAAAAAGTTAGCTATGGTGATGGACCCAATCGCCGCAGTAAAAACCGAAAAAGACACGAGCTTTCGTCTACTGCTGGAAGCTCAGGCACGCGGTTATCAGTGTTTTTATCTTGAACTTGGCGACTTAGTCATTGATAACGGACAACCCATGGCGTTTGCTCGCGAAGTAAGCGTTCGCGACCAAAAAAGCGACTTTTACAGTTTAAGCGACAGCGAATATCGTCCGCTTGAAGATTTTGACGTGATTATGATGCGTAAAGATCCGCCTTTTGACAGCGAGTTTTTATATGCCACGCAAATTCTGGAGCTGGCCGAGCTGCGCGGCAGTCTGGTGGTTAATAAACCGCAAAGCCTTCGCGACTGCAATGAAAAGCTGTTCACCTCCTGGTTTGCCGATTCTATTGCGGACACGCTTGTCAGCGCCAGAGCCGATGTCATTAAAGCGTTTCATAAAAAGCATGGCGATGTCATTCTGAAACCTCTTGACGGTATGGGCGGTGCGTCAATCTTTAAGGTTGGAGCCGACGGCAACAATTTAGGCGTTATTATCGAAACACTCACCGAAAAAGGCGCGCGCTACGCCATGGCGCAAAAGTATCTGCCCGAAATTAAAGACGGCGACAAACGCATTCTGATTATTAACGGTGAGCCCGTACCCTACTCTCTCGCGCGAATTCCCAGCGCGGGCGAAACTCGGGGCAACCTTGCTGCTGGCGGCAGTGGTCGTGCTCAACCGTTATCTGACAGTGACTGGGAGCTAGCCCGCAAAGTAGGTCCTGAACTGAAAAAGCGTGGTCTTATTATTGTCGGACTGGATGTCATTGGTGATCGTATTACCGAAATTAATGTCACCAGCCCAACCTGTATGCGTGAAATTGAGAATGCTTATGACATCAATATCGCTGAGCTCGTTTTCCAGGCTATAGAAGAAAAGCTTAATTGAAATTCAACTATGCGCCCCAATATCGTTAGCAGAGATTATCGTTAAGGAGTCGGTGAATCGATGAACAATTTACAGAACCATTTATTGATAGCAACACCTATGCTGAACGACCCGATGTTTAAACGGACCGTGACCTATATCTGTGAACATAACGAAGAAGGCGCGATGGGCTTAATCATTAACCAGCCCGCGGATTTAAGTGTTACCTCATTACTGGATAAGCTGGAAATTGTTTATCCCGAGAATAACCAACACTTACAAGGTAATGTTTATCAGGGTGGCCCTGTTGGCCAGGAACGCGGCTTCGTGATTCATCCACCGCAGGATAACTGGCGCGCCAGCCAAAAGATGAGCGACGACATTATGGTAACCACCTCGCGCGACATTCTCGAAGCACTGGGTTCCTCGGCAGCCCCACCTCAGTTTTTGCTGACACTGGGCTACGCGGGCTGGGAGGCTGGCCAGTTGGAAGAGGAGTTAGGGGAAAACTCCTGGCTGGCGATTCCGGCAGACCCGGAACTCTTGTTCAACACGCCGCCCAGCGAACGCTGGCAGAAAGCGACCGAAAAGCTGGGTTTTGATGTGTGGCAGCTGGGACCGGATGTCGGGCACGCATGAGTACGGTTATTGGTTTTGATTTTGGCACCAAAAGTATTGGCGTTGCTGTTGGTCAGACAATAACAGCAACAGCATCGCCTTTAGCGGCACTTAAAGCAAAGGAAGGTATACCCGACTGGCAGCTTATCGAAAAGTTATTTGCCGAGTGGCGGCCAGAACAGTTGGTCGTCGGTCTGCCATTAAACATGGATGGCACAGAACAACCCTTAACTCAACGAGCAAAGAAGTTCGGTAACAGGTTACATGGTCGCTTCGGTTTACCGGTCGCTTTTCAGGATGAGCGGCTGACCTCAACCTCAGCAAGGGAAAGTTTGTTTGCCGAAGGCGGTTTCCGAAAGCTGGAGAAGGGCGCGGTTGATAGTCAGGCGGCGCTCATTATTGTTGAAGATTTTTTAAACGGTTATTTGCCAAAAAGCGATAATTCGTTATAGTGTCGTCAGTAATAAGCTGACGCGACAGGAGCTGGCCTTGTTTGGTAATGAAGAACCCTATTCAGTAACGGGTAATACCATTCTACTGAAAGATGAAAATAAAAAACTGCTTTTAATTACTGGTCCTCGTTACCAAAATATTCTGGTTTCCCGAGGCACAGTAGAGCTTACTGACCTCCCTGCCGAGCGGCGTCCCGGTCTGAGACTCGTTTCTCTGCAAGAAGTCTTCAAAAAAGACAAGACGTATTTTTTCGTCCGTGCGGGTGGCGTTGAGTATCAAGTTGACCTGAAATTTGAAGACAGTCCTATTACCGAAATGAAGTTTTAAGGACTGCAAGGAGTAACCAGAATGACACATAAACTCTGTGCTATCGTCTGGTTACTCTTACTTTTTCCCCTAATAAGCAATGCTCAGGATTTCTTTCAGCTTAAAGAAACCGACAACGGTCAACTGGCTTTCTCTTACCAATGGCGTGACTTTGATGACCGCCAACAATCATTTAACTTTCAGGTTGATAAAAAAGATTTTTTGATGCCCCTAAAGCGTTACCGGGGATTTAATCTTGAACGCAGCCAGCGCGAGCTTGCTCACCAATTAAATCGCTATATTCATCAGCAGCAATGGAGAGGTATTCAGGCACGCCTAACTCCGCGCCAGCAATCGGTTAAACTGGTCACGGGCAAGGCCCGAAATCAGCAGCACCAACAACAGCTAAATGAGTATAAACGACGCTTACATGACTACTATGACGAGCGTTGGAATGACTACCTGGAAGCGAACTTTTATCGCAAATTAACCTTACCTTTGGGTGAACAAGGCATTATTCCTGATCATCAGGCTATCGCACGTGAGGTCACCCCCACCATACGACCGCTGATACAGGCTATTGGGGAGCAGTTGGGTGACAATACACAGCGCAATTACATCAATTACATTGCAAGTTTCATTCAACACATTCCCTATAACGACTTAAGTGATCGCCTGGATAGCCGCGGCGATGGATTTGTCCCTCCCAACCAATTGCTCTACTACAACCAGGGTGACTGCGACAGTAAAGTGACCCTATTAACGTCGGTAATAAAGCAAATTATAAAAACACCGAAAATGGCCATCTTTTACCTGCCTGAACATGCTGTTTTTGGCATTGCGATTAGTAGCAGGGATGATGACACAACCGTTGAGCATGACGGTATTAAGTATGTGTTGGTGGATGTAACTGGCCCCGCAGCCATGCCGTTGGGCCAGGTAAGTGAAAAGACAGAATTCCAAATCGAAACAGGGCAATACACCGTCGTTTCGGTCAACTGATTAGAGATGCTCCTCAGCAAACTGTGCCAACGGACTGCGCACGACACCATTTAAATTAATCGTTGCGCTACCGGGATAGTCTTTGAATCGCTCAACAATATACGTCAGCCCTGACGTCACCGCGGTAAGATAATAGCTGTCAATTTGCGCCAGGTTTCCTGACACCACTAACTTCGTATTCTCCCCGCAACGCGTGATTAAAGTTTTTAGCTGCGAGGCGGTTAAGTTTTGCGCTTCATCTAAAATGACAATCGCGTTCTGTATGCTGCGACCACGCATAAAGTTCAGTGACTTAAACTGAATATTCGCTTTTTTCATAATGTAGTTGAGGCTCGACTCCATACTTTCATCATGCTTGTGCAGAGCTTCTAACGAATCCGTTATTGCGGACAACCAGGGCGCCATTTTTTCTTCCTCAGTGCCGGGTAAATAGCCAATCGACTCAGCAATTTCCGGGGTATTGCGAGTGACGATGATTTTTTCATAAATTCCCTGTTCAACCACCATCTGCAAAGCAGCTGAAAGCGCCAGAAAAGTTTTGCCGCTACCGGCAGGCCCAGTCAGAACCACCATATCCATACTCGTATCAAGCAGTGCATGCAGCGCCATCGCCTGATAAATATTTTTAGGGTGCACACCCCACGCGCCATACGACATCATCCTCTCTACGCTTAAATCCATTAAGGTCACAGTGTCGTTGTCGTACTCTTCTACGCGGGCCGCAAAATTATCGGTAGCGTCAATGATGTATTCATTCACAAAGATTTGCGGCAGTAACTCGCGGCTTACCGTATGGTAGGCATCCCGCCCTTCCTGCTGAGTTTTTACCTCTCCTACCTGTGACCAGAAGTCGCCTTCAAACCGGTAGAAGCCTTTGGTCAATAAGCGAATATCGTCAATAAGTTGATCGGTACGGTAGTCCTCAACATACTTCATACCCGCGCCCTTAGCTTTCAGACGCATATTAATGTCTTTGGTGACCAGAACGACACCTGCCGGCGTGCGTTCACGTTGAATTTCCAGCGCCGCCTGAATAATTCGATGATCATTTTCAGCTAGCGACAAAGCCGACTCAGTTTGTTCCAGCTGGTAGTCTGGAAAAATAGCCAGAGTTCCATTTGCGTTGTGCTCGCCATGCAGTCGACTTAAAGGGACGCCAGCAACAATTTCCTCGGGCGTCGCCTCCTTAAGCACCTCTTCCAGAGAGCGAATGGCCACCCGGGCTTCCCGGCTCACATCCTTATTACGATCTTTTATTTTATCGAGCTCCTCTAATACCACCATAGGGATAACGACGTTGTGCTCATCAAAATTAAGAAAGGCGAGAGGGTCATGCAGAAGAATATTGGTATCCAGAATAAAGAACTTGCCAGTGTTTGTTGCCATTAGCGCATACCTTTGCTTGTGATTATTCTTTTCTTACAGCTTAGCCTAAAATTCATGACACAACGGTGACAGACATAAATTTTTCCTCGGAATTGGCGCACGAATTAAGTACCATTGCGACCTTGGAAAATGGCGCGCGGGAGTGAGTAGTGAGCGAGTTTAGAGTAGGACAGCGTTATCTTAGTGAAACGGAAACCGAATTAGGGCTAGGCATGATCACCCAGGCCGAAGGTCGTCACCTAACCGTGATGTTCCCGGCTACCGGTGAAGTGCGACTGTATTCGGCTCAAGAAGCCCCTCTGGCCCGCTATCAACTGAACGTTCAACAACAAGGCAAACACGCCGATGGTTGGAGCTTCACTATTCAGGAGCTGACAGAGTCGCAAGGCATTGTGACGTATCATGGTTTACGCGACGACACACAAGAGTCCGTCGTGGTCTCGGAAACTCAACTTTCCCATCAGGTTGACAGCAACCCGGCATTAACTCGACTACTGGCCGGGCAGGCTGATCGACTCGACATGTATCAATTACGCTGCGAAGCAAGTGAGCACCTGGCACATCATCAGGCTAGCGAGGTTGCTGGTTTACTGGGCGTTCGTACGCATTTACTGCCTCATCAGTTATATATTGCAAAAACCGTAGCCGACCGTTACCACCCCCGAGTGTTGTTAGCTGACGAAGTTGGCTTAGGAAAAACCATTGAAGCCGGCATGATTATAAAGCGCCGTCTGACGACTGGCCGCTCGCAGCGTGTCCTGATTGTTGTTCCCGAGTCTCTTATGCATCAATGGCTGGTTGAGCTACGCCGTCGTTTTGCGCTGAGCTTTACTTTGTTTGACGATGAGCGTTGTGAACAGGCAGAAGCCGACAGCGAAAACCCGTTCCTGACCGAACAGCACATTATTATCAGTAGCCGCTTTATGCACGAATCGCGCTGGAGCCCGGCACTGCTTGATGCTGAATTCGACCTGTTGATTATCGATGAAGCGCATCATTTGCAGCCTGATGCGCCAGAGTTTAGCGCTGTAAAAAACCTCTGCGAAGCGGTACCTAGTTTGCTATTGCTCACAGCAACACCCGAACAAGAAGGCGCTGAAGGACACTTTCAGCGACTTCAACTGTTAGATCCAGACCGGTTTTCTGATTTTGCCAGCTTTCAGGAAGAACAAGCACATTACAAAGAACTGGCAGAGCAAGCTGAGTCGGTCACTGACTCAGCTAAGCTGGACGAGCTGCTGGATAAGCATGGCACCGGCCGTGTGATGTTCCGTAACCGTCGGGCCGACATTGGCGGCTTTCCTGAGCGTCATTTTCATCCGGTAGAGCTGGACGAATGCGAGCCTGATGACGATATGCCCTGGTGGATGGAAGATCCGCGCATTGACTGGTTACTGGAACACATTAAACAGAACCGCTCTGAAAAAGCGCTGCTAATATGCAAAACCGCAGAACAGGTGCTGGACTTATCTGAAGCGTTGCGGGTACTGGCCGGGGTTCAGGCGGCAACCTTCCATGAAGGCATGACGCTAACCGAACGCGACCGCTCAGCCGCCTTTTTCGCCAGCGACGAAGACGGCAGTCCTATTTTATTGTGTTCAGAAATTGGCAGTGAAGGACGTAACTTCCAGTTTGTACAGCAACTGATTTTGTTCGACTTACCGACTAACCCAGACTTACTCGAGCAACGCATTGGCCGTTTAGACCGTATCGGCCAGCAGCAAAACATTGATATTTACCTGCCTTATTGCAAGGGCTCAGCGGAAGCCATACTACTGCCCTGGTATGAGCAGGGCATGAATGCTTTTCGTCAATGTAACGCAATAGGCCGTAAGCTATACGATGCCTTTGGTGCTGACATTGAACACACCATAGCTGAGGGCAAACCACTGAGTAAAGAGCTGCTGGAGCAGACGGTTGAACTTCATAGCGCCTGGATAGAACGTAACCGCGAAGGGCAGGATAAATTGCAGGCCTTAAATGCCTGTCGTCCTGAACAGGCGGAAAAAATTATCGAGCAGATAAACAAAGACGCCGATACCGACACACTGGCCGACTTTATGATTGCCTTTTGCGACCGCTTTGGTATTAACAACGAAGTGTTGGATGAAGAGCGTTGGTTTATTCGACCCGGCGAGCATATGCGTGTCGGCAGCTTACCCGGACTACCCGACGATGGTGTCACGGTAACCTTTGACCGAGTCACCGCGCTAAACTTTGAAGATACTGACTTTCTCAGTTGGGATCACCCGATGGTGCAGGCTGCGCTGGAACTGCTGACCGCAGATGACTTTGGCAGTACTTGCGTTGCAGAACTGAAGAACCCGGCTATTCCGGCAGGAAGCTGGTTCTTAGAGCTAGACTTCGGCAGTTTGGTACCAGCCCCCAAAGCGGCAGCGCTGCAGGAATTTTGTCCATTGCAAAGTTTACGCTTGTTGTTTAACGGACAAGGTCAGGAACTGTCCAGCAAAGTATCGCGGGAACTTCTTGATCAACAGGCCAGTTTTATTGACAAAAAGACCGCTCGTCAAATATTGCGACAGTTGCGTGAACCAGCACAAAAACTGATTCAGTCAGGCCAACAACAGGCACGTGAGTGGCAACAAGAACAGCTTACGCAAGTAAAGGAAAAAGCGCTGCAAGCATTGCAGTCTGAGCGAGCCAGGCTTCTCGATTTGCAAACGAAGAACCCCTCGGTGCGTACCAGTGAAATAGAAGCAATTGACTGGCGCGAACAACAGATCACGTCAGCTCTGGAAAACCCACAGTTATCACTGCAGGCGGTTCGTATTCTGGTGAATAACCATTAATGACGTTGCTACATTATCAACCACCCACAATCCCTTTCCTTAACGTTGTTTATGAGGACGGCCAGTTGTTGGTGGTTGATAAAAGCAGCGGCTTGCTCAGCGTTCCGGGTAAACGGCCAGAACATAAAGACTCTGTCTATACCCGGGTACAACGAGCGCACCCGCACATAAGAGTCGTTCACCGGCTGGATATGGCAACCTCGGGCATTTTATTACTGGCTAAAACCAAAGCGGCACAAAGCCACCTGAACCGACAGTTCCAAAATCGTACGACGAACAAGAAGTACGTAGCTAAAGTTTGGGGCACACTTCCGGCTCCACAAGGAGAAATCGAATTGCCCCTTTCCTGCGACTGGCCTAACAGACCGCGGCAACACATGGACTTTTTTACCGGCAAAGCCAGCACAACCTTCTATCGGGTTAGCGATGTTGACGGTAATTGCTCGCGCGTTGAACTGACACCTTATACAGGACGCTCGCATCAATTACGGGTTCACATGCAGGCTGTTGGCTGCCCGATATTGGGCGACAAATTCTATGCTCATGACGATGCGTTTGCTGCAGCTGACAGGCTACTACTGCACGCTGAATATCTTGCCGTAACGCACCCGACAACCGAACAACCAATCGAATTTCATAGCCCGGTTCCGTTTTAAAAGTTTGCACTCAAGCTAGTGCCACAGCGGCCGATATAGGCAGGATGAAGCGCTATTTATTGATGCTGTTGGTGGCGGTTTTTACAACGCCGGCTCTCAGCCAGGACGACTTACAACGTTATCTACCACAAGACCAGTTACATTGGTTATCCGGAGATGGCGACGAGCGCTATTTGGCGTTAAAAAAGGAGTACTTGCAGGCTTTCGAGCGAGGACAGATGGTGCTGTTACCTGACTGGCACTACCATCCGCTGCAGTCGTTTTATATTCGTCCGGTTTATGAAAGCGCCCCGGATTTTGGCTGGACGACGTGGGCACTGACCCCTCCGGACAGCGCTATACGCACCAGCAAGTTACAGACCCCAGCCACAACCACACATTTTCCTGACGCCGCGGGTGAAGACGTTTTTACCCCCTTGGTCGGCGCATTAAAACAACGCCTGGAAGCGCTCATAGAGGAAACCATCAGCCGTCCAGGATTCTCTGTCTGGGTTGTGGAAGGTATTACCGCGGATATTGTACTGCGACTGTTTGAAAGCGACCCGGCCATGATGCCGGACGCACTTATTTTAATTAATGCCTATGTACCACAGTTTCAGTTCAACCGTGATCTGGCAACGCGCATCAGTCAATCTCAGTTACCGGTGCTGGATATTCGAAGTGCGGAAAGTAACCGTTGGGTCAACGAGCACTGGCAACTGCGCAAAAAGTTAGCCAATAAATATCAGCACCCCGCTTACCGTCCGCATCAGCTGATCAATTCCGGCAATACCGGGCAACAAGAGCTAACATCCACCATTAAAGGCTGGCTTGAGTTTCACGGTTTTTAGCAACGTCAGGGCCTATCGGATGTCGCGTTTTTCCTTAATTTTCTCATAGGCAGCCTGAATATCCTGAGCACGTTGTTGCGCCTGTTTCATGACTTCGTCAGGCAACCCTTTTGAAGCAAGTTTATCGGGATGATGTCTGGCCATGAGTTTGCGGTACGCCTTCTTAATTTCAGCATTACTGTTCTGCGCGGTAACCCCTAACACCTGATAGGCATTATCAATTTGCTCCTGGTTATTTGCCTTTTGCTGTTGTTGTCCGTGCTGCCGACGATGTTGATGAAAGCGAAATGCCGCTTTCTCCATCATTAGCCACTGGTCCAGTTGAAATCGGGTAAAGCCAAGGGACTTGGCCACGTTAGCGAGCACTTCATGCTCTGACTTATCCAAAATTCCATCATTCAGTGCCAGACCAATCAACTGTTCCATAAACAGCTGCAATACATCTCTGTTGCCGTAAAACGACGCACTAAAGTCTTTCATTACCTGCTGCAATGGAAACGTCGGTTCTTTACCTTCCCGAAAGGCTTCCTGCGCTTCTTTGGTCGCGTCAGAGCCCAAGTTCAGGCGACGCATCAGTTCTTGAGCTTGAGCGATATCTCTCGCAGTGACTTGTCCTTTGGCTTTGGCAACATGCCCCATCACAGCAAACAACGTATAAATGAAATTCGCGTCTCCTGCAGCTTGTTCAGCACCATATAAAAAGCGTCCCCACGCACCTCTGCGGGAGAAATCCTGAGCCATTCCCCGATCAAACCAGTGGCCAATCAAAGCTCCTAATATCGCGCCGGGCCATTTCATAAAAGCAAAGCCGGCTAACGCACCAACCACTTTTCCCCAAACCATTCTATGTCTCCAGTTGTTGGTTAAGTTGATGCAAACGTTCCGGCGTACCGACATCAGTCCAAAAGCCACCCCAGCAGCTTGCCGCCAGTTGGTTATGACTCATCGCCTGTTCAAAAAACGGCTTTAACGCATGTTTTCCCTGAGGGTAAGGTGCCAATAGCTCTTTACGGTATAGACCGACACCAGAAAATGTTTTTCGTGGTGCGCTATTATTTACTAGCAAACCGTTTTCAATGCCAAAATCCCCCTCAGCATGATGAACGGGGTTATCAACCATGATCAAATGCGCAAGCTGCCCGGGCACCAGATCTGTCGGCAAATTACTGTAGTCCCAGTCGGTCCAGATATCGCCATTGATAACCCAGAAAGGTTCTTCCCCTAATAACGGCAATGCTTTGATAATCCCCCCTGCGGTTTCAAGACCGCCTTCAGGCTCAGCTGACAACGAAATTTGCAATCCCCACTGACTGCCGTCACCAACAAATTTCTCTATCTGCTCGCCATGCCAGGCGTGATTAATCACAACCTCATTAACACCTGCTTTTGCCAGCTTCTCTATGTGATAAGTTAACATAGGCTTGCCAGCCACCGGTAATAACGGCTTTGGCTGACTGTCCGTTAACGGACGCATACGCTTACCCCTGCCGGCAGCGAGTATCATTGCCTTCATACAGTCGCTTCCCAGGCCGGTATAACACGCGTTTCCAACCAGTGGTTATACTCAGAAAGCTCTGGGTAGTTAGCACTTACTCGCCTCAGATAGCCTAGAGTTCTTGGTACGTCCTGTAAGTAACCCGGCTTATGATCCCGGTGCGCTAATCGAGCAAAAATGCCCGCCGCCTTGGTTTGCCGCTGCAGTCCCATCCAGTCAAACCAGTGCTGCCACTGTTCCGCTCCTATCTGAGAGGCTAATTGATTCGCTTCAATCAGTTTCAACCGTAGGCCCTGACTCAGCTCGCTAACCCAATCGTCGGGCCATTCAATATAGCAATCGCGCAATAGCGATACCGCATCATAAGTTATGGGGCCGAGCACCGCGTCCTGAAAATCGATAATGCCAATACGGTCGTCATCCAATAACATGAGGTTGCGGGAATGAAAGTCGCGGTGCACCCCCACTTGCGGTTGTTCCAGAGCATTGCTAATTAATTTTTCGCTGAATTGCTGCCATATCCGCTCGTCTTCATCCTGCCAGTCCAATCGCAAATGCGTCTGCAATAGCCAGTTTTTAAATAGAGAAAGTTCACGCTCCAGCAGTTCACTATCAAACTTCGGCAGTTCACCGAGTTCGGTACGACGCACGGACATGATATCGGGCAGCGCCGATAAAGCCTGCTGATAATACTGTCGAGCGTTGCGGGGATGAAGTTTACTCAGCAGTAGTATCTGCCCAAAATCGGACTGCAACATAAAACCTTGTTCGATATCCGCGGCAATGACCTCCGGCACAGTGACCCCGGCATCAGCATACGCTTCAGCCACAGCCAAAAATGGTTTCATCGGCTCTTTTTCGGGAGGGCAGTCAACCGCTATTAAGCTTTCGCTGCCGTTTGTTGCGCGAAAATAGCGACGAAAACTGGCGTCACCGGATACCACCTCTAACTTTGGTTGCGGAACGCCGGTTTGGGCTTCACACCATGCCTGCAGGGCCACCTCACGTTTATCTTCCAAAACTTCCTCCACCAATTTTGTCGCCAAGCCTTAAAACTAGCAGTGTACCAAATAGCGAAACAAACAAAATTGCTTTATTATACTCACGCGCTGGGCAACAGAAAAAATGCTTTTAATAATCAAAAACGGAAAATTCAATTGCTGCTAAGGTTTATTACTCCGCTGATGCTACTGTCATTTACCGGCAATGCGCTAGCGGTTTTACAAAATCAAGACGTACAATACGGCAAAACTTGCGCGGTTACTCCGTCCTCTAAGGATGTAATCGACCCAGTGCAGCTGCAGCAAACTGACGCCGGTACTATTGGCGTTGAATCGCGTAGCGCTGAAATTCTTTCCGATGAAAAAGCATATTTTACCGGCAACGTTATTATTCAGCGCAACGGTCAATGGCTTTCAACGGCAAAAGCGACAATTGACCAACAACGCGGCGAAATTATCGCATCCAATGGCATTATCTTTAATGACGGAGAGTTGACCGTTACCGGTGACTCGCTCTATCTTGATCTTGAGCAGGACGCTGCAGAACTCTATAACAGCAATTACCGTTTAAGAAATTATAACGCACGAGGCCACGCCCAACTGTTGTTACTGTCACGTCAGAAAATGTTGCTAAAAGATTCCAGCTTTACCACTTGCCCGGGCGATTCACCCGCATGGCAACTGCGAGCTGAACGTATAGAAATAAACGAGACCAGTGACTACGGTGAAGCGTGGCATGCCCGTTTCGAACTGTTTGATGTACCCGTTCTTTATCTGCCTTACTTTAATTTTCCGCTAAGTGATGATCGCAAAACTGGCTTGCTTTTCCCTACGTTTGACTCCTCTTCAAACAGCGGTTTTGAGGTTGAAGTGCCGTACTATTTTAATATTGCCCCCAATATGGACGCGACCATATCACCAATTTACATGTCAGAGCGCGGCACTATGTTACAAGGCGAATACCGCTACTTATTCCAGCAAAGCGGCGGACAAGTTAACATCTCGTATCTGAACAGCGACGATACCCGAACCGATGAGAAGAAACGCTATCTGTGGCATGTTCAGCATTCAGCGCAGCTTACCCGGGATTTAAGTTTTTACCTTAATGCGACAGAAATCAGTGACGACAATTATCTAAATGACTTTGGTAGTGATTTTGCCGGACGGGCCGACACCCACCTATACCGCGTTGCGCAACTTGATTATGCACATAAAAATTGGGCGGCACAGCTGCGTACAGAAGACTACGAATTGATTGGAGACTATCGCAGCCCTTTTCGCACTCTTCCCCAGCTGAGCGTTGACTACAGCTCCAATGACTTTGAAGGCTTCAGTGCCAGTCTTTATAACGAGCTGACGCACTTTGAAAACCAAAATCAGTCACAAGAGTATGCAACGCGTGCGCACATAGAGCCAAGCATTCAGTACCGTTACGAAAAGCCCGCTTTTGACGCTGAAGCTGAGCTATCTTATCTCTACACTCACTATTGGCAAGAAAGCCCCGACAGCGCTATCAAAGAAGAGGTCACCCGTGCGTTACCCCGCGCACGAATTCGCGCGCGCTTGCACATGGAACGCCCGGTAGAAATCAATGACACTCAATACCGTCAAACGCTGTCACCGCAAATTCAATACCTCTATGTGCCTTACGAAAACCAACAAAATATCGGTATTTACGATACGTCGCTTTTACAGGACGATTATCATGGCCTATTCCGCAGCCGTCGTTTTTCCGGACTCGACCGTATTGCTGAAGCAAACCAGGTGACTTATGGCGTCAGCAGTAGTTTTTTTACCCAAAACGAACGCGAAGTCTTCCGTGCCAGCATTGGTCAGATTTACAATATCAATAACAGCAGAACGGAATTATTTGCCGGTAATGGCGAAATCGAAACCTCCAGCAACAGTGAATGGGTCGCCGACATCAACTGGGCGGTAGATAAAAACTGGTCTTTGCGCAGTTCTATTCAATACGACACGGAACTTAACACCACCCGTAAGAGTCAGACCGCGATAGAGTTCCGTAAAGATGAATCAAACCTGGTACAGGTCAGTCATCGCACAGCAACCAACATATTGAACAACGATATTGAACAAGTTGGAACGCAGACAGTTTGGGTTGCCAGTTCACGCTGGCAAGTAGCGGCAAATGTCTTTTATGATCTCACACATGATCGCTTAAATGATGCTATGGTGGGCGTCCAATACAGTAGTTGTTGCTGGGCCTTACGGGTAAGCGCTTACCGGCGCATCAACCGCGACCTCGAACCGGCAGTAAGAGGTAATCAGACGAATGGGGATACCCAGTTTGATAATGGCATTAGCATACAATTTATTATCAGTGGCTTAGCCTCCGATAACAGTGGTTTAATTAACATGCTTGAGAAAAGTACGTACGGCTATCGCCGTCCTTTTTATCTCAGTAACTAGTGGTAGGTATAATGAAAAAAATTGCAATGTTTTGCTCAGCAGCGGCGCTGATTGCATCGTCTTTTTTACTCAATAGCACAGTTCAGGCTCAACAGATTTTAGATCGTGTTGTGGTGGTTGTGGACGATGGTGTTGTATTACAGAGTCAAATTGAGCAGCTGATTAAACAAGTCAAAAGTGGCCAGAACTTTAACACCTCCAATGCACCATCCGATGAAGTGTTGGAAACCCAAGCTATCGAGCGCCTTGTATTACAAGAAATTCAGCTGCAAATGGCTGAACGCATGGGTATACAGGTCGATGACAGTCAATTGGAGCAAGCCATTAGCAGCGTTGCGGAGAACCAGAATATGACCACCGCTGAACTCCGCGAAAAAATCGTTAACAGTGGCATGAGCTGGGCAGCTTACCGCGAGAACATACGCAACGAGGTAATAATACAACAGGTTCAAAGAGCCGCGGTACAGCAACGAGTCTCTATTACTCCTCAGGAAGTGAATAATCTGGTTACTTTAATTAATGATAATCAAGAGGTGCAGACAGAGTACCACCTGGCGCAGATCCTCATTGGGGTAAATTCCGATGCGCCACAAGCTGAGCTCGAGAAAGCAAAAGAGCGAGCCAATGTTGTCCTAGAGCTTCTTGAAAGTGGCAATGACTTTTCTGATTTAGCCGTACGTTCATCATCGGGTTCAGCCGCACTTGATGGCGGAGACATGGGCTGGATGACTATCAACAGTATGCCAACGCTTTTCGCTGAAGCGGTTGACGGAAAATCAGTTGGCGATATCGTTGGCCCGATTCGCAGCGGTATTGGTTTTCATATTTTAAAAGTAAAAGACAAACGCGGTGAGCAAATCGTCGAAGTTCAGGAAGTAGAAGCGCGTCACATTTTAATAAAACCCTCCGTTATCCTTTCGGACAACAAAGCGAAAGCAATGCTGAGTCAGTACCGCGAACAAATTATGAGCGGTGAAAAGACCTTTGCCGAATTAGCTCGTGAGCATTCCGCTGATCCGGGTTCCGCTTCACGCGGTGGTGATTTAGGCTGGGCACGCCCAGACAAGTACGCACCAGAATTTGAACAAAAAGTTGAAACGCTGGAGACGGATACTATCAGCGAGCCATTCCGCACACAGTTCGGATGGCATATTGTTGAAGTAACTGATCGCAGAATACAAGACGCGACGAAAGAAAATAAACAAGAGCGAGCCTACCAAATGCTGTTTAGTCGCAAATTCCGAGAGGAGCTGGATAACTGGCAGCAGGAAATTCGCGATCAGGCGTATATACGAAGAGTCGCTGAGTGAGCATACCAACTCTCGTTTTCACGCCCGGGGAGCCAGCTGGCATAGGCCCGGACCTGATAATAAAAATTGCACAGCAGCCTTGGTCGGCTGCTGTCGTTGTCTGTGCCGACAAGAATTTACTGACAAAGCGGGCAGAGCAATTGGGGCTTCCTATTACCCTTCACCGCTACAAGAAGGGTGAAACTCTGCCTCAACATCAGCCCGGTCATCTGTGGGTAGAGCATATTCCTGTTTGTGAAGACGTGACTGTCGGTGAGCTTTGCGTGGCCAACGGTCATTATGTCGTTGACTGCTTAAAACGAGCTTCTGATGGTAACCTTGCCGGTGAGTTTGATGCTATCGTCACGGGCCCGGTGCATAAAGGAGTGATTAACCAGGCCGGAGTCGCTTTCTCAGGGCATACCGAATTTTTAGCACATGAAGCCAACTGCAATGATGTCGTCATGATGCTGGCGACCGAAGGGTTGCGCGTGGCTCTGGTCACCACTCATATCCCGCTGGCTTATGTCGCAAAGGCAATTACCAAAGAACGTCTGACAAATATTCTCTCTATCTTACACAACGATCTCACTAAGAAGTTCGGTGAATCATCACCTAAAATTTTAGTCTGCGGCCTTAATCCGCATGCAGGCGAGTCGGGACATTTAGGAAGAGAGGAAATTGAGACGATAACCCCGGTAATTGAGCACTTAAAAACACAAGGCATGAACCTTCACGGCCCCTACCCTGCCGATACCATTTTTCAGCCGAAATACCTGGAAGATGCCAGTGCAGTGGTTGCTATGTATCACGACCAGGGCCTTCCGGTGTTAAAATACAAAGGGTTTGGACAAGCGGTTAACATTACGCTTGGGTTACCTTATATTCGAACCTCCGTGGATCACGGCACAGCACTCGAGCTGGCCGGAACAGGAAAGATAAACGACGGTAGCTGCCAACTGGCAATGCAAACCGCAATTGATATGGCAAGAGCAGCGTATTATGAATAAACACCAAGGCGGGAGCAAAACCCATCTCGGCCACAGAGCACGTAAGCGGTTTGGTCAAAACTTCCTGAATGACGATTATATTATTGAGAAAATTGTCGACGCTATTAATCCGCTACCCGGCGAAAACCTTATCGAGATTGGACCGGGACTCGCTGCATTAACAGAGCCAACGGCTGACCGTAGTGGCCACCTGAAAGTGATTGAAATTGACCGGGACCTGGTTGAGCGGCTTCAACATCATCCCTTTTTAAGTCAAAAGCTGGAAGTTATCCAGGCGGATGCTTTACGCATTGATTTCCGACAGTTTGCCGAAGAAAGCCCGGCACGCGTCTTTGGTAATTTGCCCTATAACATTTCTACCCCACTCATTTTTCATTTACTCAAGTTTGCCAGCCACATAAAAGATATGCACTTTATGTTGCAAAAAGAGGTTGTGGATCGCCTGGCGGCAGCGCCCGGCTCAAAAAGTTATGGACGAATAAGTGTCGGAGTCCAGCAAGCGTGTAAAGTCACTCCGGTCGTCTCTGTGCCACCGTCAGCTTTTACACCACCACCAAAGGTCGAGTCATCCGTTGTTCGTTTGGAACCTTACACTGACAGTCCTCATCCAGTTAAAGACAAAGCACAACTGCACAGCTTGTGTTTGACAGCATTTAATCAACGTCGTAAAACAATAAGAAACAACCTTAAGCAACTGGTTCCTGCAGAACAGTTAGAAGCGCTTGGTATTAATCCAGGAGCGAGGCCTGAGACCTTATCGGTTGATGATTATTGCAGAATATCCGACTGGCTTACCGAACAAACGGAAAACAATGACACTCAGTAATATAAAAATTGATGTTAAGACGCAATATTTAGCGGCCCAATCGAGCCCGGACGTTGGCCAATATGTGTTTTCTTACACGATTACCATAACCAATCACTCCAGCCAATTAGTGCAATTACAGGCTCGCGAGTGGCGTATTACCGATGCCGATAATAAAATTACCCGAGTAGCGGGTGACGGTGTGGTTGGTCAGCAGCCTAAACTTAAGGCTGGCGAGTCGTTCAGCTATACCAGTGGAACCGTGTTAGCGACACCCATAGGTACCATGGAAGGCCACTACCTGATGATTGATGAACAGGGATCACAATTTAAGGCGCCGATTCCTTCTTTTCGCCTGGCCATTCCTAATATCATTCATTAATTATGAGTCATTATATTGTTGGTGATATCCAGGGCTGCTTCCGTGAACTAGAGGCCTTGCTTACTCAGGTCAGTTTTAACCCTACTGAAGACTCTCTTTGGTGTGTTGGTGATATTGTTGCGCGAGGCCCTGACTCTCGCGATGCTCTTCGTTTTTTTTATCAAAACAGTCACTCTGTCCATACGGTATTAGGTAATCACGACTTAAATTTGATGGCGGTGCTACTCGGTTTCCGCCAGCCCAATCCAAAAGATAAACTCGATGCCTTACTGGCAGACAAACACCGTTTTGAATGGCTTGACTGGCTGCGCCAGCAACCATTAATGCAGGAGCTGGAAGGTTTTAATACCGTATTAGCCCATGCAGGAATTTATCCCTGGTGGACACTGAGTGAAGCAGGCCAACACGCAAAAGAGGTTGAAGCCGTTCTTGTTAGCAGCCAGTTTGAAAGCTTTATGCAGCAACTATTTGGCGATACTCCTAAAAAATGGCGCTCAAGTCTGCAAGGATTCGACCGATACCGTTTTATAGTGAATGCGTTTACCAGAATGCGTTACTGTCGTTCGGATGGTGAATTGGATTTCTCCCAAAAAGATAATCCGTATCAAGGTTCACCGCAGGATTCGTATAAACCGTGGTTTACCTTTTGGCCTGAATCCGGCAATCGAGTACTATTTGGTCACTGGGCTGCATTAATGGGTGAGACCCGGCGTCAGGATATCATTGGTTTAGATACTGGCTGTGTTTGGGGCCAGCACATGACGTTGTATAACGTTGAAAGTAAAACATTCTTTCATCAACCGGCTTTAACCGGAAAATGATAATAATCATGCAGTGCTGAGGAAAGTTTCATGAAAATTACTGTTGCTATGCGAGTCATTGGTGGGTTTGCCATCATTACATTGCTGTTACTCATCATTAGCTTAAGCTCGTTGTTTAATATCAACAGCATAGGCTCATCGGTTGATAATCTAAACGACCAGGCGGTTCCCGCACTGAATGAAGTTGCTGCCGTCAAAGTAGATATTCTAGAACTTGGTAACGTGCAGTTAGAAACTTTCTATGACGAAACCCTAGCCCAGGTTGAAGATCACAGAGAAGAATTCCAGGATTCTCGTAGCTCGCTATTTGACTCCTTAAAAGAGTTGCAACGTTTGATCAATGGGTCTGGTCACAGCGAGTTAATTAATTCGATAGAAAAAGACTCACAAAACTATGTCGCTTTAATCGACAGTCTGTTTAACCAGCAGACTGGCTACCTGGAATTGCAGGCGCTGACTGGACGACAGTTAGATGAAATTGCATTCAATATCGATGATGCAGCCATTATGTTATTAGACATTATGGACATGTCTGAAAACGCCGTCATTTCGCGCGAAGCAAGCAATATTGAATCATCATTGTCGAGCCTTATTACGTTAATGTACGACTTAAATAAGGCCGATCAATTAGACAAAGCGCAAATCATTAAAAGTGAAATCGATATTAGTCTTGATAGTATTCGTCCCCGTTTGGAAGTTTTGAGTAACGAAGCCACAGGCAACATGGAAACTGCGGTAAATGACGTTGTCACGACGGTTCGTAACGCACTTGATAAACTGGAAGGCACGGGATCGTATCCAAATAATGTCATCAACCGCCAACAGCTTCGCTTAGACGCTGAAGCCTCCCTGAAACAGTCACAAGTTCAGTTGGCCAAGGTAATGGCCGACGCCGATAAATTGCAGAGCGCTGTACGGGGAATTGCCGAGGACACTCGCGTATCGGTTTCCGACTCTATTTCAACGAGCAGCTGGCTGAACAGTATTATCACCATTATTTCTATTGCACTGGCAGTGCTCATCTCCTGGTATACCGTCCGCAGCATTAGCAATCCGTTATCTCGTGTTAACCATATGCTGAATATTATGGCCGATGGTAACCTGACAGAACGTGTTGATTACGACGCTCAGGATGAATTTGGCGAATTGGCTTCAAACACCAATAAGTTGACCGGCAACTTGCGCAAACTAATTGAAGGAATAGCTAATCGCGCGACTCAGCTAGCGACGGCGGCAGAACAGTCCTCTAATGTTTCAGACGAAACCACTAACGCCATTGACGAGCAACGCCGTCAAATAGAACAAGTGGCTACCGCGACTCAGGAAATGAATAACACCGCCAGTGAAATGGCCGATGGTGCCGATCAAGCGTTACGCGAAATTCAGCACTCTGATGATGAAGCCAAACGAGTAAGAGAAATTTCAGACAAGAACCGCACCACCATTGAAGGGTTGGCCCGCGAAATTAAGGGCGCATCTGAAGTTATCGATCAGTTATCTGAAAACAGTAAAAATATTGGCGGCATTCTGGACGTTATTCGTGGCATTGCCGATCAGACCAACTTACTGGCTCTGAACGCTGCTATCGAAGCCGCTCGCGCGGGTGAACAAGGCCGAGGCTTTGCTGTTGTAGCCGATGAAGTCAGAACCTTGGCGAGCCGCACCCAAGAATCGACTGAAGAAATTCAGGACATGATTGAAAGTCTTCAAAACGACTCTCAGAGAGCCGTTAGCGTCATGAATAAAGGCCGTGAGCAAGCAGAGCTCAGCGTACAACAATCTGACGAAGCCGCTCAAGCCCTGCAGTCGATTACCGAGTCAGTCCACCAAGCGTCTGATAGCAGTAATCACATTGCCAACGCAGCGAAAGAACAAAGCAGTACTGCGCATGACATCAGCGAACGCCTTGAATCTATCGTTTCAATTGCCGAGCAGACCGCTTCCGGCTCGAAACAAACCGCTCAGGCCTCTACTGAAGTCGCGAAGCTGGCAGACGAACTCCAGGACTCCATCAAGAGCTTTAGAGTTTAGAGAGAAGGAAACAAAAAAGGCGCCAACTGGCGCCTTTTTTATTGTCTAAACCACACACCGGCTAAGCAATTAAATTTAGCTTAGCAAAGCGGCGTTTGCCCACCTGGTAAACACCAGAATCTTTTTCTGTGCAAACATAGCGGGAGTCACTGAATTTCTCGCCATCTAATTTAACCGCATTTTGCTTTATCATCCGCAAGGCTTCGGAAGTTGACTGCACTAATCCGGCTTCCTTTAGGACATTACCGATAGCCATACCTTCAACGCCTACATTAACGGTCTTTTCCGGAATATCATCGGGTAAGGCATTTTTTTGAAAACGCTGAATAAAATCTTGCTCCGCTTTTTCGGCATCATCTTCTGAGTGGAATCGTGCGATGATTTCCTTGG
The DNA here is from genome assembly GCF_033052755.1 of Idiomarina solivarensis. Taxonomy (NCBI): domain Bacteria; kingdom Pseudomonadati; phylum Pseudomonadota; class Gammaproteobacteria; order Alteromonadales; family Idiomarinaceae; genus Idiomarina; species Idiomarina solivarensis. Next base: position 39,461 of record NZ_JAVFHZ010000002.1, on the reverse strand, counting down.
CCAAAAGAACCTTCACGTCGCGAGGATTCTGACCATCGGCTACAGCGGCTTTCAGCTCATCAATTTCAGTAATAGACCTGAAGCTCAATAACTGGAAGTAGCGCCACATCAGTTCATCTGAGACCGACATGATTTTACCGAACATATCGTTGGCGCTTTCAGTAATACCTATGTAGTTGTTGAGCGACTTCGACATCTTTTGCACACCGTCTAAGCCTTCAAGCAGCGGCGTCATAATAACGGTTTGCGGCCGCTGCCCTTCTTCCTTTTGCAGCTCACGTCCCATGAGTAAGTTAAAACGCTGGTCCGTGCCCCCCAGTTCAACGTCGGCTTTTAATTCAACCGAGTCCCACCCTTGTACTAACGGATACAAAAATTCGTGGATCGCGATGGACTGATTGCTCTGGTAACGCTTTTTAAAGTCATCGCGTTCCAACATGCGTGCCACCGTTTGACGAGCAGCCAGTTTGATCATATCGGCCGCGCTCATTTTCGACATCCATTCGGAATTAAAACGAATCTCGGTTTTAGAGGGGTCGAGAATTTTGAAAACTTGTTCCTTATAAGTTTCTGCATTCGCAATGACCTGCTCGCGGGTCAACGGCTTTCTCGTGACATTCTTTCCGGTCGGGTCGCCAATCATGCCAGTGAAGTCTCCTATCAGAAACACCACTTTATGACCAAAATCCTGGAACACGCGCAGTTTATTAATCAAAACAGTGTGTCCTAAATGCAGATCCGGCGCAGTTGGATCAAAGCCTGCTTTAACTATCAGCGGCTTACCACTCGCTAACTTCTCAGCCAGTTCCTGCTCGAGTAAAACGTCTTCGGCACCGCGAGTAATCTCGGCAATAGCTTCCGCCACTTCGGTTTTCATCCTTTTCTCCAACTGTAGAAACTCATAAACCAATCATTTTACGCCATTCTTAACACTGTTTTAAGCGCGATAGGCTGGTATTCTTCATTTTTTCGTATTATCCTCGAAAGCATAAGGTTATTCTGTGGTTGTAAACAGTTGCGGTAAACCACTTGTATAGTGGTAAGTGTTTACTGGATAATCACAATAAAGAAAGTGAAGTGCGCTAAAATATGACATTAAAATTTGTCACCCAAATTCAGCGGATGTTTTTACAACTTCCGCATTTTCATAAAATTCTGGTCAGTGTGATCAGCGTTGCTCTTTTGCTATTACTGATCATACCGTCAGAGCCAGCAACTGCCTCCAAGAACACGACGCCGGCAGAACAGCTCATGCCGGGTAAACGCTACCAGCTGGAGCTAGCCTTCGAGCAGGCAGGTTCAGATAAAAACACTGAGCGTGCAAACCTGACCTGGCAGACCTATCAGATCAAATCCGGTGATAGCTTGGCCAAAGTGTTTAATAAAGTTGGCTACAGTGCTCAACAGCTGTATCAAGTAACGGAATCCGGCGAAGACGCGAAATACTTGCGCCAGGTATACCCGGGCGATTTACTTCGTTTTGCAACAGACGATACCGACCAACTGGTTCAGTTGGTCTATCAGTTAAATGATACCGAAACTCTTATCATTACCCGCCAGAACGATAGCTTTGTTGCTGAAATAGAAACCAAAGACGTTGAGGTTCGGACCGAATTCACCCATGCCGTCATTGATTCCAGCTTCTGGAACGCGGGTATAGACTCGGGTCTGACGGATAACCAAATTATGCGTATCGCGAATATTTTTGGCTGGGACATCGACTTTGCTCTGGATCTACGTAAAAACGATGAGTTCAGCGTGCTTTACGAAACGCACTATGTCGATGGCGAGTTTGTTGGTTATGGGAAGATTCTTGCAGCCGAATTCGTCAATCGCGACGAACGTTTTCAAGCCATACTGCATGATAATGGCCAGTATTACACCCCTAACGGCCGTGCGATGCGGAAGACTTTCCTGCGTTCACCAGTAAACTTTACCTATATCAGTTCAAGCTTCAATCCCCGTCGTTTACACCCGGTGACGGGTCGCGTGCGACCTCATAATGGAATTGATTACGCAGCTGCTACTGGCACGCCAGTGATGTCATCTGGTGACGGTAAAGTTATTTCAGCCAGTTATAATTCGCTCAATGGTAATTATGTCTTTATTCAGCATGGCGAACGCTACGTGACTAAATATCTCCATCTCAGTCGCAAGCACGTCAGAACCGGCGATCGCGTAAAACAAGGTCAGGTTATTGGCCGCGTAGGCGCAACGGGCCGTGTTACCGGAGCACATTTACACTATGAATTCCTAGTCAATGGCGCCCATCGCAACCCGCGTACCGTTGAGTTACCGAAGGCTCAATCATTAAGTGAGTCAGAACTGCCTTCTTTTCGTCAGCATGCCGATCAGGTCATGGCGATACTTAACGATAACAAGCGCGTTTACCTGGCGATGAGATGATGCCTGAACGTTTTATAGGACTGATGTCGGGCACCAGTATGGATGCTGTTGATGCCGCATTAGTCCAAATAGACGCACAAGGTTTGACACTCGAGGCTCACTACTCCTTACCCATACCGAACTCGCTTCGCAGCCGCCTATTGAACATCAGCCACAGTGACACTTGGTCAGCCGATGAACTCGCAAATTTGGATATAGCCTTTTCTGAGCACTCAGCTGAGGCAGTGAATAAACTTCTTTCTAAAGCAAATATTCACTCGGACAAAATTATTGCAATAGCCAGCCATGGGCAAACGGTACGCCATAAGCCTAACTTAGTACCCTCATACACTTGCCAAATTGGCGATCCCACCCGCTTAGCGCTGACTACCGGCATTGATGTTATCTATGACTTTCGCCGTAAAGATATTGCCGCAGGAGGCCAGGGAGCACCTTTAGTTCCAGCTTTTCACCAACAAGTGTTTGGCAATAAAGAACAGAGTATTGCGGTGGTTAATTTGGGTGGCATAGCGAATGTTACTTGGTTAGGCTCTGAAGGACAGGTACAGGGCTTTGACACCGGACCGGCTAATACTTTACTGGATCAATGGGTCCAATATCACCACCCCAATAAAGGCTTCGATGAAAACGCCCAGTTCGCACTTTCTGGGAAGACACAGCCGAGCCTGCTGGCACAACTCTTGGAACACCCTTTCTTCTCACGGCGTGCGCCTAAAAGCACCGGCCGCGAGGACTTCAACCTGAACTGGCTTAAGCGCCAGTTGGCTGAACAAAGCATAGCGCCTGAAGACGTCCAGCACACGCTCACTGAACTTAGCGCTATCAGTATTAAAAACGCCCTAATGACGCTTCCGCAAAAACCAGCGGCTGTCTACTTTTGTGGCGGCGGAACAAAAAACCCACTACTCATGTCATTATTAGCCCAGCTTCTGGCGCCGGCCGAATGCGATACCACCGCCCGTTTAGGCGTTGACCCGCAATGGGTTGAAGCCATGGCGTTTGCCTGGCTAGGCTGGTGTTACGAACACAAAAAACCGGGCAATCAGCCTGCCGTAACAGGCGCCAGTCGCCCGGTGATATTAGGCGCTAAAGTACTGCACCAATAAAGGTTTTATTCAGCGCCAAGCTCTTTAAAAGCATCACGCGTTAGGTTTTCATTGCCATCGGCGCCAACCACAATGCTGTCTTCAATGCGCACACCACCATATGGACGAAGTTCGTCAACTTTATCCCAGTTAATGTCGGCACTGTCTTTGTGTTCTTCCAATAACTGATCAACAACATACAGCCCTGGTTCAATGGTAAATACCTGGCCTACTTCGACATCACGCAACAAGCGCAAGAACGGATGGCGATCGCTACGCTCGTAGCTGTTACCTTTATCATCTTTCAGAAAACCACCCACATCGTGCACTTGCAAACCAATGAAATGGCCCAGCCCATGAGGCATAAAGGCGCTCGTGTAGCCTTTCTCATAAATGCTTTGCGCATCGCCTTTGATGAAGTCAAAATCACTGAGAATTTGCGCCACTTTGAGATGCATTGATACGTGTAAATCGTAATAACTAACGCCCGGTTTAATTTCTCTTAATAACTCCTGCTGGGCTTTATCCATCGCTTCTACTAAATCAGCGTAGAAACCTTCTTCGTAAGCATACGAACGAGTTATATCGGCACAATAACCACGATAACGTGCGCCAGCATCAATTAAGAAAGAGCGAAGTTGCTTTGGCGGAACTGTATCGTAAACATCGTAGTGCAAAATTGCTGAGTGGCTGTTCAGAGCGACGATGCTGTTGTAAGGAACCTGTGACTCACGAAAATCGATAGAGGAGAGATACGCGTGGTGTATTTCCAGTTCGCTTTTTCCGGCATAAAAGGCTTCTTTTGCGGCAACGTGAGCTTTTGTCGCTAAACGGTTTGCTTCGCGTAAGTTTTCGACTTCCCATTCGGTCTTCACTGCACGGTGAAAATGCAAATGATCAATCAATGCCTGCGGGTTGCGGGCTTTGACTTTCCAATTGCTGACGGGTTGTGCAAAGTCTTCACCAATAAACGCGGATTGCTCTAAGTCACTGCCTAAATCCTCGGTAAGCAGGCTTAAATCATCAATGATTTTTAAATCAACGTATTGCTGCCATTCTTCTTCGGGAACATCAACTGAGGCATGCCAAAAATCACGCGCCTGGAACAAATAGACCGTTGGCCGTTGGCTGCCTTTACGATAAAAAATGGCGCTTTTGGGGCTTTCTGTAACCGGTACCCAGTACTTAAACAGTGGGTTCACCCGGTACGGCGGCGCGTTATCATCAAGAAAATCAACTCGCGGCTGGCCTGAGTAAACCAATACGGATTCAAACTGGTTGTCTTCTAGCGCTTTATCAAAGCGATTACAAACTGTCTTGATGTGTTCTGCGTACGCACTCATAAAAAAACCTCACAAAAAATTGTGAGGTTATTCTAGCGGAAAACGCGCGGACTTTCAGCCGTTACCGCGGATTGGAAACTCGTGTTAAATCGAAAAGCTCGAGCCACAACCACAGGTTGTTGTTGCGTTCGGGTTATCAACAAAAAACCGAGACCCCTGGAGACCTTCTTCATAGCTGACCACACCGCCCATAAGATATTGCAGGCTCATCGGATCGACCAACAAGGTGACACCATCTTTTTCAATTTCCATGTCACCTGGGTTTTTCTTTTCATCAAAGGTAAAACCATATTGAAAGCCCGAACACCCGCCCCCGGTTACGTAAACGCGTAATTTCAAATTGGGGTTTTCTTCTTCAGCAATCAGCTTCCCTACTTTGCTCGCCGCTTGTTCGGTGAACTCAATTGGCATTGCCTGTTCTGCTGCACTGCTCATGATTTCTCTACCTTCGTTAAACTCTGTCGCTATTTTCTCTTACCTGAGTATTTTGGTCAAGTATCGCCGTCGCTGCGAACACTGGGAGCAGGATCACCCCGGCTAATTTCTTTCCAAAAGAATGCTCGCTCTAACGAACCACTGCCGCCTTCAGTTAGCCGGACGACGACTTCTATCCGCTCTGGAATAAGCCCTTCAGGCATAAAGAAGTCGCCCTCGTATAACGAGAAGTAACGCATTGAAAAACTGCGCTCTTCTTGCCCGACGTTCGCTAAGTCGAGTAAATCATAGCGCTTCTTTTTGCCGTTAATTTGGCCAACAAGCTCAACAGTCACATTTCCCTGAACAAAGTTACGGCGTTGCTCTATTTGCAGTAATGCTAAAGAAAAGTGGAAATGATTTTCTGAGCGGTTAGGCGTAATGGTCAGCGAATCAATAGTAACGCCGCCTTCCTGTAATTCTGGTGCCATTATTTTTTGATAAAATGCCAAGTCACGGCGCAAACCGTAATTATCATTCTGCAGCGCAGTCAGCTCATCCTGCAAACTTTGATTTGCTGACCGTTCAATGTCCAACTCAACTTGCAATACGTGACGCTGATACTCCATCTGGTCGAGTCGTTTATAGAGAATATCCAGTTGCTGAGACTGCTCAGCAACCTCTTCCTTCAACTCTTTGGCATGCCAGACACCGGCTAAATAAGCGATATAAACAACTGCGACAGTCATAAAGACCATTACCACAAACACAGGGAAAGCTCCCCAGCGCTTTTGCCAGTATTTCAGGTTAAAATAGGGCTTCATAACTTCCTGTTCATTTCCATTGAGCGTTTATGCTGATATGTTATTGATAAATATGCAAGCGTCATCCCACGGTTTAAGGTAAGGATCGTATTCTTAATGGCCTATCGCTCCGTACTTCGACAACAACTTCGAAAGCAGTTGGCGACTCCGTCGACCACTATCGCAATTTGTATTATGGGCTTAGCCGGCGGCATTTTAGCTGCTCTGGTCATTGCTGGCTTTCGCTTTGCAATTGAGCAGGGTGCCCATCTTGTCGGTAATGGCAGCTATTGGCAACAACCTTTACCAACCACTTACCGCTTTTTACTGCCCATTGTTGCCGCCGTGCTTATCTATGCTCTCTTTCGACTGTCCGGCTCTAAGCAAGTGCGGATGGGAATTCCTTATGTTATTCACCGCATGAAACAACACTACGGCATGCTGCCCTGGCGGAGTACCATTAATCAGTTCTTCGGCGGCATTATCGCTCTAGTCGCTGGCTTCAGTGTTGGCCGTGAAGGTCCGGCCGTCCACCTGGGGGCGTCAGCAGCCACGTGGATGGGATTTCACTTTGATGCTCCCAAAAATGCAATTCGAACACTTGCCGCTTGCGGTATTGCTGCGGCTATTGCCGCATCGTTCAACACCCCCTTAGCAGCCATGGTTCTGGTCATGGAAGTGGTTTTAAGAGAATACAAGGTTCACGTTTTTATTCCGGTGATGCTGTCGGCCGTTGCGGGGTCGCTGATTACCGAAGAAATTTTTGGGGTGACATCACAGTTAGCCGAGCTTTCCGCACAGGACATCCCGACCACGCAGCTACCTTGGGTGGTGTTACTCGGCATTGTGCTGGGTTTAGTCGGCGTGCTGTTTAAAAAGCTCATGCTGGACGTTATGGAAACCGTAAAGGACATGTCATTATTCACTCGCCTGCTCTTTGCGGGTCTCATCACAGCAATGCTGGCAGTAATCATCCCTACCAGCCTCGGACCTGGACTAACCGCTATTGAACAAGTCCTGAACAATCAAGGACAAATGTCGTTGTTGACCACGCTACTGATTGCGAAACTGTTTGCCTCAGCCATTGCTTTAGGTATGGGTATTCCCGGCGGTTTAATTGGTGCGGTGTTCGGTATTGGCGCCATTATTGCCGCCGTGTTTGTCGGGGCAGTTAATGGTCTGGGCATTCAACAGGCTTTGTCCTTCGATAGTTTCATTCTTTTAGGCATGGCCGGTATCCTGGCCGCATGCATCCACGCCCCCATGGCCGCATTATTAGCCATTGTTGAGTTGTCCCGTAGCGTTGAGATTATTATTCCAGCTATGCTGGTTATTGTGCCTGCGTATCTTATCTCCAGCCAGCTTTTAAAATCTAAATCGGTTTTCATTGCTCAGTTGGAGCTGCAAAACTTGCCCTACCAACTGGCTCCGGTTCACGTCGCTTTGCAAAAAACTGGCGTAGAAAACGTTATGGAAACGGATTTCAAATTACTGCTTGAGCCGACACAGAATGAGCTGGTCGACGCGCTCGAATCTGCTCACGCTAAAACCGTTATCGTTATGTCGGTTGACGAGGACAATCAAGCCACTTACCGGCTTGTTTCCTATGATATCAACGCCGGCGACAGCCCCAGTCTAAGCTATACACCCATTAAGGGTATTCGGGTGACATCGACCCTGGCAGAGGTTTATGATGAAATAGGTCAGCAGCGGCGTGGTGCGGTGTTTATCTACGAAATAGACGACGGTCAGCCGTGCGGTATCGTCACTTGGGAAATTGTGCGTAAAGCCTTACAGAGAGAACTTTCATGACATGGATACTATGGGTTAAAGCCCTGCACATTGCGTTTATGGTTGCCTGGTTTGCCGGTATATTCTATTTACCACGGCTGTTTGTTTACCACGCAATGAACGCAAAGCCCGCTGTTGACGAACAGTTATGTGTTATGGAAAGACGTCTACTGTACTTTGTCACGCCATTTGCAATACTGACTCTCATTTTCGGCTTGGTGCTAATTTTTGCCTATGGCTCAGCATGGTTTGCGGCCAGCGGCTGGATGCACACCAAACTAGTACTAGTATTACTGCTTTATATTTACCACGGGTACTGCTTCAAACTGCTAAAAGACTTCAAAACAGGCAGAAACCGTCGCAGCCACCGCTTCTATCGTGTGTTTAATGAACTGCCTGTACTGGCACTGTTCGCTATCATCATTTTAGCCGTGGTTAAGCCTTATTAGATTCTCTTGTGCCGCATGATTTGCTATAGTATTCGCCCAGTGACATTCTGCGGCAGAGGCGCACCTAAAGATGAATTTCACCGGCTCCAACATTCTTTCCGTCAATCAGTTCGATCGCGACAGTATTGACTACATATTTTCCGTTGCAGACAAGATGCAACCCTACGCTCGTCGTAAAAAGCGCACCAGAGTTCTGGATGGTGCCATTCTTGGAAATCTATTTTTTGAGCCTTCCACCCGCACCCGGGTCAGTTTCGGTACTGCGTTCAACCTGTTAGGGGGCGAAGTCCGGGAAACCACGGGTATGGAAAGTTCCGCTATTGCAAAAGGCGAGTCGCTTTATGATACAGCGCGTGTTTTAAGCAGTTACAGCGACGTCATTGCTATGCGTCACCCTAAATCTGGCTCTGTAAGAGAGTTTGCTGAGGGAAGCCGGGTACCTGTTATTAACGGGGGAGATGGCGCCAACGAACACCCGACTCAGGCGCTACTTGACCTGTACACCATTCAAAAAGAGCTGGCGTACCACCAGCAAAGCATAGATAACATGCACATTTGCATGATTGGCGATTTAAAATATGGACGCACCGTTCATTCGCTTTCTACACTGCTATCTATGTACAAGAATATTAAATTTACCCTAATTTCTCCTCGTGAACTTTCCATGCCAGGTTCCGTATTAGATACGCTGGAAAATGCGGGACATCACGTAACCGTCACCGAAAAGGTTGATGGCATTGTCGACGCCGATATTGTGTATCAGACTCGTATACAACAGGAACGCTTTGCCAGCCCGGAAGACGCCGATCAGTATCGTGGGAAGTTCCGTTTAAACCAGGATATTTATACTAAGCACTACAAACCGAACACCGTCATTATGCACCCGCTGCCACGAGATTCCCGTGCCGAGGCGAATGAACTGGATAACGATTTAAACCAAAACCCCAACCTGGCTATCTTCCGTCAGGCTGACAACGGAGTTCTGATTCGTATGGCTCTGTTTGCATTAACGCTTGGGGTCGTTGATCAGGTTGACCAACACGAATGCGATGTCATCTGGTACAGCGAAAAAAGCCAACCCTAAAGAGACAACCATGAAGAGCCAATCATAAGAAGGGAGTTACAACATGAGTCGCTCAGAAGAATTATATACTCAGGCACAAATTAGCATACCCGGCGGCGTTAACTCGCCGGTTCGTGCTTTTAACGGCGTTGGTGGCACTCCCATCTTCTTCGAGCGTGCCGAAGGCGCCTATATGTATGACGCTGATGGTAAGCGTTATATTGATTATGTGGGTTCATGGGGCCCAATGATTTTAGGCCACAACCATCCGAGCGTGTTGGAAGCGACAATACAGGCTGCAAAGCGTGGCTTGAGTTTCGGGACGCCAACAGAAATCGAAATTACCATGGCGGAAACCATCCGCAAAATTGTACCTTCGATTGAAAAAGTACGCATGGTGAACTCCGGTACCGAAGCCACTATGACAGCCATACGCTTAGCTCGCGGTTACACCGGTCGGGATAAAATCCTGAAGTTTGAAGGTAATTACCACGGTCATGCAGACTCTTTGCTGGTTAAAGCCGGTTCTGGTGCACTAACGCTGGGCGTTCCAAACTCTCCTGGTATTCCGGAAGACTTTGCCAAACACACCCTGACCGTGACTTACAACGATATTGAGTCAGTGAAGCAAATTTTTGCTGAAATGGGCGATGAAATTGCCTGCATCATCGTTGAACCGGTTGCAGGAAATATGAACTGTATTCCACCCGTTGACGGCTTTCTGGAAGGTCTACGCAGCATTTGTGACGACCATGGCTCTGTGTTGATTTTTGACGAAGTGATGACCGGTTTCCGTGTGGCTCCCGGCGGTGCTCAGGAACGTTACAATGTAAAACCTGACCTTACCACTTTGGGTAAAGTCATTGGCGGTGGTATGCCGGTAGGCGCTTTTGGTGGTAAGAAAGAGGTAATGGATTACATTGCGCCAGTCGGCCCAGTGTACCAGGCAGGTACGTTATCCGGTAACCCGGTGGCTATGTCTGCCGGCTTAGCGGCACTCCAGCAACTGTCAACACCGGGGCTGTACGACCAGCTTTATCAACGCGTTGATACTCTGCTGAATGGCCTGCAAGAGCGCGCTGATCGCGCCGGTGTCCCCATGACCACCAACCGTGCCGGCTCCATGTTTGGCTTCTTTTTTACTGAAGAACCTGAAGTCACCACATACGCTCAAGCCACCCAGTGCAATATGGAACACTTTAAAACCTTCTACCACGCTATGTTAGAGCAAGGCGTGTACCTGGCTCCTTCAGCGTTCGAGGGTGGCTTTATGTCTGCAGCCCATACCGAGGAAGACATTCAGGCAACACTTGATGCCGCTGAAAAAGCCTTCGCTAAGCTGGCTCTCTAACCCCCAAATAAACTCTCCCACCAGCTTTTCTCGCGGATATCACCCTCGCAGGTGATGTCCGCAGGAAGCCGGATTTCCTCCGCAGGTAATTTGCGACCATTCTCACAGTCATCCGGTATTTTTTGCCCGGTCGTTGGGTGAAAGTTCTGCATAACCAGTGGTTCCGGAACATCTAAAGCAATGCTCATGGGTGGTAGATAACCATAAAAATCAGCTGCCACTTTTAATGCGCCACTACTCCCGGTAAGACCAACCGGTTGGTTGTCATCACGCCCAAGCCAAACCGTAATAACCTGCTCACCATCTACGGCAACAAACCAACTGTCCCGGTAATCATTCGTCGTTCCTGTCTTTCCACCAACAATCTGTCCGGCTAACGCATCTTGTAAGCGGCTGGCCGTTCCTTCAGCAACCACGCCATGCAAACCATAGCGGGTCAAGTACGAAACCGTTTTATCAAAAACCTCTTTCTGCTCGGGTTCCTGGCGTTGATATAAGGTTTCCCCTTGGTGGGTCGTAATAGAAGAAACGGCAGCCAATGGCTGGTAGCGTCCGTCATTCATTAATGCACTATAAATACGTGTCACCGCCATAGGCGACAGTGACACTGAGCCTAGCGTCATAGAAGGGTAAGAGTCTATCGGAGTTACGACGCCCAGCTCGCGCAAATAACTCGCCAGTCCCTCAATTCCAACTTCCATACCGACTCTGACCGCAGGTAAGTTTCGCGACTGAACCAGCGCATCATACAGCAGCAGGCTTCCTTTAAATTCCTTGTCGTAGTTCTGCGGTTTCCATTCTGTTTGGTCTTTACCCGGCAAAGTAATAGGTTCATCCGCAACCGGGGTGTGTAAACCGATACCTTTATCCTGCATAGCCGCTGCATAGATAATAGGTTTCATCAACGAACCAATGGGCCGTAATGCCAATAATGCCCGGTTGTAACCTATTGCCTGACTCAATCGTGCTCCGGCCAATGCAGTCACTGTGCCGCGACGATAATTGGCCACCACCATAGCGCCTTCCACTTGTTGGTCGGCATCGCCGGCCATGAGCCTTTGAGCCAAGGAGCGGCGCACAGCATTTTGCACATCAACTTGTAAGTGAGTAAAAATTTTCAATCCCGTTTCTTGCCAGTTTTCTGGTAAGGCGATGCGTTTCATTTCACGACGCACCAAGTCCATATAATGCGGATAAGGATGCTCCACTAAACGCCGGCTTTCCTTAACATCAATTGGCTGCTCTACCGCCGCCACATAGCTTTCTCTGCTCAATAAATCATTGGCAAACATCACTTTTAAAACCGTGTCACGACGCTCTCGTGCTCGCTCGGGAAAGCGCCTTGGATCGTAATAGGACGGTCCTTTTACCATTCCCACTAACAGAGCAATTTCATCAGGGTTTAGCTCCTGCACTTGCTTCCCAAAGTAAAACTGACTTGCCAGACCAATACCATGAATTGCATTGCGGCCATCCTGACCGAAATAAACTTCGTTCAAATAGGTTTCTAAAATCGTATTCTTATCAAAGCGGTAGTCTATTACCAACGACATCATGGCTTCGTGAAACTTACGCCACAATGTTTGTTCTCTTGTGAGGTAAATGTTTTTGACCAGCTGCTGAGTCAGAGTAGAGCCACCTTGAACGGTTCTACCCGCCTTTATATTGGCAACCAGAGCGCGAAGAATTGACCAGGGCGATACTCCCTGGTGATGATAGAACTCTCTATCCTCAACGTTTAATAAGGCTTCTATCAGTAGATTAGGAACGACTTCCAACCCGACTAATAAACGATCCTCTTTACTTAAGGTGCTAATCCGGCCAATCAGTTCAGGCTCCAGCCTAAAGCGTTCAAGCTTTGCTCCACTTGGCCAGCTTTCTATAGACTCTATACGTTCCCCTCTAAAATTAACCCGAACCCGTTGCGCCATTTGCGGACCGTCAGAAAAATCAAAAGGGCGTCGATGCACCATAACGTGACTATCAGCGACTGAGTAATAGCCAGACTGTTCAGTATTACTGTTGCGCACATAACCCGCTCTATCCAGCGTATTGACTAGTTGCGGCAAACTCATGGGTCGGTTTCTGGCCAAAACGACTTCGCCGGCGTAAACCAGGGCAGGAGCCTGGTAACGCTTATCACTAAAGTGTTTCGATAAACTGGCATCCAGATAAATTGCGTACAACGCAATGACGGCAGAAAATACCAAACCAATTTTTACACTTGTCCAGAATAGGTATTGAAACCACCGACTTTTAATCACTACTGATGCCTTTTGGTTTTGAAGGTTGCGGTCGCATTTAACGGATCTTCTGGCCATGGGTGCTTAGGATAACGACCCCGCATTTCTTTACGCACATCGGCATAGGCGTTTTGCCAAAAACTGCCAAGATCGTTCGTTCGCTGCAGTAGCCGGCCCGCCGGTGACAGAAGATCAAGGGTTACTATTTGCCGATTATCGATAATTCTGGGTGACTCAGACACACCGAACATTTCCTGCAATTTGACCTCAACTCTGGGGTTGGCGTCCAGATAATTTATAAACACTTTACGTTCTGTGGGTGTCTCCCACCATTCAGGACACGCTTTGTTAACTCGTTGCAAATCCGAATAGTCAAGAAAGTAGCACAGCGCCTCGTAGGGATCCCACTGCTGCAATTGCTTTAACGAACGGATAGTCGTCCAGTAAGGAGCAGCCCAGCGTTCCAGACTGTCCAGCAAACCTTCATCCGTCAGGTCGTATACACTCAATTCATTGGCTTGTTGTAGCCAATAGACCCGAGCTTGCAGCTGTTGCGCCCGCCGGCTCCAGTTCAGCTTTTCAAGACCATTGCTCCGCAACCACCGACAGAAGGCGTCAAATCTTTGTTCATCATTTATTGGGCCACTCTCGACGGTCTGACTGAGCACAATGGCACCGAGTTCAGTACGGGCCACTTGCCGAAGTTGCAGCTGTTCTCCTATCCATTCGGTTGTTTGTTTTTTCTGCAGTGGGATCCCGGCCTTTTTCAACGGCGCCAGAATGTCATCAACTGGCAACAGACAGCGGCTGCGGCTTAAATTATTTTGCTCATGAAAGGTCACATCGAAAATAATGGCCCAGGGCAATTGTTTAAGTCGGCTGTTGTCGCCGCTCACCCGCCCGCCACAAGCTAGCTGAAAGTCACCCCGGTCAGCATCATACTTTGCGACTCTGTCGGGGTAACCCTGGAGTAAAGCTGTGATCAGCCCGTCGTTATTCGTTTGCGACGACTCTTTCAACTCAAAGTAGTTAAGCCAATGGCGCCAGCGCTGCTGCCAAAGAGCTGACTGTTGGCGTTGTTGGAAATGGCGCTGGCTCCGCTCCGCCAAATCAATCTCTTTAATAGCACTTTGAGGCTCTTCCAGTGTCGCCAGAACACGTGCCATAGCGGCCTGCTGCTCTTTCCCAAGCGCTTTTGCTGCATCAGCAACGAGTAAAATTCGGGGTTCCGAACCACCTGACTCTAACTGTCGGGCTTTCGCTGTTAACTGTCGCTGCGCTAGCAGCCCGGCTTGAGTCAGAAAGTCTTCAGCGGCTGCACAATGTCCCGGTTCAGGCTGAGTAAACCAGGCAAGCTCATTAACCTGACTGCCCCAACGCAGAACATCGAGCACTAAGGCCGATAAATCCTGTGTTGCAACATCGGGTGGGGCATATTCAGCAAAGCCGTGCTCATCGGAGCGTGCCCATAAGCGAAAACACTGCCCGGCCTGCTGCCGTCCTGCACGCCCGGCTCGTTGTGTTGCCGATGCTTTCGCAATCCGGTACGTGCTCAGCTTGCTCAGTCCATATTGAGGTAAGTACTGAGACCGGCGTTCGCGGCCGCTGTCGACAACAACATCGATACCGTCGAGCGTTAAGCTCGTTTCCGCAATATTTGTCGCCAGAATAATACGTTTTTCGTCAGTGGCGTTTAATACTTCCCGTTGTTTCTGCAGCGGTATACGACCGTGCAATGAAAAAATGGGCGTATCTGCGTTTAACTGTTTGCTCAGTTCTGTCGCCACTTTTTGGATTTCATAAACACCAGGCAGGAACACCAGAACACCTTTTTCGGCGGCAGCAAAAGCTTCTGCCACCACTTTGGGTAATTCCGCCAGCCATTGGGTGACATGAGAAGGAGGTCGGTAATGATATTCCACGGGATAACTCCGGCCCTCACTGCGCAAAACCTGCACGTTGTCGCAGTAGTTTTCCAGCCAGAGCTTAAGGTTTTCAGCCGGTAAGGTCGCCGACATAACCAGCAAGTTTAAGTCCGGGCGCAGCGGCAGTGCATCAATTACCAGAGCAAGGCTCAAGTCACTGTGCAAATTGCGTTCATGAAATTCATCAAAAATGAGTGTGCCAATGCCGTTAAGTTCAGGGTCGTCCTGTAACCATCGTACTAAGACACCTTCCGTAATAATAAGGAGTTTAGTTGCTTTACTTCGTTTACTGTCGCCTCGTACGGTGTAACCCACTTGCTGTCCCACGGGCTCACCGAGCTGCTTAGCCAAATAGTGGGCAATATTGAGAGCGGCAACACGCCGGGGCTGGAGCATAACGATAAGGCCGTCATCAGCAATCCCCTGCTGCAACAGAAATAACGGAAGTTGTGTTGATTTACCAGCGCCGGGCGGCGCCTCTATAACGACACGCGCTGCCGGAAAGGCTTTCGCCAACGCCGGCAGCACGCTCTCAATTGGCAACGTCATGCCAAATTAATCACCTTGTACGGTTGCGGCTATGGTTCTGACGCCAGCGGCAGTTGCCCCGGTGGCCCACATGGCGGTAGCCGATTTTTGGTAAGCACCGGCTAGATCAAAGTGTAACCAACCTTTGCCTTTATTCGGTGCGAAGCGCAGTAAAAAGCCCGCCGCATTACTAGCTCCACCGGCTCCACCGCCTTTCTGAGGACGGCTGTTTGCAGTGTCAGCAAAGGCCGACGGACAGTTTTCACTGTGCCATGGTGCCAACGGCAAGCGCCACAACAGCTCGTTTTCCTGATCCGCATTGGCAAGTGCTTTAGTCGCAGCCACTTCATCCACACTAAACAGCGCGTTGTACTCGTTGCCGACAGCCATTTGCGCGGCACCGGTCAGAGTGGCTGCATCAATGATCTGTTTAGCACCAAACTCACCAGCGGCCTGTAATCCGTCAGCTAGCACCAGACGTCCTTCTGCGTCAGTATTAACCACTTCGACCGTTAGGCCGTTTTTGTAGCGAATAATGTCACCTAACTTATAAGCACGACCATCAATCATGTTCTCTGCACAGCAAAGCAACAGTTTCACACGTTTATTGAGACCACGGCGTATTGCCAATGATAATGCGCCGGATACCGTTGCTGCACCGCCCATATCACATTTCATCGACAACATGCCTTCGCTCGGCTTAATGCTGTAACCGCCACTGTCATAAGTAACGCCTTTACCAATCAGTGCGGTCTCTACCGGCGCGTTGTCATCACCGGTCGGGTTATAGTCCAATACCAATAAGCCCGGTTCCTGCTGACTTGCACGGCCTACCGTGTAAATTCCCATCCACCCGGCGTCTTTCAGTGCTTCACCTTTTATGAACTCAGCACTCACTGCGTCTGGCGCCAGCGCTTTAAAATGCTCAATGACACGGTTCGCCAAGCTTTCAGGGTAGATATCCTCTGCCGGCAAGTTAGTCAGCTCGCGACTGAATCGAGTCGCTTCACGCATAGCATCCAGCTCTCTGATCGCTGGTTCATCTGTTTTATTCCAGATAATCTGATTGGTCGACAAGGTTGACGTAAAGCCCTGCGACAACGCCCACTGACGCTCCAGGTTCCAGTCGTTGCCGGCCGCTTCAATGGTTACGGCTCCGGTGTTGTCCAGAGTCCGGCCTGCTTTCTGGATCCGCCGCAGGTTTTCTGCCTCATCTTCAACCAAAACGATCTGTGCTTTATTTTCACCGAATACTAAGTTTGATTTCGGGTTCCAATAGCTTGCGGGGGCTTCCTGAGTTAAATAGATTGCGAGTGCGCTGGACATTCTGTACCTCTCCCGATAATTTGCTGTCTGTTTATACTAGAGTTATGAGGCCTCTGATGCAATTTAACAAGCCCCTGCGCCAGGGAGTTTTACAAAAAAGGTACAAGCGCTTTTTGGCTGACATCGGCTTTAATCAGGGCGAAATAACCACCGTACACTGCCCTAACACAGGTGCGATGACAGGCTGCGCAGAGCCCGGATTTAAAGCGTGGTGCAGCGTTTCTGATAACCCGAAACGTAAATACTCACTTACCTGGGAGCTGGCGCAGAACGGAAAAGGCGATATGATTGTAGTAAACACTCAGCACGCCAACCGTATGGCAGGAGAGTTACTGCAAACCGACTTAGTACCTGAACTTAGCCAGTGGCAAGAGCTCAAACCTGAGCAACGTTACGGTAAAGAAAAAAGCCGCATCGACTGGTGGGGAATAGATAAAAATAGTCGTGAGTGTTTTGTTGAAGTAAAAAGTGTCACGCTAGCCGATGGAAATTATGGCTACTTCCCTGATGCGGTCAGTCAGCGTGCCCATAAACACTTGAATGAACTCATGCAAGTTGTTAAACAGGGGCATCGTGCAATACAACTTTATATGATCATGCATGAAGGTATCGACAACGTTACACCAGCATCGCACATTGATCCTAAATACGCGGAACTCTGTAAAAAGGCAGTGTCTGAAGGAGTCGAGTTCTACGCAGTGAAATGCACTGTCTCACCCCAAGAAATTAAACTGGAGAGACCAGTGCCCGTAACCCTTTGAAACTCAGCACACTCGCGATTTTTAACAAGAAATTTGACGCTAATAACGTTGCCAATACCGATCCTTTCTGGTATACGTAGCGTCCTTTTTTTAAACGCACGCTTTTAAAGCACTCTTTATATAGAGAATGTAGGAGATCCATGATGCCTCAAGGCAAGGATAAGAAAACCCATGGCATCCTGGCGATGGCCGGCCTGGAGCCGTATCAGGAGAAACAGGGCGAAGAATACATGAACGATGCGCAACGTTCGCATTTTCGCCGTATTCTGGAAGAATGGCGTCGTCAATTACGTCAGGAAGTTGACCGTACCGTGCATCACATGAAAGATGAAGCGGCGAATTTCCCTGACCCGGTAGACCGTGCTGCTCAGGAAGAAGAATTCAGTATCGAATTACGTACCCGCGACCGCGAACGTAAATTGATTAAGAAAATTGAAAAGACATTACAAAAGATCGAAGAAGATGACTTTGGCTTTTGCGACTCGTGTGGCATTGAAATTGGCATCCGGCGTTTAGAAGCACGCCCTACAGCTGACCAATGCGTCGACTGTAAAACACTAGCCGAAATCAAAGAGAAGCAAATGACTGGAGCCTAACGGCTCATGTATCGTGGCCGTTTTGCACCAACCCCCTCTGGCCCTTTACATTTGGGATCATTGGTAGCTGCCGTTGGTAGCTACTTAGATGCCAAAGCTCACCATGGCGAATGGTTAGTTCGTATCGAGGATGTTGATAAGCCCAGAGCAGTTCCCGGAGCAGCCAATACCATATTAGCGCAGCTGGAAGCACATGGTTTAGAGTGGGATGGGCCTGTTTTATTTCAAGGCCAACGCGACCTGACTTACCAGTCTCGACTAAACCAATTGCAGGAAGCCAAGCTGCTTTATCAGTGTGATTGCAGTCGTCAGGCCATTCGTGCCCGCAGTAGTCACTATGATGGTTACTGTCGCAACCGCCAACCCCGAACGGCACCCTACGCCCTGCGTTTCGTGAATAAAAACCCTGTTACTGAATTTACCGACCGCGCGCATGGCTTGGTCACTGATAATGCGCCCTCCGTTCGCGAAGATTTTGTACTGAAACGTCGGGATGGGCTTTATGCCTATCAACTGGCCGTGGTGGTCGACGACATTGAGCAGGGAATAACCGATATTGTGCGAGGCAGCGACTTAATTACTCCCAGCTTCTGGCAGCTGACATTATGGCAGGAGTTTACCGGCACGCAGCCGCAAATGATGCACTTACCGCTGATAATGAATAACGACGGTCGCAAGCTAAGTAAGCAGAACCACGCCCCGCCAGTAGACTCCAGCCAGGCCAGCAACAACGTATTTAGTGCCCTTAAGTACCTTGATATTCACCCCGAACCAGAACTGCGGCATGGTCCAATTACTGACCTATTGCAGCAAGCGTTGCAAAGTTGGCGCAAAAAGTGGCATAAAACGGGTCGTTAACGGTACAATATACAAACAACCACTAATTCTAATTAAAAACAATGGTAAGGGAGAACCACCATTATTAAGCGAATTAAAGCACTGGCGAAGCGAGCCTTTTCCAGTAAAGCGGCAGAGCCTGAATCCAGCCGGTTACCAAAATTACAAATTATCCCCAGGGACAAGCACCCGATATCTCGCAACGATATCAGTAAAAATGCCATCAAGGTTCTTTACCGGCTGCATAACAGTGGTTTTGAAGCCTATCTGGTGGGTGGCTGTATCCGTGATATTTTACTGGGGCTTGAGCCGAAAGACTTTGATGTCACAACTAACGCTACCCCGGAACAGATAAAGTCTCTGTTTCGCAATTGCCGGTTAATTGGCCGGCGTTTTCGTCTGGCACATGTAGTGTTTGGCCGGGAAGTTATTGAGGTGGCAACCTTCCGTGGTCACCATGGCGACAGTCCTCAGGAAGAAAACAAGAAAAACCGAACGGCAGACCAGGACGAACATGGCCAGCTGGTTCGCGATAACGTCTACGGCAGCATAGAAGAAGACGCTGAACGTCGGGATTTCACCGCCAACGCGCTCTACTACAATATCGCCGACTTCGCCATTTATGATTTTGCCAACGGTGTTGATGACATTAACGCAGGCCTCTTACGCATGATTGGCGACCCGGAAGTACGTTATAGGGAAGACCCGGTAAGGATGCTGCGAGCGGTGCGCTTTGCCACCAAGCTGAATATGCAGATGGATAGTTCCGTCAGCGGCCCGTTGAAAGAGCTGGCCCCACTGCTGACTAACATTCCGCCTGCCCGTTTATTTGACGAATTCCTAAAAATGTTTATGGCAGGTAAAGCCGAAGCTAACTTCCTGATGATGACGGAATTCGGCTTATTCCAGCAGCTATTCCCTATGCTAAAAGATTACCTGGATGATGAACAAGCGCCGCCTTACCAGATGATGCTGAAAGCCTTTAAGGATACTGACAAACGTATAGCCGAAGAACAGCGGGTTACGCCAGCGTACTTAATTGCTGTGCTGCTATGGTGGCCGCTGCAAGCTCGTCGCGAGCAACTTGAAAACGAAGGTGGCCTGCCACCAATGGACGCACTCAACGTAGCAGCGGCTGATGTCATCCACCGACAGTCACAACGCCTCTCTCTGCCTAAACGGTTCAGCCTGCCGGCCAGAGATATCTGGCAGTTACAACGCCGGCTGAATGTGACGAAAGGCGCTCGTGCCATGAAAGTACTTGAGCACAAACGTTTTCGAGCAGCCTACGATTTCCTGTTATTGCGCTCTCATGCTGAAAGCGATGATAAAAAACTGTCCGAGCTCGCGGCACACTGGAGCAAAGCACAAGACAATCCCGCTCAGCTAAAAGCATCAAAGCCGGGGCCGGGATCAGGATCAGGCCGTCGCAAACCACGCCGTCGTCGTGGTCCGCGCCGAAAGCCTCAGGAAAACAAAGGCAATGAGTCAACTTAACGCCTTTATTGCACTGGGCAGCAACCTGGGCAAGCCGGCAGAAAACATATTGTCGGCTTTAAAGGTTTTGAGTGAAGACCCCCGCTGGCAGTTGTTGGCGTACTCCTCTCTTTACGGCAGTAAACCGATGGGCCCTCAAGACCAACCGGACTACGTTAACGCGGTTTGCTCGGTAAGCACTAAGCTGACGGCAGCTGCGCTATTACAGGCCTTGCACGATATCGAAGATGCTTTTGGTCGCAAACGCGTGAGACATTGGGGCGAGCGCACTCTGGACCTTGACCTGCTGCTGTTCGGCGAGCAACAACATCACTCTGAGCAATTACGAGTACCTCACCCCGGCTTATATGAGCGTAACTTTGTGCTTGTCCCCTTAGCCGACATAGCGTCTGATTGGCTGCTACCGAATGGCAGGACAGTTACACAACAAAAAGACACTCTTACCGAAGATAGCTTAGACATGATAATCTGTCGGTCCGATATATCCATCTAATACTGCTGAAGGTGCGTTATGGCAACAACCAAAACCAGCATTGCAACGCTACAGAAAATGAAAAAGGAAGGGACAAAGATAAGTTCCCTTACTGCCTACGACTCAAGCTTTGCGAAACTCATGACCGAACAGGGTGTAAACTTTATTTTAGTCGGTGACTCGTTAGGTAACGTTGTACAAGGCCGGGATTCAACCGTGCCGGTGACTACTGATGACATGGTTTACCACACACAGTGTGTACGCCGTGGCGTGAGCGATGCTTTTGTTATAGCGGACATGCCCTTCATGACCTACAGCACACCAGAGCAAGCTTATGAGGTTGCCGCGAGGCTCATGCAGGCCGGCGCTAATATGGTTAAACTCGAGGGAGGTCAGTGGTTGGTTGAAACCATTGAGGGACTCAAAACCCGTGGCATTCCAGTTTGCGCACACCTTGGTTTGCTGCCTCAATCAGTCAATGTACTGGGCGGTTATAAAGTACAAGGCAAAGAGCAGCAACAAGCCGACGATACGCTGAATCAGGCTCTGGCGCTGGAAAAGGCCGGTGCACAACTCCTGGTATTAGAGTGTGTGCCCGCTTCACTTGGCAAGCGCATTACCGAGCAGGTATCGATTCCGACTATTGGCATTGGAGCCGGTCCGGATACTGACGGTCAAATACTAGTCATGCACGACATGCTCGGCATGAACAGCGACTACTTGCCTAAGTTTGCTAAAAACTTCTTAGGTCAGGGCGGCTCCCTTGCGGATGCCTTCCGAACCTTTGCGGAGCAAGTACGTTCAGGTGAATTTCCAACTTCCGAGCACAGCTACAAATGAGAGTTCTAAAATCACTTGCTGAATTAAGAAAATGGCGCCAGCAACAGTCTGAAGTTGCTTTAGTGCCGACCATGGGCAACCTACACGACGGTCACCTGCATTTAGTCAAAACAGCACTAGAGCGCTGCGATAACGTGGTAGTCAGCATTTTTGTGAACCCTATGCAATTTGGTGCAAATGAAGATCTCGACAGTTATCCTCGAACCTTAGAAGCCGACTGTCAGGCACTTGATGCCCTTGGCGTTTCTGCCGTATTTACGCCGCAGGTCAGCGATGTTTACCCCAGAGGACTCGACAAGCAGACTCGTATAGAGGTTCCAGGTATTAGCGATATTCTCTGTGGTGCCAGTCGTCCAGGACATTTTACCGGTGTAGCCACCATTGTCTGCAAACTCTTTAATATGGTACAGCCGCAGTTAGCAGTCTTCGGTGAAAAGGACTATCAGCAGTTACAGGTTATTCGCTTAATGGCTCAGGACCTAAGCTTACCGGTTGAGGTTTTAGGTACCCCAACCCAGCGGGAAACCAGTGGTCTGGCAATGAGCTCGCGCAACGGGTATTTAACAGAAGAGCAAAAACAAAAAGCTGCAGCGCTTTATAGCACGCTTCAAAAAGTCAGAACGGAGTTAGCCGCAAATACTCACTTCGCAGAACTGGAGCAAGCTGCACTTAAAGACTTAACTGAAGCGGGCTTCACCCCAGATTACTTCAGTATTCGCAATGCAGCAGACTTGCAGGAAGCGACAGCTGAGGACCCTGAATGGGTGATTCTGGCCGCTGCTTTTATGGGAAAAACGCGCTTGATTGATAACCTGCGGGTGACCAATACCAGCGCTACGTAAGCATACCCAGTTCACGCATTTCGTTATGGAGTGCGCCTCTCAAGCTGGTGGCTTTCGCTGCGATTTTTCGCTGCTCGTCTAAAACTTCCTGCAACATCTCATCCGTTGTTAACGGGTTTGCTAAAACGACTCGAAAGACGACCGTCGGTTCGTGATGGTACTGCGCGGGGGTTAGCTTGGTCCGCGATACAAAAGACTGGCCTGTTTCACGCTGACGCTTCTGAATATAACGGACTAATGCGTTTAAGTGCGGTGTTAAGCGGGCAAGCTGTTGGGGCGTTGCCTTTTCCAGCACAGCTTTTACCTTAGCAGGGACAAACCGGTACGTTAAAATGCACAGTTCGGGCTCTGTAATCACCTCAAAGTCATCCTGCTGGGCAATTAGTGTTGAGAAATAACGCGCTTTATCGATACTGTTATTAATCAGTAGCTCGTAACCTCGGCGACCGATAACATGCATGGCAGAAAAGACCATCATCGCCATGCCTGCCCGCGAACCTTCCATTGAATGCGACCCCAAATCTTTCGAGCCCTGACGAATAATATATTCCGCGTGATGCTCTATAGATTTAACCAACGACGGGCTTTTAAACAACACCAGGCCGGCACCCATTGGGACATACATTTGCTTATGGGCATCAATGGTAACACTGTCTGCCCGTTCAATTCCCGCCAGTAGCGGCCGGTGCTGCTCTGAAAGGAGGGTTGCTCCGCCCCACGCGGCGTCAACATGGAAGTGAGCATCCACTTCTTCTGCAACCGTTGCCATGTCGTCCAGCGGATCTATGT
Source organism: Idiomarina solivarensis (assembly GCF_033052755.1). NCBI lineage: Bacteria > Pseudomonadati > Pseudomonadota > Gammaproteobacteria > Alteromonadales > Idiomarinaceae > Idiomarina > Idiomarina solivarensis. The sequence goes on along the minus strand of NZ_JAVFHZ010000002.1, from coordinate 16,100 downwards.
GTCCTGTTTCCGTTGTGCCGGCAACACCGACAAGCGCCAGAACCTTGCCACCTTCTTTTGATATTTTCTCACAAGTTTTGCGAAGTTCATCAATGCGAATGCGGTTATCGCTGTCGGTTGCCACCGAGACTAAGTTTTTACGACCAATACCCAGCACATCGGCCGCTTTGCTCAACGAATAGTGACCACGCTCAGACACCACTACGGTTAGCTTAGAGTAACCATAATGCTGCAGCCCTGCCGCTAAGCCATCCGCTGCAATACCAGCAAAATCTCCATCAGCCTGCAGCAAACGGTTACGTGCCACCCAGAGTGCTGTCATATTAGCGATGGTTCCGCCCGAGCAAAAAGCACCCAGTGAATGTTGAGCGCTGTGCATCCAGCGGTTATAGAAAGGAGCATCCTGCTGATAGACTAAGTGGTGCATCATACCGATGACATTACGCTCTAACGGCGTAAAAGCTTTCGAGGTTTCGATTTTCACCAGGTTTTGATTAAGCCCGACCATGAGCTTAGCCAGAGGCAGAAGAAAATACGGCAAAGCAGACGTCATGTGGCCAATAAAGCGTGGCGACGCCGTATGGACTGAGTGCGCAACCAATTTATCCAACAGAAACTCTGTATGGTCAGAAACGAAAGCAGGCTCTTCCGGAATTTGCGACTTATCAAAGTCGCGTTCAATTTCCTGCAGAGGCTTTTCACGGGCAACAATGTGCTCCCCCAAAAAGCCCATCAGGTTTTCCGAAAGATGTTTCTCGATTTTACCCAGCGTCGAATCAGGAGCTTCTGGTATGGTAAAGATGCGATACAGAGACTCTTGGTTAACTTCCGCTATCTCAGTTTTCGGGCTCAATCAGGACTCCTTAGATAAGTTTGCTTGCAGTTGCCATAAGGCCTGACCACTGTTTTTATATTTGCGTTCAAACGGCGTTATCGGATCCGTTTCGTCCGCCAGCAACGAAATATTGGCGTAGTATCCGCTCACCTTAAGTGCCTGAGCCACTTCAAGCAAGTACAAGCTCCAGTTTGAACGCATCTGCAATTCACCGCCCAGCGCAACAACGTCTTTCCATACCGGGCTACCATGCCAACGTCGCGCTAAGTGAGCGGATTTAGGCCATGGGTTAGGGTAAAAGATGCAGTGCTGCTGAGGTTGCCAGCTCGCTCTGTTGGCCAGTCGCCAAAAGTCATTTAAATCGGCCCGCACAACCCAATATCGCTGACCTTTCTCATTGGTCTGATAGTGGCTGTGACGATCCACTCGGTGCGCTGATTTGTCGACGCCAATAACCATCGCCTGGGGGTAAAGTTCAGCCAGTTTCGCCGTACTTTCTCCCACGCCACAGCAGGAGTCCAGAATAATCGGCCCACCCCAGCTTTCAACCTGCGCGTTAATGTCATCAAAGGCCTGTTGATTGTGCGCTTGTATAGGCTTCAAAAAGTCACTGTCTAAATGCCGACGAACGGCCGCTTCGGTATCTTCGTGCGGCCCATTTTGATTCGTCGTAACCGGTCTTGCCTGCTGCATCAGGAGCGAATTCCTATGCCTTTATCAAGGATATAATAGGCCACTGCGAAGAACAGTATGTTGAAGCCAACTAAAACACTTATCGCAAGGCCAATCCCCACATCAGACTGACCCAAAAAGCCATAGCGGAAACCATTAACCATATACAGGACAGGATTTGCCATTGATACTTTCTGCCAGAATTCCGGCAACAGACTCACCGAATAAAACACCCCACCTAAGTAGGTTAATGGCGTTAGAACAAAGGTCGGCACAATAGAAATGTCATCGAAAGTTTTACCATAAACAGCGTTAATTAACCCACCCAGACAGAATAAGGTAGAGGTTAGAATAACGGTTAATATGACATAGCCAATATGAGCAATCTGAATGTCTTCTACAAAGAAGAAAGACACGCAGGTGACAATAACGGCGACAATCAAGGCTCTGGCCATACCTCCGCCGACATAGCCCGCAATAATAACGGCTGTAGGTACCGGCGACACCAGCATTTCTTCTATGTTGCGCTGAAATTTAGCGCTAAAGAAGGACGAAGCTACATTGGAATAGGAGTTGGTAATAACCGACATCATGATCAGACCAGGAACAATAAATTCCATATAGCCAACGCCGCTCATCTCCCCAATTCTCTCGCCAACTATGCTACCGAAAATGACAAAATATAAGGTCATTGTGATAGCAGGCGGCACCAACGTTTGTATCCAGATACGAAGAAAACGCGTGCATTCTTTTATCCAAATGGTTTTTAACGCGATAAAGTTAGCGGCGGAATGACTCATTTCGCTTCCTCCTGCTGACGTCCCCGTTCAACCATAGACACAAATAATTCCTCTAACCGGTTCGCTTTATTGCGCATTGATAAGACTTTAACCTTCTGTGTTGTCAGTTGCTCAAACACCGCGTTTAACCCCGCGTCTTTATCGACTTCAACCTCCAGCGTGTGATCATCTTTCCATTGATGCTTGAAGTTTTTAATATCGGCACCCTTGTGACCTGGCTCTAAATCCAACACAAAAGTTTCGCGACTTAACTGTGCCAACAAGCGCTTCATTGAGGTGTCTTCGATAATCCGGCCACTGTCGATAATACCAATATTGCGACACAGTGTTTCTGCTTCTTCCAAATAGTGAGTCGTCAGAATAATGGTAATTCCCTGCTGGTTTATCTTGGTCAGGTAATCCCACATTGATCGCCGCAGTTCAATATCAACACCTGCGGTCGGCTCATCCAGAATCAATAGTTTTGGTTCATGCAATAAGGCCCGGGCAATCATCAAGCGTCGTTTCATACCACCAGAAAGCGAGCGGGAGGGCTCATTGCGTTTGTCCCACAAGCCAAGTTGCTTTAGGTATTTTTCAGATCTCTCTTTCGCCAATGCTCGTGGGACACCGTAATAACCCGCCTGATTCACAACAATTTGGTGCACGGTTTCAAACTGATTGAAGTTAAACTCCTGCGGTACCAGGCCAATTTGACGCTTCAAGTCGGTTAACTGGGTATCTAAATCGTAACCGAAGACTTTCACTGTGCCCGAGGTCTTATTAACCAACGACGAAATGATACCAATAGTGGTCGACTTGCCGGCGCCGTTAGGACCCAGAAGCGCGTAAAAGTCACCTTCCTCAACCACTAAATTGATGCCCTTTAAAGCTTCAAAACCACCGCCGTATGTCTTACGCAAATTTTCAATTTCTAACGCTTTCATAAATCTCTTTATGACTCCTTTCCATAGCCCCAGCGGCTAACTAAGCGCTGTTCAAGGCCAAGGTGGTCTAACATTCTGGCCACCATAAAATCGATAAGGTCATCAATACTTTCTGGTTGATGATAGAAGCCCGGTGCAGCCGGCATAATCGTTACGCCTTGCTGACTGAGTTGCAGCATATTCTGTAAGTGAATCGTCGACAGCGGGGACTCTCTCGGAACCAAAATTAATTGTCCGCGCTCTTTCAGTACGACGTCGGCCGCCCGCTCGATCAACGTGTTGCTGCTGCCGTTAGCAATTGCGGACAAGGTGCTGGTTGAACAAGGACAGACCACCATTTTTGCAGGTGCAGCTGAACCTGAAGCGACCGGAGAAAACCATTCTTCTTTACCATACACTTTGAGTTGTTCTGCACCTACAGAGAAGTGCTGACACAGCATAGCCGCCGCTTTTTCCGGGGCAACCGGAATTTGCATGTCTTGCTCAGTCGCCAGCACTACTCGGGCGGCACTTGAAATCAACAACAGCACCTGTTGATCTTGATCAAGCAAACATTGTAACAAACGCAATGCATAAGGGGCACCCGAAGCGCCTGTTATCGCAACCGTGATTCTATTGTCTGTTTTCATTACTCGGTTCCTGTGTCGTCCATTTGTCGCAGTGCTTCAAGAAAACGTTGATGCAAACCATCAAAACTACCGTTACTCATAATGAGTACCGAATCTCCTGCATTCACTTCGGTTAACAAGCCCGCCAGTAAGTCGTCGGTCGATTCGAAAACGTGCGCATTCGGCATTTTCTCAGCCAGACGCCATTTTAATCCTTCGGTCTGAAGCACAAAGATATCATCCGCATCTTCCAGCGCCTCAGCCAGGTTATCGCTATGAACGCCCATTTTCATGGTATTTGACCGCGGCTCAAGCACCGCAATAATACGGTTATCAGGCTGGTGCTGTCGTAACCCGGATACGGTTGTTTTTATTGCACTGGGGTGATGAGCGAAATCATCAAAGACTTTCACACCGTGATGCTCGCCCAGTAACTCCATCCGCCGCTTAGGACTCTTAAAACGAGTCAGTGCTTGTGCACTGTGTTCCGCTTTAATTCCAACATGGGCTGCCGCAATAATCGACATTACGGCATTATTGACATTATGCTGCCCCAACACATCCCAGTGGACTGTGGCAACCCACTGCCCCTGGTGATGCACTTCAAACTCGGTACCGTCAGCTTTCAGTAACTTTGCCTGCCATTCACCTTGCTCACCGGCACGCACCAACGAACTCCAGCACCCTTGTTCAAGCACCTCTTCCAGCGCACTGTCACCACTGGGTAAGATCACCTGTCCGGTGTCGGGAACCACACGCAGTAAATGGGCGAATTGTCGCTGAATAGCGGCTAAATCGGGGAAGATGTCAGCATGATCAAATTCAAGGTTGTTCAAAATTAACGTATCAGGTGCGTAATGCACAAATTTCGAGCGTTTATCGAAAAAAGCCGTGTCGTATTCGTCCGCTTCAATCACAAAAAAATTCGAGTCGGTTAGCCGGGCACTGACCGGAAAGTTTCCTGGTACACCACCAATCATGAAGCCAGGATCAAAACCGTTTTCATGCAAAATCCAACTCAGCATACTGGCCGTAGTCGTTTTACCATGCGTACCGGCAACTGCCAGCACCCAACGTTGAGTCAGCACATTGTCGTGCAGCCATTGCGCACCGGAAACATAAGGAATACGTTCGCGTAAAACAGCTTCTACCTCATCGTTCCCACGGCTTAGGGCATTCCCGATGATCACTATATCGGGACGAGGCTTTAGATTGTCATGGGAATACCCCTGCATCAATTCAATACCAAGACTTTCCAGCTGCGTACTCATCGGCGGGTAGACCTTGGCATCAGAGCCGGTTACGCGGTGACCTAACTGCTGAGCGATTGCCGCCACGCCCCCCATGAAAGTACCGCAAATCCCAACGATATGAATGTGCATGCGTTATCCAAACCCGTTTGCTTTTAAAATATCGAAAGTGTACCACCGTAGTCGCCGACAAGCAGGATTTTTACCAAAAAATAAGGTATCATTTGCGCCCTCTGAACAAACATTTGTTAGCACCCAATAACCAGAGCTGCAGGAACCTTCATGAAACGTTTATTACCAACACTGAGAGCGGATCAAACCAGCGAGTCGCTTATCTCTGTTATTAACACCATTCAAATTGCGGCCAAGGAAATCTCTTTTCGCCTGCATCAAGGCGCATTAGCCGGTGTATTAGGCTCAACGCTGGATGAAAATATTCAGGGCGAGACTCAGAAAAAACTCGATGTGGTTGCCAATCAGTTGTTAAAAACGCTGTTGCTTGAGTCACCTAACGTTCATGCCGTAGCCTCTGAAGAGGAAGACTCCATTGTCGAAAGCCCAAATTCAGGACACTACCTGGTTGCTTTCGACCCACTGGATGGCAGCTCTAATATTGATATAAACGGCGGCGTCGGCACCATTTTTTCTATCCTGCGCAAACCCGAAGGAGAAGAAACCAGCGAAGCTATGTTCTTGCAACCCGGTAAAGCGCAGGTCGCAGCGGGCTACGTATTATATGGGCCGGCGACCATGCTGGTGATGACTACGGGCAAATCCGTTCGCACTTATACACTGGATCAAACGGTAGGTGAGTTTTTACTCACTCACGAAAAGGCAGAGATACCCAAAGACACCAAAGAGTTTGCCATTAATATGTCAAACCGCCGTCACTGGGCCGATCCAATTCGCTCTTATATCAGTGATTTACTGGATGGAGAAGAAGGCCCCAGAGGTAAAAACTTTAATATGCGCTGGAATGCGGCCATGGTGTCGGACGTGCATAGAGTTATCTCTCGTGGTGGCTTGTTTACCTATCCATGGGATGCCCGTAACCCGGAAAAGCCTTTTAAACTGCGACTTTTATATGAAGCCGCGCCTATGGCCATGCTCGTTGAAAAAGCGGGTGGCAAAGCGTCTGATGGTTACCGCCGTTTGCTGGAAATTGTACCTGAGCATATTCACCAGCGAGTTTCGGTGGTGATGGGATCGGCGAACGAAGTGGATATGTGCATGGAGTACCATAAACAGCATCCCAGACCCTATTAGACTGAATGACTATTGCGTGATTGGGGCGAGCCGCTATAATCGCGCAGTAACCATGACTTTATTATTCAATTTTTTACTAGAGCAGGAAGTACTATGAGCTTAGGAAACGTCTCCGCGGGCACCAACATGCCTGAAGAAGTAAATGTCATCATCGAAATCCCGGCAAACGCAGATCCGATTAAATACGAAGTGGATAAAGATACCGGAACGCTTTGGGTTGACCGCTTTATGTCGACAGCGATGTTCTATCCGGCTAACTATGGTTTTGTTAATCAGACTCTGTCATTAGATGGCGACCCGGTCGACGTGTTAGTCCCGACTCCGTATCCATTGCAGGCGGGTTCAGTCATTAAATGCCGCCCGGTTGGTGTGTTAAAAATGACCGACGAAGCAGGCGAAGATGCAAAAGTCATCGCGGTTCCAGTCAGTAAGCTGACGAAAGAATACGACCACATTAATGACGTTGATGATCTGCCTGAATTGCTAAAAGCTCAAATTACTCACTTCTTCGAGCGCTACAAAGAGCTGGAAAAAGGTAAGTGGGTTAAAGTTGACGGATGGGGTGATGCCGCCGCTGCAAAAGAAGAAATCGTATCGTCTTTTGAACGTGCTAAAAAATCTTAATTCAACGTTTTGAGTAATACCAGCGCAACAAATGCCGTCAACATTGAAGAGCTGAGCTTTTCATGGGCGGCACAAAAACCTATTTTGTACATTCCTGCCTGGCAGGTGAAACAAGGTGAGACAGTGTTGCTGCGCGGCCCCAGCGGTAGTGGAAAATCCACACTACTCTCGCTGTTAGCCGGAATTAATACGCCTCAAACAGGCCGGCTGGACCTGTTTGAGACGTCTTTCTCCAGTTTGTCCGGTAGACAGCGTGACCGTTACCGTGCCGACAATATTGGTTATATCTTTCAGCAGTTCAATTTACTGCCCTATTTATCCGCTCTGGATAATGCGTTGCTGGCCTGTCAATTCTCGAAAATGCGACAGCAACGGCTAGCAAAGCAAAATATTTCAGCGCAAACCAGCGCCAATCAGATGTTGCTCCGCTTAGGATTGTCCTCAGAACAAATCCAGCAACCCGCTCATACACTCAGCGTTGGCCAGCAACAACGTGTTGCGGCGGCAAGAGCCCTGCTTGGCGCTCCTAAACTACTCATAGCTGACGAACCCACTTCGGCACTCGATGCTGAACACCGAGATACCTTTATTCAATTATTGCTTGAGCTGAGTGCACAGAATGACACCACGGTGATATTTGTGACACATGATGCCGCTTTATCTCCCTATTTTGATAAGCACGTCGAGCTTAACGAGCTCAACCAGGCAGGAGTTCAATCATGATTCGCCTGGCAGTGAAAAGCTTATTAAACCGGCGCGCCAGTGTCCTGTTAACCATTATTGCTATAGCGGTCAGTGTCACTTTACTACTGGCTGTAGAACGCGTTCGCGAGCAAGTTCAGAGTCATTTCGCAAACACTGTATCGGGCACCGATTTAATTATCGGAGCACGGACGGGACAAACCCAACTGTTACTTTCTTCGGTTTTCCACATTGGTAGTATGACCAACAACATGAGTTGGGAAAGCTTTACCGATATTAAAGAACGCCCGGAAGTCAGTTGGGCAATTCCGATATCATTGGGTGATAGTGTTCAGGGGCTGCCCGTTGTCGCCACAACCGGTGATTATTTCGAGCACTTTAAGTACGGTAAGAAGCAGGCTCTGGAATTTTCACAAGGCCAACCTTTCCACTCTGCTGAAGACGTTGTATTAGGCGCTGACGCTGCTGAGAAGCTCTCAAAAACGATTGGCGACGATATCGTGATTGCCCATGGGAGTGGCGGAATTAGTTTTAGCCAGCACGATCAGCATCCACTCACTGTCACTGGCATACTGAAACGAACTGGCACACCGGTTGATCAAGCCGTTTTGGTAACACTTCACAGTCTGGAAATGATTCACAGCGGCGAGCAAGACCACTCAGGTCATGACCATCGCGGCGAAGCGCCGGCTGAAAGCCTCAGCGCAGCCTTGCTCGGATTAAAAGCCAAACCCTTGGCTTTGCGCTTGCAGCGCCAAATTAATACCTATGAAAAAGAGCCTTTAACGGCCCTCTTACCCGGCATGACCTTGCAGCAGCTGTGGAAAACATTAAGAGTCTTCGAACAAGCGCTAACCGCAATATCGGCTATGGTTGTGTTAATTGGCTTACTGGGCATGCTGACGATTATGCTCGCCAGTTTACGGGAACGCCGCCGGGAGATGGCTGTCTTAAGAGCAGTAGGAGCGGGACCGGGGACTATATTTGGTTTATTGCTCAGTGAGGCTCTGCTATTGACAGTCGTCGGAGCTTTTTCCGGCTTACTATTACTTTATGGCCTGCAATGGTCATTAGCTGGTATTATTCAGTCTCAAACCGGCTTAATACTCAGTAGTTCCTGGCCCAGCAGTGCAGAATGGTGGCGTATCGCGCTCGTTATTATTGCCGGTTTCTTGTTAAGTTTAATTCCAGCCTGGCGAGCTTATCGCAATTCTTTAGCAGACGGACTTACGGTGAAAATATGAAGAGGTTATTAACTGTCGTATTACTCATGCTGACGCTGCCTGCGTTCGCAGCTGCAGAAAAAATTGGTTGGAAAGACTTAATTCCTGAGGGCTTTACTCCGCCTCCGGTTAAGCCTCAATCGTACTATGATGCGAATCCTGAAGAAGACCGGCAGTCGAATCTGGACGCCCCTGTCGTTCAGGCGCTGGATGGTAAAAAGGTACGTATTCCCGGCTATGTTGTTCAACTGGAAGGTGATGCGGATAAAGTGACAGAGTTTCTACTAGTTCCCTACTTTGGGGCTTGTATTCACGTGCCGCCACCGCCACCAAACCAGATTATCCATGTTAAATACGAGGAAGGTGTTCCTTACGAAAAGACCTATGATGCGGTTTGGATTGAGGGCACCCTTAAAGTAGAACGAAAAGAAGGCGATCTGGCGGTTACCGGCTATCAAATGAACGCTGATAACGTTGAAGTTTATAACTAAGAGTCGTTCATCTGCTTTTGCAACAAACTAATTAACTGGTTAGCGGGCATAGGCTTAGCAAAGAAGTAGCCTTGCCCCTCAGTACATTCTAAGCCAAGAAAGTAATCAAGCTGTGATTGCTCTTCGATACCTTCTGCTAAAACCTTTAACCCTAAGCGTCCTGCCATGTCGACAATAGTCTCAATGATTATCTGCCCGCTGCTCTGATCCGAATTACTGACAAAGGTTTTATCTATTTTTATTCGGTCCAAGGGCAATTTTTGTAAGTAGCTTAACGATGAAAAACCAACACCAAAATCATCAATAGCGACCTGAATACCTTGCTGTTTCAAACGTCGTAAAATATCAGCAACTAAGTCAGGATCTTCCATGACAATACTTTCTGTAATCTCAAGTTCAATTCTTTTGGGATCGATACCCCATTGATCTATCTGCTTTTCAACCAACTCCGGAAAGTCGCGCTTCCGGAATTGTGGCACTGATACATTGACTGCTACCCGTAATTCCGGCAAGCCGATTTCGTCGAATGCATTGATTTGCCGACAAGCTTCTTCAATAACCCAGGAACCTATTTCCACAATAAGTCCGGAGTACTCTGCTAAAGGAATAAATTCTGCCGGAGAAATGAAAGAGCCGTCGCTCTGAGGCCAACGCAAGAGCGCTTCCGCGCCAATAACTCTTTGAGTCTTAAGGTCAACTTGCGGCTGGTACCAGACCTGCAGTTTCCGGTTCGCAAAGTCAGCACGTAAGCGCCGCACAAGGTGTAACCGGCGTTGGGTGTCCTGCTCCATCGACGGTTGATAATAATTGTAACGATCGAAAGAATTATTTTTGGCATTCTTTAGAGCGATGTAAACTTGCTTTAACAGCCCTTTGCCATTCACCTTCTCAGGGTTACCTGCCGAGGCTAAGCCGCAGGTGACACGCAGCGGAATATAGTGCTCGCCCGCTCGAAAAGGTAAAGCGAATAGCTCGTTGAAAGCCGCAGGTGTAATAATACTTGTGGGACCGAAAATACCGAATACGTCGGCGGCAATACGTGAAACAAACACATGACTACCAAGCTGCTCGGTTAAACGCAATGCAACAGAACGCAGCAGTAAGTTTCCGACATCTTGTCCTAAACCATCATTAACGTCAGAAAAATGATCAATGTCGATGGCCGCTATCATGATCTCTTTGTCGGGTTTCTCCGACAGCATTTGAAGGTTACGCGTGAACTCAGCACGATTAGGAATACCCGTTAAAGGATCAAGGTACGCTGCAGTTTGTAACTCTTCGAATAAATTCGCGTTTTCAAAACCAACCGCGATATTCGCTAAAAACACTTCCAACAATTCTTGATCGTACTCAGCAACAATATTTTTTGTTTCAATATAAGCCGCCGCTTGATGAACCTGTCCGTCAATAAAAAATACCGTAGCATTGTCTGTGTGTATATGCCGACGTTCATTAAGACATCGTCTTACACTTTTTTCTATTTCTTCGGAATTAAGAGTCGACAGGCTTTTATTGATGCTATCGGCAAAATGTCCTGCAGCGCCTAACACCAAAATATCGTTATCTTTATGAGGAGCCCGGGCACCAACAATACCTTCTGCATTCAAGCCAAGCAGTGACGCTATTTGTGTAACGACCCCCTCGGAAAAATTCACAATGGAGTGCTTTTCCATTAAGTTCGAGGCTGAATGAATAATTTTACGTAAACCTCGGCGGTTTTCGTTAATAGTGCAGAGTTGTTGATAGGAGCGAACGGCAGAAAATACCGTCGTTAATAAGCGGCTTCGGGTAAGCTCTGTTTTTGTTTTGTAGTCATTAATATCGTAATTTTTAACGACACTTTCTTCGGGCGCGTATCCTGGCTGTCCGGTTCGTAATACAATTCGAATCTCATCGTTTCCCAATTGCTCCCGGATTGCTTTAGCGACCTCTAACCCAGCGTTATCAGTCTCCATAACAACGTCGAGCAATACCATAGCGAAGTCATCGTGTTCGCTTAAGCGATCCAGAGCCTCATTACCACTGTAAGCATGATGAAACTCAAGCTGACGTCCGCAAATAATTACGTCTGCAAGCGCCATTTTAGTAACTGCATGGATTTCCTGATCGTCATCGACGATCAATATCTTCCAAAAACCTTTACTGTATTCTGCCTGAGTTACTTCATCATCATGAAGAAATAGAGGTTCGTCTTGACTACTGACCATTCGCCTAGGCCATCCATTTATAATAAGTTACAAACATATAACAATCTAGCTTATATAATGAATGACCTGCAAGCTTAGAATAACCTAAATATTCGATTAAAAATGAACTTCTACTCCAACGAAAGGACCTTTGAAGGTTACATCCGAATAAATTTCATCCACATCATCAAGCTCAATAACCGAATGACGATAACCAGCGTTAAGATTAATGTCGACAGCCAGATTTTCAACTAAGCGATATTCCAGACCAATTTGAGCATCCTGAACTTTGCTGTCTTTCACACTTAGAGCGCTGACATCAGCAAAAAACGTCAAATCTGTAGCGGGTATACCGACTCTCGCTGCGGCGTAGGCTGTTGGAACAGTCACAGAAAAGTCCTGGCGACCGATGCTATTACCTAAACCAGTGCGCAATGTTCCATCAAAATCCATGGCATTGACACCAATATCAAAAGAGACTAAATCATTATCGAAAATTTCGTAGTAAAAAATATAATCTCTGTGGCTAAAGTCGTTTTGTCCATATCCGCCATTAACTTCTAACGTATTCTCCCGAACCTTAATATTAGGAATTAATGGAATAGGGTGCTCAACTGCAATGTAATAGCTGCTGTGATTTTCGTCCTCGAAATTCGGATCGATTAAATTAGAGCCAACAGCATATTGCCCTTCATTATTGGCACTCCAAACTTGCCCACCGGCATAAACACCGAAAAGCGTGTCGGCCATGGCACTGGCAGGAGCAACCGCTAACGTTACGGCTAGCACTAAGGTCTTTTTATACATAACTATCCCTATTAGGTTTCGAATGTCTATTACTGAACTGTAAATTGAATTTTCTGCTGTTTACCTGAATCAAAGTGTAGAATCAGAGAGAAGCTTTCGTCGGCTTTAAGAGGTGAATTTAAATCGAACAGCATAAAATGATGGCCGCCTGGCTGAAATTTAATAATCTCGCCGGGGGCAATTACGAGTGGGCTAACCGCTTCCATTTTCATTACATCACCAGACACAACATGACGATGCACTTCGGCAACATCACTTATATCTGAGCTTATACTGGTAATTTTAACGGCGTCACTATTAGGGTTTTCAAGCGTAGCATAAGCCGCACCGTTTTCAGTCCCCGGAATACTAGCACGAGCCCAGCCATCACTAACGTTTAATGACTCTGCCATTGCTGTCGCCGGCAACAAACAAAGCAGAACCAACATCATTTTACGCATCGCCTTAGCTCCTTTATTTAACTAAGGCTCTATATTACACGTGATTAACCAATTCTAGAAACCTTTGGTTTGCGAAAAATAAAGTAAAGAACCAATAGACAAAGGAGCAATGGCCAGAAAAAGCCGATTCCACTCAGTAGCAGAGTAACGAAAGCGGCACCAACACCTAATAGCACACTTCCAAATACGCTGACAACGATAAAGAAAACAAGGCCAACAACAAATAGACTAACCAATAAACTGACTGACAACTCGATAACTGAGCCAACCGCTATTCCCAGAAAAGAGAATATCTCTTCGGCAAAGAATAAGAGACCAACGATAGATAAAACCAGTAACCAACCAAAGTTTCGATTTGACATGATGATAACTCCAATAACGACGTAATAGACACAACTACTATTGGAGTTACAACTACCGTGCCAACTATTTATTCTTTTTATTTCATCAACTTAACTTTTACCGCATCCGTAATAAATAAAAAAACCGCCAAATATTGGCGGTTTTTACTACTATTCATTGTCACGATCCCTAAAATTTATACTCTACTTTTGCGTAAAAGTAGCCGCCGTTAAAGCCGATTGGGGAGTTCGTATTCGGGTATTTAAATATCCGATCAAATGGACTCTCAATTACCTGCTCTTTAGGATACTGGCTGAAAATATTCTGACCACCAACCGTTAAATTAACATTCTCAGAAAATGCGTATTGGACGGATAAATCCGTTATCCAATTAGGCCCATAAGATTCATTAGCTTCTTCGGCAGTCTCACCTTCATCATAGTCACCAATAATATAAGTTCCGAAATAGCTGAATCTCAAGTCGGTTCGCCAATTCCCCAGGCTATGGGTTAAACCAAACGAACCACTATTATCAGGAGTTGAATCTGTCATACGTACTTTTTCATCGTAATCGAATAAAACAGTTTCTAGTCCGTCAAATAAAGGAGGCAGGTTAACTGACTCTATCTCAGTATTATTAAAACTGTATGCAAATTGAGCTTTTAAATCGCCATATTGATTCAGGTTGAATGTCTTACTCGCGACAATATCTAACCCATTGGTTTTGGTATCTACTGCATTAATAAAAAAGCGAGCATTCTCTGCGGAGGCAGAACTCAGTGCATTAGCAACCGCAGGCGAATCTGCCGGACGAACCTGATTAGACAAGATGATCCTGTCATCAATATTAATCTGGAAGTAATCAACGGTAATTGCGAGTCCGTCATAGCCATTCCAGACAATGCCCGCACTTAAGCTTTCAGACTCTTCAGGTTGTAATTCAGGAATGCCTAGTGCTTCGGTAATAGGGCTCAGCGAATTGAATGTTCCGGATTGTTCCAATACCGTTTCGCCGTTAACATCAACCGCTAGAGTTGAAATATTAGTGAAGTAGAGTTGCTGAGCGCTCGGTGCGCGGAAGCCCGTATTGAGCGTGCCGCGAATAGCGATTCTATCGGTAACATCATAGCGGCTAGACAGTTTCCAACTGGTGTTGTTACCGAAGTCTGAATAATTCTCATGGCGAACTGCCGCTCCCCACATGAAGTCTGTGGTCAATTGGTTTTCCGCTTCTATATAAACCCCAGTGTTATCGCGGCTTTGATCAACTTCTGACTCAGGTTTGAAGCCGGTAAAGCCTTGGCTTCCTGCTGGTCTTCCCTGGTAACCACCGTCAAGGTATGACGCTCTCTCTCCAGCTTCTATTTGGTAAGTGTTCTCTCGATAACTCACACCAAAGGCAAGAGATAACTCCGAATTATTCGCAAACGGTATGAACCGTTGTGCATCGAAAGTGATGTTCGCTTCTTTATTGCTTAAGGTTCCGGCATCAAATGAGGTAGGCGTCAACTCAGGACCCATTGAGGCATTCAGTGAATTTTCTACGTTATATTGAAACTCGCTAACGCCGTAGCCGCCGCTTAAGTCCAGTGTCCATTCTTTGATAAACCATTCATAACCAAGGTAGGCGGAGTAGTCCTTAACATCAGGAGCCAGAATAGGCAGAAAACCATCGGGGTAAATCGACGTTAAGTTGCCATCCTGTAATGCCCTGCGGTAAAACGCTCCCGACTCAGACTTACGATCACTCACTCCACCAAACGCGTACAAGTTTCCTTCACCCAGGCTCATATCCAAGTTGGCAAACAACGAAGCATTCTCGTACTCCCCTGAGCCAATATGGAAACTTTGTCTGTTAAAGGTTTCCTCCCTTGGGTCCAGCTCCCCATTTTCTAATAAGGGGTATTGTTGACGAAGATCCAAACCCGCACGATTAGTTCTATTTTTGTGCTGTAGTTCGCCTGATAGCGTTAATGCGCCCTCTTCTCCAATGGAAAAGCCGGTGCTTCCGGAAAGTCTCCATTGTTCTCCATCGCCTTTATGAGTCTGACCCACTTGGAAGCTGGCGTCGCCACCTTCGCTGTTGTCTTTTAAAACAATGTTGATAACACCGGCAATTGCGTCAGAACCGTATAAAGCGGCGGCACCGTCTCTCAGCACTTCTATCCGCTTAATCGCTGACATTGGTATGGCATTTAGATCAACATTCGAACTGCCCCTGCCTGTTGTACCATTGAGGTGAACTAACGCAGAGCTGTGGCGGCGTTTTCCGTTAATCAACACTAAGGTGTGATCAGGTGAAAGACCTCTTAGTGAGGCTGGTCTTACAGCGTCACTGCCGTCAGTAATTGACGAGGAGGGGAAACTGAAACTCGGTACCGCGTACTGAAGTGCTTTAGCCGTTTCCGTAATACCTGTAGCGGCTAAGTCTTCGCCACTTATGATATCAATTGGTGCCGCACCGTCAGTTGCTGTTCGCATAGACAGACGAGAACCCACTACCTGAATAACTTCTTCTACTTCCGCTCCAGAGTTTTGCTGAGCAGAGACGGTGGGCGCGACTAAAAAGGAACTTGCTATAGCAAGAGTAATTGCATTAAAACGTTTCATACTGCTCTCCCTTATAAATATAGTACTAATATAGCAGGAGATTTAAGCTATGGTTCAGTCCAGAAAGTGATGCCATATAAACAAAAGTTATAGTCGCCTGATCTTCACATACGAAAGGAGGGGGAGGGGCATTGAGTCAGCCTGCCGGGAGGTTAACCGACAGACATAAAAAAACCCCGGCGCGTTAGCACCGGGGTCGTTTTATTTGTAGTCTGGCGGTGACCTACTCTCGCATGGGGAGACCCCACACTACCATCGGCGCTGGTGTGTTTCACTTCTGAGTTCGGAATGGATTCAGGTGGTGCCACACCGCTATGG